>CAYVSX010000037.1:0-2946 GCA_964454245.1 uncultured Candidatus Saccharibacteria bacterium | reverse complement strand
GCTATGTGTATGATTCTATATTAGCACAAACAATTCAAAATGTCAATGGTTACAAACAAAATTATTATGGTATAAAAAGTATTGCATATATATCGCCTATGCTATATATTAATAAGTGCACCTGTTTGAATCTCTAAAACTACGAGGTTCACCACATAAAAATGGTTTGCCGCGCCTGCGAGACGTGGCAAAAACACCTAAAATAACCCGCCTGCGAGACGGGTTATTTTATTTAGACCCCACCTTAGTATAGGATTCACTCACCACTGCGTAAGCAGTGGCTTTAGGGGTGGGGAGCTTATCTCGTCGGATTTATTCCGCGATATAAGCGGGGCGGGCGGGCCCGCCCCTCGAGAGCTCGACTTATGTCGAGCTCGGGTTAGTTAAGCATGGCACGCATTGCCGCCCGGTGGTGGGCAAAATTGTAGTAGCTGTAGCTGCCTAGTTCTATCACCATACTTGGTATGCCCTGCACACTGTAGCTCCAATCTTCATACGCCCCGGTAATATCATATTCAAAGCCTCCACCACTACTGTAGGTGGTATCACTGTACCCCACCATACTGGCATACTTATTGGCATAGCCAGCCGAGTAGCCACCTTGGTCGCCCGTCACCAAGCTACCCACGGCATGATACGATAGCAGCAGCCGCGGCCGTAGCCTAATAGTTAAGTCCGCAAGCGCCTTAGATTCTGGCTGCGATAGTGGCTCGGTGCCGCCTACGCCCTCCGTCCAGTTGGCGGCCGGGAAATTACGATTCAGGTCTTGCCCGTTGGCGTTAGTGCGCGTTCCGGTAGCTATGCCGTCGGGGTTAATGGTTGGCACTACCACCACACGTTTGCCAGCATACAGGCTAGGGTCGGCCTCTAGATCGTCTATCCAGGCCTTCATTATGCCGCTAGAGCTCGGTTCGCTACCGTGGATAGCGCCGACATACATAGTGATTGGGCCAGATGAACCAAATGTATAGTACACTAACGCCCGCCCCTTTACCGACGTGCCGTATACCGATGTTGTGTGACAAATTGTGCGCGAGGTGTAGCTCCAGCTGGCATTAGACGTGATGTCGTAGCTACTTTGCAACCCCTTGGCAACACTAAGTGTAAATGGTGCGCAAGTACCGGTGTTTTGCAAAGTATAGATTATTTGGCTGCCAGCCCGAGTTATGGCTGCTATAGCACCGGTTATCGTCACCAGCTGGCTAATATCTTGGGCAGCAGATAGTTCTTGATCGAACGTCACAACAATTCGCGCCCCTAGCGCCACCCCAGACGACCCGATATTCACCCCGCTAACCTTGGGGCCGCCCGATGTGGTAAAGCTGCTAGTATGCGGCTCGGCCAGCGAGCTGCCGTCAGTCGCCTCGACATCTGTTATTGTTAGTACGTATTTCTTCTCGCGCGGCAGTTCGTCGGCTAATTTTATGCTAATCGTCGTGCCGTCTACACTGGTTTCGGCCGCAATATCCTCGCCTGCCCCCTCCTCGCGTAGCGTCGCCTTGGCCTGTTTTAGCGGCTTGTCGGTTGTGGCGGTTATCTCGGTAGGCCGCGCATACACTACCTCGCCATCTTTTATAGAGGTGTCGGTAATTGTCGTCGCCGTTAGGGTCGTGATATCCGCCTTTAATACGCTTTTTTCGCTAGATCCGTTAAACGAGCGCTTTAGTTCTAGCGCGTACTGCTGCCCCTGTGCCAGCTTTAGCGCCGCAACATCGCACTGCAAGGCCGCCACAGTGCTTAATGGCGTACATTTGCCAGTTTGGCTACCATCAGTAATGGTATAGTCATACAGCACATCACTATCGCTTAGCTTTATCTGTAGTGGTTTGGTGGCCGATACCGGCTGACCCAACCCAGCAGATGTTGCCTTAGGCGCCGCAGACACCATTACCGCTAGCCGGCGCTGCAGCAGCCAACCGCCATAGGGCGACGAGCTGGTAATGTACTCGCCCTCTGTGGGCGCTGCTGTAGGCTGTACGCAGGTTTGGGTGGTTATTAGCGGCACGCCGCCCACGCGCCATAGCACATCATCGGCCGTGGCTCTAAAGTTATCTGTATTGGCGGCCTGGTGTATAGTCGGCAGTAGTGTTAGCTGCGATATGCAGGTTTTCTCCTGACCATACTGTAGAGCTATAGTGCGTGGGGCTACAAACAACAATACGTATGTTGTAATTATTACTGCATACGCAAAAACTACACATACTACCACCTGATGTGCTTGTAGCCATTGCCTGGCAGCGCTAAATAATTGCCCACGCAATAGAAGCTCCTAATTACACACTAGTAACGTACAGCGACTTTTAGTTCATCGGCAACGTATTCTACAGATATTTTCATCTCAAACCTCTTTTTGTTTTATGGTTTTGTATGTATTTAGTATATATGTAACTTTTTGTAAAAGCAATAGCTTTTTGAGTAAAAAAGTTGCTCTATCTTAGTCTTAGTTTGGGTGGTTTGTGGCAGTATAATCAGCTAGTCTAAAGACTAGCTGGCGAAACATCCTTGCTCGGGTAAAAATAAGCAAGCTAATTTTTACCGCTCGCTGCGTAATTTCTTCCGCCGCCGGGGTTATACCGGTCATAAGTGGGATTAACAAAATGCCGAATTACGCAAAAACCACCCTTTCGGGTGGTTCGTGCATAATTCGGCGCCGTGCTAGTTTCCCACTTGTGGCAGTATAATCGCCGCTGATGAGCTTAACTTCTGTGTTCGGAATGAGAACAGGTGTTTCCTCATCGCCATGGGCACCGAAGAAGGGGGTTTAATGCGCTTGGTCCCGTATAAACTCCACGGTGGGCCAAACCCCTTTCTTCGATGACCTTGATGATCACTATGCAGGCATTTGATTGATGCTAAAAAAAGCAAAGATCGACGTTGGTGTTATAAACACCAATTACTAGTTATGTCTATCTCATTACCGACGTTATTGCAAGCAACAACATAGGT
>CAYVSX010000036.1:0-5107 GCA_964454245.1 uncultured Candidatus Saccharibacteria bacterium | reverse complement strand
GCCTGGAATCTCATGACGCACCAGCGTAGATAGTCAGTGTCAGGAGTGAAAGGCGGCGGGCGGGGGTTTGCTTAGGATTTAATACTCAGTATCATCATAAACATAATCTTGCGCGCGGTAAGAAATGCCTTCATCAAGATATTTCATAAAGTCCAGGGCGCTTTCAAACACTTTGTCTTGCGCTGCCAATTCGTCTTGGGTCATCCAATAGTTTTTGCCGCCTTCAAATTCCTGGATCATTTCGCCGCTGGCGTCAATGCAGTGCATTACCAAAAATACTTTGTCTTCTAGCAGTGTGCCGTCGGATTTTTTGAAGTCGCGCTTGTGGAATATGTGGCTAAAAGTAAATGTGCCATCTAGGCCGATTTCCTCTTTCATTTCGCGGGCGGCCGCAGTCTCGAAACTTTCACCCCAGCGTACTTTGCCGCCTGGCCGGCCGTAAAATCCGTAGTAGGGTTGCTTTAGCCGCTGTTGCACTAAAAATTCCCTGCGGTCGCCAATGTGGCGTTCGGCCAGTAGTACTACCGAAACTTTAGGCTGTTTTTCCATTTCGTTTTCGTCGGTATCCATGCGGTTGGCGTATTCTTTGCCGCGTGGCGTTAGCGAATATTTGGTGTCGATTTTTTCCACCAGCCCAGCGTCCATCAACTTTTTAATATGAAAGGTAAAATGGTCGCTGGTGAGGCTGGTGGTTTTTTGCAGCTTGGCAAAGCCAGCGTGCGGTGCAAATAGTAGCGCGCGCAGGATGCTGATTTGGACTTTGTGGACATCGGGTTCGTAGCTCATATAACTCCTTTATACTTTATCACCCGCTAGTGTAGCAAGCTAGCATAAGGTAAATCTAGTATAGCCGAGTTTACTGCTCGTCTATAAAACCGCCGGATTGATGTTTCCAGAGCTTGGCATAGGTGCTTTTTTGGGCTAGCAGTTCGGCGTGGTTGCCATCTTCAATTATCTTGCCGTTTTCTAGCACAATTATGCGGTCTAGCTTGGCGATGGTTGATAATCGGTGGGCAATAACCAGGCTGGTGCGACCCTTCATTAGGTTGCTTAGGCTGGCCTGGATTAGTTTTTCGCTTTCGCTATCGAGCGCACTGGTGGCTTCGTCTAGTACTAATATTGGTGCATCTTTTAATATCGCCCGTGCAATGGCAATGCGCTGGCGCTGGCCGCCACTTAGTTTTACGCCGCGCTCGCCCACTAGCGTGTCGTAGCCATCGGGTAGCGTGCTGATAAACTCATGGGCGTGCGCCAGCTGAGCGGCCCTAACTATTTCGGCATCGGTAGCGTTTGGTTTGCCGTAGGCAATGTTGTCGGCTAGGCTGCGATGGAATAACATTGGCTCCTGGGCGACATACGATATAGCCTCGCGAACGCTTTTTTGGGTAACATCAGCAATATTTGTACCATCAATACTTATTTCGCCAGCATCGACATCGTTGAACCGCAACAACAACCTGGTGAGCGTGGTTTTGCCGCTGCCGCTATGGCCAACCAGCCCAACACGTTCGCCGGGGCGGATATGTAGCGAAAAATCGTTGAATATATGCGTGCCTTTGCCGCCGTCGTGGGCAAATGTAACGTTAGCAAAGTTTATGTCGCCATGGCTAGCCTGCAGTAGGCGGTGGCTGGTGTCATTGATCTCTGCTGGCAGGCCAAGTATTTCTACCATGTCGTGGGCGTCACCCATTACGCGGTTGTAGTTGCGCACCAAATTGTTCATACTCCACAGTTGTCGTCCGACAATCATGGCATATGAAATCAGCAAGAACACTGAACCGATCTGAATATTGTGTTGCGACGCAATGTAGACTGTGAGCAACAGCAGACCGACATAATACATAACCAATATTGTGGCGTACACAGTGCTGACTCCTAAAACTCCACGCATCACATGCAGGGCTTTACCTAGCCAATCGTTTTGCCGGGTGTAGCCTATTTTTTGTTCGTAGCGCTCCGACCCAAAGGCCTTAACGGTGCTAATATTAGTCACAACATCGGATATAAAGCCGGTGATGCGTGAATAGGCGGCGACTTCGCGCTTGTTGCGCTCTAGCAAAAAGCGGCTACCAAACGTAACGGCCAATATAAATAATATGGCCGTAGCAACAATCACTAGGCTATAAATTGGCGACACAAACCATAACACAACTGACGCCGTGGCGATGCCGGTTACTACTGGAATTGTATCCCAGATTATCAAATCCCAAAAGCGTTCAAAAGCGCCCATAAACTTGTTAGTTTGGCTGATTAGCGCGCCGCCAAAGCGATTGTTGTGAAAGCCTAAACTTTGCTTAGTGAGGTGGGTGAGTATACTTTGGCTAATATCGCGCTGGCCGTGGACCTCGAACGACCAAGTGGCCCAAAGTGTGATGCGCCAGGTGATGACGGTGCTGATGAGCAGCGTGCCGCCGTAGGCTAAAATTAATGGCAGGCTGGTGGCAAACGAAACTTGCCCGGCCTCCAGCTGGTTGATAAATAGTGATAAAATGTAGGGCGCGGCGTAACTTTCGGCCATTACCGAAAAGGTACCAAAAGACAGTGCTATATTACGGCGCACCCAATAGGGTTTAGAATACTGCCAAAACAGTCTAAGAGACTTGCGTTGCATAAAATAATAGTGCTTTCTTGCACAGCCTTAGTGTAAAAAGCGGTGCTTATAAAATTTGAATTACTGGTGTAAAAGATTAGTAGCGCCCGGCGGCGATAATCTTGTGCTTGGGTATCATGAGTTTCATATTTCGCCTTTCCGTTACTTATTGTTTAATTGCATTATGACACATAGGCAAAATTGATGCAACTACTACTCTTCTATAAACCCGCCGGATTGGTGTTTCCATAGTTTGGCGTAAGTACCGTTGTTTTTTAACAGCTCGGCGTGTGTACCATCTTCGGCAATCTTGCCGTTGTCTAGCAGCAGTATGCGGTCTAGCTTGGCAATGGTGCTTAGGCGGTGGGCTATCACGATGCTGGTTTTATTTTTCATCAAGTTTTCTAGGGCGGACTGGATGTACTTTTCGCTTTCGCTGTCTAGTGCACTGGTCGCTTCGTCTAAAATCAGTATTGGTGCATCTTTTAATATCGCCCGTGCAATCGCAATGCGCTGGCGCTGGCCACCGCTTAGCTTTACACCGCGCTCACCAACTATGGTGTCTAGGCCGGCTGGCAACTTGTCGATAAACTCGTGGGCATGGGCTTTCGTGATGGCGTCAAGAACTTCTTGCTCGGTAGCGTCATCTTTGCCATAGGTAATATTTTCGCGCAAGGTACGGTGAAATAGATATGGGTCTTGCGGTACGTATGATATTTGCGATCGCAAGCTAGCTTGTGTGACTTTGGCTATGTCTTGCTCATCGATAGTAATCGTGCCGCCGCTTATATCCATATATCGGAGCAGTAGCTGGGTAAGGGTGCTTTTGCCGCCACCACTTTTACCCACTAGGCCTACGTTTTGCCCAGCCGGAATTTTTAGGGTGAGGCCTTGGAACACGGGCTGGTGCTGCGCATCGCTATATGCGAACACTACGTTGTTTAGTTTGACGGTACCGCCATTTATTCTTAGGTTGGCTGCGTTTGGCGTATCGACGACCTCAATATCATTGGCCAGTAATTCGGTAACCTTGGAGGCATCAAGGAACGCTTGCTCGGACTGGCGAATAACAGAATTAATCTGGAACATGGCGCTAGTGACACGCATAAGGTAAGCAACCATAAACACCAGTGCGGCAATTGACACCATGCCGCGCGATACCAGGAAAATCGCCAGTAACATGATTGCTGCCTGGAATATGAATAGGCCGCCCATGCGCACTTCGGCAGAAAATTGTATGGCGCGGATTTCTTTGCTAGCGACATGTTCGATCGCTTTACGTTCTTTTATAACAGTACTAACTTCATTTTTTTGCCGAGCGAACATGCGCACAAGTGTTTGGTTGCCAAGTATGTCGGCAATTGTACCAGTGAGGTGCGATTGCATTTCTTTGCGTTGGTTGCGGTAAGCCGAGCGGCGCTGTAGTGCGGTAACCGACTCGATAACCACAAAAGCCGTAAGGGCAAGCAGCGGCAGCAAAAGCACCGGTGAAATAACCGCAACCACTAGCAGGCTCGTCACAAAACTGACAATAATTTGGCTACCTTGCAAAAACACTGCATCCATAAGTGACATGTACGAGCGACTAAAATTATTAACATCGCCAGCTAGCGAGCCAACTTTGTGGTTGCTGAAAAATAAGTGACTGTGCTTTAACAGACCATTCATAGCGCGTTTGACTAGCTTGGTTGTCATGCGCTCTTCGTGATTAAAAAAGCGTATAAATGCGGTGTGCTGAACAACGATTGATAGAGCGGCGCACGCTACAATGCCGCCTACCAGCCACAATGGACCGGTGATATCGTGTGAGTTTTCAATTAGAGACTGGACTATAATGCTAATAAGTAGCGGCAAAAGCACCAGGTATAAAAAGTGACTAAAGGGTATGAGTGTCGCAAATAGCCATATAGTTTTCTTTTCGCTGCGGGCTTCATCGCGGAATATCCGGATAGTTTGCTTTATGGTGCTGCCGCCTACACGGCTGAATAATTTTAATTTCATTAGTTTCCTTAATTTATGGTTTTTAGATTGGTGTATAAAACAGTGGTTTTATGTCGTTAGCGGTTCGCTGGCCAGCGAAGGCACGTCCGAACATAAGCGAGTAGAGGAACCGAGCGGGGGTTCATAGTAAAATGTATTGTAGCAGAGGCTGGGGTGGCTGTAAAGCACTATCTTCTCATTTTATCACACATTTATATATTTGTCAAGTGGCAGGGCGATGGTATATACTAAGCATATGCTTTTACTTACACATATCATCATCGCTATCATCAGTTTAGTTATCGCCGTGGTGCTATTTGCCCGGCCCAGCAAGGGCTTGGTAAAAACCCAAATAGGGCTGATTGCCGGTATGGTTGGTAGCGGCGTAGTGCTGGTGCTACAAGGTGCTAGTTTGCTGCATTTGTGCGTTAGCGGGCTGCTATTTACATCGCTTTCGGTTGTGGCCGTGGTGGTGGCGGTGCGCCGCATGCGGTTGGCAGCTATAGGCTAGCTAAGCGCGGAATTCTGGAAAGGCCA
>CAYVSX010000035.1:0-5125 GCA_964454245.1 uncultured Candidatus Saccharibacteria bacterium | reverse complement strand
CGAGCGCGGCCAGGTAGTGGTTAAGCCAGGCAGCCTGACTCCACACACCGAGTTTGACGCCGAAGTTTACATCCTAAAGAAGGAAGAAGGCGGTCGCCACACTCCATTCTCTAAGGGCTACAAGCCACAGTTCTACTTCCGTACTACGGACGTAACTGGCGAGGTTGAGCTACCTGCTGATAAGGAAATGGTGATGCCAGGTGACCAGGTAACCTTTAAGGTTAAGCTGCTTGCCCCAATCGCTATGGATAAGGGCCAAGACTTCGCTATCCGCGAAGGCGGCCGCACCGTTGGTGCTGGTGTTGTAACCAACATTACTAAGTAGTTTACTTTAGGCTACAACAAACTACCCCAGAATTTCTGGGGTAGTTTTGTATTGCGTTAGGTGGCGATATCGTGTACAGTGATAATAACTCTGGTGGGAAGGGACCAATACACTAAGGGAGAGTTGCTGATGGCCAAAGAATATACACCAAAACGCGCAATAGAGCTAACTAAGGGTGGCGAAACGGAGCAAGCACCATCTACCGAGCTGCAACTGGCCAAGCGGGCGGTGCGCGAAACCTTTTTGCCCTGGCCCGAATCGGTAACTGGTGCGCATGACGATGTCCGCCAAGCCTTATACGACGGACTCGTGGGGCAACGCGCTGCCATTGACGCCGTAATTAACACCCTAGATAGGCGCTACGCCCGCACTGATGAACGTCCGATAGCGGCAATGATGTTTCTGGGGCCAACTGGTGTGGGCAAGACCGAGATTGCTAAGCAAATTGTGGCTGCTTTTATAGACCGCGGCCATGATGCAAACCTAGTGCGAGTGGATTGTTCGACATTGGGCAGCAAGCATGACGGCTCGGCCGTACTGCTAGGTGCGCCAGCTGGCTATGTGGGCTACAAGGATGACCCGGTGCTGGCCTGTGAAAACTTTGCTAGCCCTTACAGCGAGGACATAACCGTGCTGCTGCTGGATGAGATTGAAAAAGCCGACCCTGACACCTGGCGTGCCTTGATGCCGGTGCTAGACGAAGGTATTGTGCAGCTGCGTAACGGCGATAAAACCCATTTTGCCAATACTATCATCATCGCCACCAGCAACGTGGGTGCGGCCGAAATCAGCGCTGCCCTAGATGCGCCACTGGGCTTTGCGCCTACTGATGGCAATGTAGTCACGACCGCCAATATTAATTCGGTAGCCCAGCGAGCCTATAAAGAGCACTTTAAGTTTATGCCCGAATTTGCCGCCCGCTTTAGCACGCCGATTGTGTTTGAACCGCACACCAGCGAAACCTTAACCCAAGTGTTTGCTACTAATATGGCGGCACGTAATGCCGAGCTGCGCGAGCGCTTTGGCGTGGAAGTGCGGGCCAGTGATGCAGTGTGTGACCGACTAGTGGCGAGGGCGGTGCGGCAGAGCCACCTAGGCGCGCGCCCACTGGTGCAGGCTATCGACGAGGAAATTATGAGCGTAGCTGGTAAATACATGGCGAGCGGCCACCTAGGCCAGGGTGAGCGGCTACTAGCCTTTACCAGCCAAGAGCTGGCCGAGCGCGAAGGTAAGGTAACAGATGTTGACCGCTTGATATTCGGACTTGAATATGATGCTTCGCTAAAATTAGTAGGCACTACCGTGCCGCTAGAAAAAGTTGCTGCACAAACTGACGAAACGGGTGAAAACGAGAAAGACGCTGATACTGTAGACAACCCGGCTAATATTGTGATGGATATTGACCCGGGCGAAGATGACGAATAGGGGCAATGTTGCCAAAAACTACCGTACTTAACTTGCTTTTGGTGGCAGGTTAATATCGGCTACCATGCAGCGCACACTGCCGCCGCCAACTTGTTCGATAGTCGGGACGCTAATTGGTAGTAATTCGGAGCCGCTTTGGGTGATGCAATCTTTATCCCACCACGGTATGGCGTTGTAGGCAGTTTGCGACAGTAGCGTGTAGGGCTTGCCGTCGCGGCTGTAGGCCTGGTACATGTTGCCGGCAAATTGTTGCACCTGCGCCTGGCTGATGCCGATGATATTTCGCCGGCCGCTATTTATCAGCGACTTGTATATCTTGCCCCTGTCGCTGGCGCGCTTGATGGCGTCCCAGCACAGCACGGCGTAGCCCTCGCCGATATTCATCAGCACATTGGTGTGGTAAATGTCGTAGCCTTGCTGGTCGACGGCGTTAAAACCGATCGGTTGGTAACCTAGCTTTTGGCAAACGGTGCGGAATAGCGCCTTATTGGTGCGCTGCGAGTAGTTGGCGTAGGCGGTTTTATTGGGGTGGTCAAAGATGATGCTGCCGGTGCCTTCTAGGGCTAGGCCCTCGCTGGCCAGTGGGCGCAGGTCGATGGTGTGACTAACGGCAAATTGCTCGTCAATCTTGGGTAACACATCTTTTTCTGTCTCGGCCTGGCGATTTTTGGCCCGCATGGGGTATAGCACCACTGTGCCATCGCTGTGGTAACTAGCCCAGTTGTTAGGGAATATGCTATCGGGCGTTGCCGGCTGGGGCGTGTCTTGTACTACTAGGGTAGCGATATCATGCTCTTCTAGCGTATTTACCATGTTGTCAAACTCGGCCAGGGCCTTGGTGGCGGTATCAGGCGCTGTGGTTTGGTTCATGTAGGCATTGTCGACGGCCGTTTCGGGATTGTAGCCAAACTGGTGTGGGCGTACCATCAGGAGTGTACTGGGGCGATGTTCTGTCATGTATCTATTATGCCATAAAAAGTGGCCAGCAACCTAGGGTGGGTTGCTGGCGTGGTGGTGGGCTAGCCGCGCTTTAGCACCATGCGCCGCCGCTGGGCGGTCATCAGGATGTCGTAGCGCAGTCGGCCGGCGCGTGGGTACTCGTGGCGGTTCAGCCTGCCCAGTACGGCCAGGGCATCCTCGAGCACGCTTTGCATCAGCTCCCAGTTGGGCTGGCGCATTTTGCCCAGGGCGGTGGCGCGCATCAGCATCGCCCAGGCCGTGTTCATCGCCACATCGGGTGACGATTCTTCCGCGGTCAGTGCCTGTGCGGCCTGTGCGTAGGCGATTGCTGCCTCCTCGTAGCGGCCAAAGGTCTCATGCGTAGACCCCTGCACCATATAAGTGTTGAAGTCCACTTTTGTTCCCTTCGGTTGATTTACCCTATACTTCCATTATATCACATAATGTAAAATAAGGCAATAGCGGCTTGTATACTAATGGTAGTTATGGTACAATTGGCCAGTAATACCAATTGAGTGGACAACTTGACCAGAGGTAAGCTAGCAATAGATACTGTTCGCACCAAGGTTACCGCTCGCCTAATCCGAAAGGACTAACATTATGGCAGATGCCAACCCAGCCGAGGGCCTACGTATTCGTATTCGCCTAAAGGCCTACGATCACAAGGTGATCGACCAATCAGCAAAGCAAATTATCGACACGGCCCTGCGCACCGGCGCCAGCATTGCCGGCCCCGTGCCACTACCCACCCGTAAGAGTACTTACACGGTAGTTAAAAGCCCGCACGTGTACAAAATGGGCGGTGAGGCCTTTGAAATGCGCGTGCACAAGCGCCTTATCGACATCACTAGCGCTACACCAAAGACAATCGACGCGCTGCAAAACCTCAGCCTACCAGCTGGTGTTGATGCCGAAATTCGTATGTAAGTAGTACTCATGTATATAAAATACCACCGCACCAGAGCGGTGGTATTTTATTGGTAATCAACGCCTTAGCGGGCTTTTGGTGTGACCCGTGAGCTTTCGGTGATGCGGTTGGTGGCATCGATTTCGTCGTAGATATTTTGTACCTTGATACTAATGCTTAGCACCCAAGCAGCTAGCGACACCACTATGACCGCCAAAATGAGCCAATAAATAGTCTGGCGAGTGATTTGGAAGGTCATAAATGGCTGCTCGGGCTTAGAAGCGCGAAACGACTGCACTGGCTGTGCCTTAACTTGCTTTACCTTAGTAGCGCTTTTAGCTTTGGCTGGGGCGCGCTTTACGGCCGCTTTTTTAGTGGTGGTAGTTTTAGTTTTACTTGCTGGCTTTTTGGCTGCTGGCATGTAATGTATCCTCTTTACTATCGGTATTACCTACCATTGTACACTACATAAAACGCTTATGCTATACTGGGTATAAATATGGCAAAACAACGCAATTACGCCCGCAACCGTGTATTTAGCCGCAAGGGGCACGAAAAGCTGTACGAAAGCGATGGCCAGTACTTTTTAAAGCTGGTGGTGTGTTTGCTGCTGGGTACGCTGTGGCTAAAGTTTGCTTCGCCACTAACTATTGCTGGCCTGCAGTTTGGCGGCCTGCCGGTAGGTATGCTGTTTGGCCTGCTGATAGTTAGCAAGTTTGAAAAGTTTCAGTACGACCGCAAAATATGGTACGCCATACTGATATTAGTTACGGCTACCAGCTACTTTTTGCCAATGGGGATAGTAATTTAGCCAATTGAAAACCCGCCGTACCGGCGGGGCAGGGACTCTTGGTGTAAGAGTGTGCCCCGCGCGGTTGGCGGGTCAGTGGGCGGTCGCCTCGTCCAGCACGCGCCGGACGAGATTCGGGTCGCTGCCGAGCAGCTTGGTGCGGATGATCTCCAAGTCCCGTTCCTCGTTGCGTCGGGCGATGATGCCGGGGACAGCGGCGAGCGTCTCGGCCACCTCGATGGTGTCGATGGACCACTGAATCTGATCGAAGTTCAGCACCGAGTCATGACGCTTCTGAGTGAGGTACTCCTTGGCGATCTCCTCGCTGGTGAAGGCCATGTGAACCTTGCGGCGGTCATCGTGGTAGTTCTTGAGATAGATGACATGAATCTTCATGATGTACTCCCTTACGGGTTGTCGGAGCTGGACTTTCCAGCACCCTATCTTTTCATTATAGCAAATTTTACATGTTTTGTCAATACCTTTATGCTATAAAGCCGTAAAATAAGCCATAGTTGCCAGCTGGTGCAGAAAACAGAGTAAAAACAGTTGACAGACCCCTAAAAATTTGCTATGCTGAAATGGTAACTTATTACGTAATACAAACTTGTTTCCGTGTGAATGAGCAGGTCACGAAGGCTAAAACCAGTAGTGAAACCGCTTGCCACCGGAGATTTTAAATGGGAGCAAAGAGGGCATGAAAGCACTTCTCGGTACC
>CAYVSX010000034.1:0-6720 GCA_964454245.1 uncultured Candidatus Saccharibacteria bacterium | reverse complement strand
CCTAAAGGTGAAACATTTTGGGCGCTGCCCCGCGCGCTGTCACCCGCTTGAGCCATTATCTGACTAACAATGTATTATTTACCATATACGCTATATATAGCGTGGCAAGTGCTATAATATATAGCAGACGTTTTAGTAAACAAAAGGGAGTATATGGCAACAAAAAAGACACAACGCGTGGCTATTCTGATAATTATGATTGTGATGATAGTCGGTACACTAGGCGGCTTTGCGGCGATGGTGCTGGCGCAGCAGCAATCAACAAAAGATGCGGTGGCACTGCAGACAGCCCAGAGCAAATACGAGACACTAAAAAAAGAATACCAAGCCAAGGTTGACGCCAAGGCGGCTGAGCTATCCACGCAATATTACCCAATATTTAGCCAGTATTTTGACCGCGTGAGTGCGTTTGATATCGACAGCGTAACCGAACTAAGCACCGAAGATTTGCTAGTGGGCGATGGCGAGGAAATTACCGGCACTACACCGTTTGCCAACTACTTTATTGGCTGGGATGCTAATGGCACTAAGTTTACTGGCGGCAACAATGTCGACTTTGACAACAATGCCCTAACCGCACCATTTACAGTGGCCGATGGCCTAGATAACGCTAGCCTAATTGACGGCTGGAAAGAGGGTATAGTGGGCATGCGGATTGGTGGCGTGCGCGAAATTACCATCCCTAGCGACAAAGCCTATGGCGAGGCGGGCAGCAGCGACAGTAGTGGCAACGTAACGATTGCGCCCAATATGCCACTAAAGTTTTTGGTGATGGCAATACCAATCCCCGACGAAGTGCCAATGAGCGACGAGCTGCAAGCTGCTTACAGCGACTACATAACCAAACTGTACGGGAGCAACTAATATGAGCGACATTAAGCCCGTAGTAATGGTGGGTGCCGGGCCTAGCGCCCTGGCCGCCGCTGTGTACACCACTCGTGAAGATATTGATACCACGCTATACGAAAAAGGCGTGGTGGGTGGCCTGGCCGCCATCACCGATATGGTCGATAACTACCCTGGCTTTCCGGATGGTATTGAGGGTATGACATTGGCTGATCAATTGCGCAAGCAGGCCGAGCGGTTTGGCGCGAATATTGAATACGGTGATGTTAGTGCCATTAAAGATTGCGGTGATTACCGCGAACTAACGGTTGATGGCAAGCCGGTAAAGGCAAAAGCGGTATTGATAGCTACTGGTAGCGACTATAACAAGCTGGGTATACCTGGCGAAGCCGAATATTATGGCCGCGGCGTGCACTACTGCGCCACCTGCGACGGCGCCTTTTACCGCGACAAAAAGCTGGTGGTAGTGGGCGGCGGCAACAGCGGCGTGCAAGAAGCCTTGTTTTTGACCCGCTTTGCCAGCCACATTGACCTATTGGTGCGTAGCACGGTGAAGGCCAGCCAGGTGCTGCAAGACGAACTGCAAAAATATGTTGATGCTGGCAAGGTGACGGTGCATTTGGCAACCACGCCGAGCGAAATTGTGGCGGTAGATAATAAGGTAGTAAAAGTTACCGGCACGACTGACGGCAAGCCGGCCGAATTTGCCACCGACGGCGTATTTGTATTTATCGGCCTTAAGCCCAATACACAATTTTTGGCCGGCAGCGGGGTACAGCTCGACGACCAAGGCCTCATAAAAACCGACAACCACCTGGCCACCAATATCCCTGGTATTTACGCCAGCGGCGATGTGCGTAGCGGCGCTACCATGCAAATCGCCAGCGCCGTGGGCGAAGGCGCTACCGCCGCCCTCAGCATCCGTGAATTCCTCGATGCTATTGACAAATAAGCGTAAGTATGATACAATGTGAATATAGAGTTAGGCACTTCGCTAAGAGGTGCCTAATTTTCTTTTTCAAGCTCGGCCAGGCATTTATCGGGGTAGTTGGTGACGATGCCATCGATGCCTTGGGCGGACAGATGACGCATGGCGGCTGGGCGGTTGACGGTGTAGACATAGGTAAATAACCCGGCGCGCTTGGCGATTTCGGTGGCGAAATTATTGAGGTGCAGGCGGTGAAAGCCAACGGCCGTGAGGCGGATAAACCGGTGGTAGGCGATAAAAATAAACGGATTTTGATCGTGCAGCAATGCCAAATTGGCGTGCGGCGATAAGCGGCGGATCCGCAGTAGCTCGGTGGCCTTAAACGACGAAATGATGCAATTATCCCAGTCACTGGCCTTGTTAATGCAAGTCTTTTTAAGTAAACGCACCAGCCGGTCGGCGCTGCCGCGGCTTTTTATCTCGATATTTAGTAGTATTTTGCCATAATATTCGTTCAGTACATCGGCCACCAGCGGCACTGGCTTATCAGCAGTTAGCTCGCACAGCTGCTTGTAGGTTAGGTTGGCTACGGCATCCTTGTGGTGGTGGGTGCGGCTTAGCTTAGCATCGTGTATCACCACCAGCCGGTTGTCGCGGGTGAGGCGCACATCAAACTCTATCATGTCAGCGCCAGCTTCATAGGCGGCCTGCATGCTTGCCATGGTATTTTCGGGGGCGAGCCCGGCGGCGCCGCGGTGTCCGATGATTAACATGTTGACTATTATACCATAATATTCTACCTTGCTAGCGTGACTTACAAGCGGCCTTTTGGCCTGGGATATTATTTGCTACACTAGTAGCAGTACAACAGCAACGTAAGGAGATGTATAAATGGCAGATTTTAACCAAGTTTTGACACCCGGCAATGTGGCCGATGGCACAGTAAACACCGTAGTAGAGATTCCCGAAGGCTCGCGCCTGAAGGTGGAGTGGCACCGCAGCACAGCTAGCTTCATGCTAGACCGCGTGGAGCCAAGCATTTTTGCTAAGCCCTGCAACTACGGCTTTATCCCCGGCACACTAGATGAAGATGGCGACGAGCTAGACACGCTGATTATTTGCCCCGAGCCACTCACCACTGGCGTGTGGCTGGAGGCTAAGATTATTGGTGTGATGGAGTTTGAAGACGACGGCGAAGTTGACGATAAAATTGTGGTAGTGCCAGCCGACAACCGTGATGACGACCGCATTACCAGCCTAGACGATATCCCACAGTGGAAAGCTAAGGTAGAGCACCACTTTAGCCACTACAAAGACCTGAAAAAGCCCGGCAGCACAATTGTTAAGGGGTGGGGCGATGTGGAACGCGCTAAAGCGATTGTCAATGAGTGTATTACGCGCTACAATAATCAGTAATAAAACGTAAGAGGTATATGTAATGGATTCGTACGATTATAGTTATACAACCTACCAAACGAGCAGCGAATTAAGCAGCGCATCAGCCGCCGCGCTTGGGCTGATAGTAATGGTATTCATGTTGTTTTACTTTGCGGTAGTAGTAGTTAGTGTCGTCAGTATGTGGCGGCTGTTTACCAAGGCTGGCAAACCAGGCTGGGCAGCGATTGTACCGGTATATAACCAAATCGTTATGCTGCAAGTAGCAGGCCGCCCAGTATGGTGGGTGCTATTAATGATGTTTGTGCCAGTATTCCAGGTATGGGTCGCCATTGTGGCAGCAATCGACTTTGCTAAATCATACGGTAAGTCAACCGGCTTTGGCGTACTAGTGGCGTTGCTGCCGTTTATCGGCTTGCCAGTCTTGGCATTCAGCAAAGACGCAAATTACGTTGGCCCAGTAGCAGAAGGGCTAGATACCTTTACGCCTGCTCCTGACCGTACTGCACCAGTTCCGTCTGCGCCAAAAGCATAATCTAGTTCTCTAGTAAAAGTAAAAGCCGCTTTATTTGCGGCTTTTATCTTTGCGTTTGCGGTTGATGATGGCCGCTGCCTGTGAGAGTTGCCCTAGCAAGCCGCCCTTACGTAGCTGGGCACGGAGTTTTAGCCTAGCGTGGCCGGTTATCATGTGGTCTTGCCAGTGGGGCTTTGGCCGGGCGCGTTTGTTGGTGAGGATTTCTACCACGTCGCCGTGCTGTAGTTTGTAGCTAAAGGGCTCCATTTTGCCATTGATTAAAAAGCCGCTAGCACGCGCCGCCAGGTCGCTGTGCACGCGGTAAGCGTAGTCCAGTGGGTAGGCGCCGTCGGGCAGGTCGTAAATATCACCTTTAGGTGAGTACACGAAAATCCGGTCGCCAAACAGGTCGATGGTCAGGTCGTCTTCGTTAAAATCTTTACCTTCTTTTATCTGCGCTGCAGCAGATTGTAGGTGGCGAATCCAGTGTAAGTCCGTCGGTAATGCAGCAATCGTACCCTTTGTGTAGGCTTCGGTCAGCTTTTGCTCATTGTAGTGGAAGCTCGCGGCCAGCCCGCGCTCGGCGTACTCGTGCATTTCAAAGGTGCGGATCTGAAACTCCACCGCCTGGCCAGTTTTGGTAATAATAGTGGTGTGCAAACTTTGGTAGCCATTGGGCTTGGGCTTGGCAATATAATCTTTAATACGGTCCACCATCGGCTCGTACATACTGTGCAGCTCGCCCAGCACCAGGTAGCAGGTGGCCACATCGTCCACGATGATACGCAGCGCCATCAGGTCGTAAATATCATCGATGTCGGGCACGCGCCGCAGCTTTTTATACAGACTGTAGATACTTTTCACACGGCCGTCAATTTGGTGTGGGATGCTCTCGAGTGTTAGGTGCTCGTCGACCTCTTTTTTAACACTGCGCAGTTTGCGCTCACTCTTTTTTAGGCGGCTGTCCATTAGGGCTTTGGTTTTTTCAAACTCACTGGGGCTGAGGTAGCGAAAACTCAGCTCTTCTAGCTGCACGCGCACCCGGCCCATGTTTAGGCGGTCGGCCAGCGGCGCAAACACCTCTATGGTTTCGCGGGCAATCTTTTTTTGCTTGGGCTCGCTTTTGTACTGCAGGGTTTGCATGTTGTGTAGGCGGTCGGCCAGCTTGATGATGATGACGCGCACGTCTTGGCCGACGGCGATTAGTAACTTGGTGAGGTTGTCGCGAGTAGAGGGCAGGTAGCTTTCTAGGTCGCGCATGCCGCTGCGGGCTTGGCTCACCTTGGTCACGCCGTCCACTAAAAAGGCAACGTCGCGGCCAAATAATTGCTCGATTTCCTCTAGCGTGGCGTCGGTATCCTCGACCGTATCGTGCAGTACGCCAGCAATCACCGAGTCGATATCCATACCCCAGTCGATAATATTGGCCGCTACCGCCAGTGGGTGCGTGATGTAGGGCTCGCCACTTTTGCGCAGCTGCCCCTGGTGCTTGGTGGTGGCATAGTCTACCGCTCGCTCTAAAAGCTCCAGGTCACCTGGCCGGTACAGTTCCTTAGCTACCCGTAGCAACTCGCGCTTATTCATATACATATTGTACCCTATAAATTAAATGCGGGCACCAAGCTATAGTTGCTTGGTGCCCCGTGGGGTGGGTTGTCTATCGTTGGCGGTCCAGCTCTTGCTGCAGCATCCAACTCGCCTACAGTTTGTCGACCTCAATCCTAAGCTCATCCAGAGCCGTATCGTTCGGTACCGGGTCACTCTCGGCGTTAGCCGGCGGCTGTTCCCACTGAGTTGGGGCCGGCGGCAAATCGTTGTCGAACACCTGGATGTTGGTGTAGCTGAGAGTGATCTTGGTCATCGCGCCACTTGTAGTGCGGAGTTTCTCCCTTGTGCGCTCCTTCTGTTGCCGGATGAAGTCCTGTAGATTTCCAGAACTCCAGACATGCTCACTTGGTGCGACGATCGGCCGGCCGCTGTTGACGCCTTGTATCGTAGCCTCCCAGTAAATGATGACGAGCTTCTCCACGTTCGTTGCCTCTTTCTGTAGTACGTATGGGCAATTGTACTCTCATTATAGCACACATTACACAAAAAGTCAATATATACCACTACTATAGCGTTAGTGTATAATCAACAGTAAATAAGCTAATGCTAAAAGAGGGTGATAAATGAGTACTATACGAGTAGCAATTAACGGGTTTGGCCGCATTGGCCGCAATGCTTTTAAGATAGCGTTTGACCGCGACGACACCGAAGTGGTGGCGATTAACGACCTAACCGATACCAAAACACTAGCGCACTTGCTAAAGCACGATAGTAGCTACGGTACCTACGCGCACGAGGTAAGCTTTGACGATAAGGGGATTATCGTCAATGGCAAGCACATTAACGTATTTGCCGAAAAAGAGCCCAGCGCCCTGCCATGGCGCGATAACGATGTGGATGTGGTGATAGAAAGCACCGGCTTTTTTGTGGATCCAGCCAAGGCGCAGGCGCACATCGATGCCGGCGCTAAAAAAGTGGTGATATCGGCGCCAGCCAAGGGCGAAGGTGCTGATACCATTGTGCTAGGCGTGAACGAAGATAAAATCGCTGGCAGTACACCGGTAATTAGCAATGCTAGCTGTACTACCAACTGTATCACCCCAGTGATGGCGGTACTCGAAAGCGCCTTTGGCATCGATAAAGCCATGATGACCACCGTGCACAGCTACACCGCTAGCCAGCGCCTGCAAGACGCGCCGGCTAAAGATTTGCGCGAGGCACGTGCCGCGGCCGAAAATATTGTACCGACAACTACTGGCGCGTCAATTGCCGCTGCCCAGGCCTTGCCAGCCCTAAAAGACCGCTTTGGCGGCCTAAGCGTGCGCGTACCTACCCCAGTGGTTAGCATGAGCGACTTTGCCGTGGTGCTAAAGCGCGATGTAACGGTAGATGAAGTGAAGCAAGTTTTCCGTGAGGCGGCTGCCAAGCCATTTTACCAAGGTATTTTGGATGTGACTGAAGAAGAATTAGTATCAACCGACTTTAATGG
>CAYVSX010000033.1:4597-6772 GCA_964454245.1 uncultured Candidatus Saccharibacteria bacterium | reverse complement strand
CCAAAGGCAAAGCCGGTGTATTCATCGCTATTGATGCCGGCGGCGCGCAGCACGTTGGGGTGGATCATGCCGCAGCCGAGTAACTCTATCCACTTGCTACCCGAGCACACATTGCAGCCAGTGTCGCAAAATGGACACTCCAGCGCAAATTCGAACGATGGCTCCGTGAATGGGAAGTAAAATGGGTTAATACGCACGTTCAACTTACGGCCATAATATTCTTCCAAAAAGGTTTGCAACGTCGCAACAAGATTACCCACATTTACGCCCTTGGCTACATAGATGCCCTCTACCTGGTAAAAGGTGTGTTCGTGGCGGGCGTCTAGATCTTCGTTACGGAAGGTGCGGTCGGGCACGATGGCAGCGATTGCCTGGCCAGCCGCTAGGTTGTCGCGATATTTTACCAATATGCGGTTTTGCATAGTGCTAGTGTGGGCTGGCGCGATCAACGGATCGCCAGCTTGGTCGGTTTCTACCGTCATAAAGGTGTCGTAATCGTCACGCGCCGGGTGGCCTTTAGGAAAGTTGAGGGTTTCAAACATGTGGTATTGATCGTCGATTTCGCGCGACCCTTCGGTAACAAAACCCATGCGGGTAAAGATATCTGATACTAGGGCGATTTCTTGCATCAGCGGATGGGTGGTGCCGCCTTCGGTCGGTAACAACTGGGGCGCGGCAGCATTGACATCAAACGGCGCCGTGACGTCAATCGGTGGCAAATCCACCTTAGCTAGCTCATCAGCGCGCTCTGCCACGGCGGCCTCTACCGCCTGCTTTAGCTGGTTCACCTGCTGGCCAAACTTGCCGCGCTCGCCTGGGCTTAGCGTGGGGATTTTAGCATACAAATCACGAAATTCGGGCGCGCGCAACACCTCGCTGGGGTTAGTGCTAGCGGCCACTCGCTCTAGCAAAGTTTTTTGTAGTGTATCAATATCCATACTAGTTACTCACCTGAATAATAAAGTAGACAAACACCGCCACGGCCGCCACGCCGATAATTGCCCAAGCTGGTGCTAGCGTGGTAGTAACCTTAGTACCTTTTAGGTAGGCAGCGTCATCTACGCCGTCTGGCCGGTCGTGGCCACCGCCGCTACCGCCTTCCTCTTGCTTGGCCTTGGCCGCCGCCTTGGCGCGCAGCTCGGCATCTAGCCGCTGCTGCAGCTGGCTCCGCCCTTCATTTTGTTGCATATATCGTCCCATATGTCACTAATTATAACAGATATGGTATTCAAAAACGCGCAAAATGTGCCAAATATACAAGCCGTATATGCTATACTGTGTTTATATCTAGTTTTAAGGAGGGATATACTATATGGCTACTAAAAAAGCCGCTTCTACCAAAAAAGCGACCGCCAAAAAGCCGGCCGCAGCCAACACAACCGTACGCACGGTAACTGCCAGCGCCAAACCTGCCGCACCAGCTGCAAGCAATGCTAGCAAACTACCAGCTAATATCATCAACATTGTACTTGCCGAACTGTTTGGCACGTTCATCCTAACGCTTGTTGCCCTAGCTACATTCCAGGACGCTGGTGCACTATACGTTGGTTTGGCGGTTGCCGTACTAGTGATTGCACTTGGTGCCGTATCTGGCACGCACATCAACCCAGCCGTCACCTTTGGTTTGTGGAGTGTCCGCAAGCTCAAAACTGTGCTGGTGCCATTTTACTGGGGCGCGCAGTTCCTAGGTGCTATGCTAGCTGTGATTGTGACCAATCTTGTGGCTAACAATTCTATCAACCTTAGCTTCGCTAGCTTTAATAAAATCGACTGGGGTGTATTTGGTGTCGAGCTAGTTGCCTCGGCTGTGTTCCTATTTGGCCTCGTAGCCGTGCTAAACCACCGCGAAATCAGCGCTGGCGCCCGCGCCATTGGTGTTGGCCTGTCGCTCACCGCTGCGATTGTAGTGGGTGGTGCACTACTTACCAGCCTTAAGGCGCAAGATGTAGTGAAGTACCAGCAAGATTACCAAAACTCGCAAAGCGCCGGCAGCAAAGATGCCAAGCTACCCGAGATTCCACACTCTGCCTACGTAAAGGGTGTGACCGTAAACCCAGCTGTTGCCTTGGCCGTTACCGATAACGCCACCAACAAGCTAGATTCAAGCAGCACTGACGACAAAACCAACAGTCGCCTAAGCCTTGAAGTTATCCTAGGTACACTAGTAGGTGCCGC
>CAYVSX010000033.1:0-4497 GCA_964454245.1 uncultured Candidatus Saccharibacteria bacterium | reverse complement strand
TCTTTATGTGCTGCGTTATAGTGGTTTACCGTGGTGCCTAGGGCGTTACCCAGCTTTTTCATGTATTCATCAAACTTACCAATGTGCTGACCCAGCTTACCAACGCGTACCTGAATATCTTTGGCTTGCTCTTCGATTTGCAAGCTGCGCAGCCCCTGCAATACTGTTTGTAAATAGGCCATGAAACTGGTAGGGCTGGTAATGATCACGTGTTTTTCACGGAATGCGTATTCTATCAGGTCGCGCGAGCTGCCGCCGGTACCGACGTTATTTATCAGTAAATCGTAGTACAGCGACTCCGACGGAATAAACATAAAGGCAAAGTCCATCGTTTTTTCACTCGGGCGGATATATTTACTTGTTTCATCAATTCTCCCCTTCAAATCAGCCTTCACCTTTTGCAGATAGAGTTCGCGCTCTTTGCCACTGGCTTCAATCATACGGTTGTAGTTTTCTAGGCTAAATTTGCTGTCGATTGGCAATATTTGGCCTTTGTCGAGGAATATCACCGCGTCGACAATCTCGCCATCGCTAAATTTGTACTGGGTTTGGAACTGCCCGGGCGGCAACACGTTTTCTAGCACGCTGCTTAGGTAAAATTCGCCAAAGACGCCGCGCTGCTTGGGGTTTTGCAGCACGTTTTGCAGGGTTTTCAGTTCGTCGGCTACATCAACAACTCGGCGGTTGGTTTCGTCGAGCTTGGCTAAGCGCTGGGTGACATCGGCCACCAGTTTAGCACTTTCCGAAAGCTGCTTTTGCACCGATTGCTGCACGCCTTGGTTGCTTTTTTCTAGCTTGTCGCCCATGGTTTGGCTTAGCTGGGCAATAGTGCGCGACAGCTCGGTTACATCGCTTTTTACCAGCTCCACCGCACTGTTATTTTTCACCTCGTTTAGCTTTTGCACCACCACGTATAGCACGGCGGCTAGGCCAAAAATTACTATTACTAACAAAATAATCAGTACGATTTCCATACTGATTATTGTACCATTTTTAGCAGTAAAACGCCTAAGCTACCAGCACCCAGCGCACCAACACCACCAAAACCACCGTCACTACCAGCGCCAATATAAAGTTGCGCAGGCGGGCTACCCAGGCAAACGCCGCGTAGCTGAGGGTAAATAACGCCACAAACACTAGCCCAGCCCAGTACCAAGCAACGCCAGTTACTAGCGATTGCAAGCCCCACAGTGCCACGGCCGTAGCTAGGCCGGCCAATAGTGGGCGATATACGCGTAGGCGGGCTAAGTTAGCTACACCAGCAATCGTGCTGATAATAATCGCCACAATCATCGAGTAAGCTGGTGCTTGGCTGCAGTCGCCAGTCGATTCGGCGCGGCACAGCACGGCGCCAAACACAAATTTATTTAGCAAATAATATAGTACGAAAGCAGCTAGGCCGGCTATCACACCACTTATCAGCACGCCCACAAAGTCGCGGCGCGTCATGCCCACATAGGCGCTGGCTTTGGTATCGGTATATTCCTCGTGTACGGTTGGCTCTTTCATAATATATACTATTGTACTACTTTTTTGCGCGCTTGGCTACAGTGCGGTGTGGTTGGTTTTTAGCATAACCAATATACCAGGTGGCGCCTAGCGCGGCGATAACTAGCGAACCGGCAATATCTAGCGGTGTATGCACCAGCGCCAGCACTCGGCCCAAGCACATAGCTACCGCCAGCACCGCCAAAATTATCGTAAATAGGCGATTTTTAGTAGCAAACCACACCGCCAGCACCAAAAAGAAGGCTAGTAGCGCATGGTCGCTAGGGAACCCAGGGTTGTTTAGGTAGGCCGCGCCGGGGTCTAACCCCAGTTGCTCAAATGGCCGCAGCTGCGCCGGCTGCCACAAGCTACCGATAAATTTAGCCAAAATGTACGAGGTAATGCCAGCCATAAACACTCGCGTAAAGCGGTCGTACCTGTCCTTTTTAGGCGTTTTGACAAGCAACACCCCTACTGCCAGTAGCGCGATGACAATTACTAAGCCGTCTGCCATAAATCGTATAAGCATATCCATACTGTAAGTATACCACTAACAATAAAATAAGCCCCGCAAAGCCAGGGCCTATCCTAGAGCATACAACCTACGAATCCCGAGTGCAGTTCGTTCGTTCTCTCCGAGGAGCGGAATGAGCCGTATTAGAGATACGGCGAGCGAGCACCGGAAGAGAAACGGGCGAAATGTGCCGGGAGACGTGGGTTGTACTATGCCATGCGTGGCGCGCGGGTTAGTATGTAGGTGTCTATCCGCGCCCTACTCCAGCCGCGCTGCAACAGCTCGTTGCGCAAGTAGCCAGCCAGGGCTAGCCTAAAGTCGCGTTTGCTGTACAGGCCGCAGGTTTGTATAACCTCTTCAAACGTCATCTTTTTACTAAGTTGCTTAAATTCGTGTGGTGAAATGCCTAAAATCTCGGCGCGCAGCTCGCCCTTGCGATCGTGCGTGGCCAGCAGCTTGTCAAACTGCGATTCACGGCGTTTTTTGGGGATGGTGATTTGGCTAAGGCCAGGCACGGCCGCCGCTACGGCTGTTACTACCAGTAGTGATGCGACTGTTTTGGTGGTTAGCTTCATTAGAACCTCCTTTTTGTTAAGCGTAAGCACTTGCCTACATTTCTATACTACACCGTGAAAATGCGTGAAAAGAAAGTAGTTTTTGCAACAGCCCAAACGCTGATTTTTATGGCGATTGCTCGCTACCGTTACTATGCACTCAGCCACTGATAGCTAACTGAACCAGGCGCTATACTACTTATGCTTGAGTTGTTTTTGGCGAACTATTATTATAGGCTGGTAGATTAACCAAGGAGAACACATGCCACTAGAATATCCACGCGCGCAGCAACAAATTGTCGATTCATGGGAGACACTGGTTGACCGTGGCGATAATCAGCATGTGAGCGTAAACCATCAAGTGCTTGATGACTTAGCCGAAACCAACCCAACGCTAAGTGTGCCCGACTGGCGATTCCCCGGGCACCCTGCAGACGATTGGGCATTTGCCACCCAAGCGCTCGTTTCTAGCGTGATTAATTTTGCTTTTCTTAACAACAATCGCCAGCGCGACGGCGAGAACTGGCAAATGACCGACGAACAAGGCCAAGTACTAGTTGGCTCAGACGCATTACACTCGCGGCTATACGATCGATTTGGCGAACGTGCCGATATAACCGGTAGCGATATTTATAGCCTGGCTATGCCCGAAGAGTTTGAAAAATTTTTGCCAAGTATCCCTATGGCTGCTGAGCGCCGAACGCTACTGTGTGACTTTGCTCATGGCGTAGAGAGGCACTACGATGGCTTGGCGCGCAATATATTAGAATATTCACGCGACGACAACGGCAACCTGCGACTATTTAATAACGGCGATGGCTTGGTTGAGCGACTCACCGACCGAGCCAAATTTGGCCGCGCCTTTATGGACACCAGCTACCTTAGCTACCTAACATTTCCGTTTAATAAACGCGCCAACCTAGCACCGGTGCTCATTTATGGCCGTTCGACCACATCCGACACATTACCAACGGTGGCAGATATTGACGACTCTGGCGCCATACCCGACTATCGCCTACCGCAGGCCTTCAGGGCGATGGGCGCAATCGAATATTCGGACTATTTGTCAGAGCAAGTGGCTTGGCTAAACCCCATCCCGCCACAGTCACCAGCCGAAATTGAAATCCGCGCCGCCACTAGCTATAGCACTGCCTACCTGTTACAGCGCACCAATCAAGTGCGCGCCGAACTTGGCGAAGCGCCGTACAACATGGCGCATATCGACTTTTGGCTATGGAAGATGGGTCGCGAGCTAAAAAAGCAGCCCGATACTCAGCCGCCACACTACACTAGAACTACCGCGTACTAAATTTCGTCATCATAAAAATTTGACAAACCTAGCCGCTGTGTGCGATTATCGTAACGTATGCGTTACACAGCACAAAACATTGTGGTACTCGTGATTCTCCCCACCTAGCGGGCGTTTTGCAGTGCATATTTTTACCAGCAGCAGCAACACTCCCGCAACCAAGCGGGAGTTTTTAATTAAAAGGAGATACCATGGAGCGACCATTAACCGGCGGCGAACAAATTATTACCGAACTGCGCGAGCGCGGCGTGCAGCACGTGTTTGGCTATTCGGGCGGTGCTGCCCTGCCGCTGTTTGACGCCATTGCCACGGTGGGCGGCGTAGAGATGATTGCCTCCCGGCACGAGCAAGGCGCCACCCACATGGCCGACGGCTATGCCCGGGCTAGCGGCGAACTGGGCGTGGCTATCGTCACCAGCGGCCCCGGCGCCACCAACGCCTTTACCGGGCTGATGACGGCGCAAATGGATAGCGTGCCGCTAGCCGTAATTAGCGGCCAAGTGCCGACCCACGCCATCGGTACCGACGCTTTTCAAGAGGCGGCCACGGTGGCTATGGCGCAGCATATCACCAAGCAAAGTGTGCTGGCCGATGATGCAACTACGCTACACCAAACCACCCGCCAGCTACTT
>CAYVSX010000032.1:0-8327 GCA_964454245.1 uncultured Candidatus Saccharibacteria bacterium | reverse complement strand
GGTGCTCGCTGGGCAAATAAAACCGGGGCTACGTTGCAGGTTGCCGAGTTGCCTCGCCCAATGGTGCAGCTAATTGTTATTCAAGATAATCATATACTACTGTCCGAACGTATCGACCATATGGCTAAGGCACTGAACCGCTACATGTTACCCGGAGCACTCCATCGCTTTGGCGAAACCAGCAGTGCAGCAGCCGAGCGCGCGGCTGCCAGGTTCGGACTTAAAATTGCTTTAAGCTGTGTTGGCCATGCTGAAGTCATTATTCAAAAACAACAGCATCATTCAATTATCAATTTTTACACCGCCACCGCGCCAAGTATTGACTACACATTTAATGACGATTTGTTCCAGCTTCGATTTGTACCACTTGAAACCGTACTAGCAATGACCACTGACGAGGCGAATGCGCTACCGCAAATAGTCAAAGCATTCGTAGCAAAAACCGCCTACAAAGACGCGTATTTATTATAAAATCAATGTATAGATTACTCGCGAATCGTAAATTTGCCGCCGGCAAGGTCTATCGCACCGCTTTCACGCAGTTTCTTAACGGCACGGCTAACCGTTTCACGTGCGAGACCAGTTTGGGCAGCGAGTTCTACTATCGTTACGGCCACTTTGCCACCGGCGCGTGGAAAGCGGGCTTGTAATAATTTCAATTCTTGCAGCACGCGCGCCTCGGCGCCGCCCTCCATGGTGCCGGCCAGGCGGCGCAGTATGCCGTCGGTGCCGCGGGTTAGGCGCGTCAACGTATCGTACACCACGCTGGGCTGCTGCTGCAAAAACTTGGTAAAATCTGCCCGCGGCGCGCGGCGCGCCGTAGTAGCCACGCTAGCCTCAAAAAAGAAGCTGATGTCGCTTTGCCCCAAAATATTTGGCAGGTATAAAAAGGTGCCAGGCTTGTAGGTGTTCACCGCCAGCTTTTCGCCGCGCTCCGATATATCGTACTGCACCACCAGCCCGGTCTCGACATATTGCACCATGACATCATCGCCAGGGCGCAGCAGTAGCTCGCCTTTGCCATAACTGCGCAAGGGGTAGGCGGCAAAAAAATCCTTAGTTAGTTGTTCGGTAGTTGTCATAGTTTTCTCATATTCGCACCGACCGCCTGGCTAATGTGCGTGTAGCCATCGGCGGCTAGCAGCTGGGCTAGCTGGCGGTTAATTTGCCCGGTAATTTGCGGGCCTTCGTATATCAGGCCGGTTATCAGCGCCACTAGGCTGGCGCCGTTTTTGATTTTGTCGTAAGCATCTTGGGCGGTAAATATGCCGCCTACACCTATTATAGTCAATTTGTCGCCATACTGGCTATAGGTTTTGGCAATTAGCTGGTCGCTTAGTTGTTTGGTGGGTTTGCCGCTTAGGTTGCCTTTTACTTTGGCATCAACCTTTATGCCATCACGATTTTTGCGCAGGTTACTCACCGTCACTCCAGCCACGTTGTGCGCCACAATTACATCGAGCAATTTGCGGTAGTCGCTCCATGGCAAGTTGCTGGGCATTTTTACAAACACCGGCTGATGCAACTTCAGCTTATCGATTGCCGCCAGCAGCTTGCCTAGCCGCCCCGGCGTAGTAAATGGCTCGCCGCCATAGGTGTTGGGGCAGGATATATTGATTTCAAACATGTCGGCGTGCGGCCGCAGATTTTTCAGCCCCAGCACATAATCATCAATCGCCTGCTGGTCGCTACTGCTGGCTGGCGTGTTGGTGCGCGCCACCGATAGCATCATCGGCACCCGGCGCCGCTTAGTTAGCCTGTCGCCGGCCAGCCGCTCGGCCACCGCTTGGCTGCCGCTATTGGGCAAGCCGGCGTTTACTACTATCGACTTTTCGGCTGGCAAACGGTGAAACCACGGCTTGTCGTTACCCTGGCACTGGTAGCCAGTTATCGAACCGCAGGTCACAAAGCCAAAGCCAACTCGCTCCATCAGCGGCATCAGCTGGGCATTTTTGTCAAAGCCAGCCGATAACCCCACCGGGTTAGCAAACGTCTGCCCATGGATAGTTTGTTTCAAAATTACACTATCATAGCGCCACATACCAGCCACCAGGCCGCGCAGCGGCGCCACCCGCTGCACCGCCCGGGCCGTGCGCACTAGGCCATGGTGCACACTATCAGGCGAAAACCGAAACAAAATCGGCTTCACCACCCCGGCGTACGCCGCCTGTGTCAGCTTGCTCACCACTCGTTGCATAATAGCCTTACTATAGCGCAAAAATCTCTGGTGATATGTGATATTTATCACCGTATATCGCTTAAGGTTTGCTATTATAGGTATGTGGGTACGAATTCTTACATCCTTTGTGTTAATGCTGGCTCGTCGAGCCTTAAGATTACAGCCATACCGCTAGAGGCGGCGGCTGGCGGCACGCACCCTTCATACCACGCCGATACAGTAACTGATTATGCGGCCGCGCTAGGCGATGTACTGGCCCAGCTACAGGCCGACCACCCCAGTATTTATAGCAATTTAGCCGCCGTTGGCCACCGCGTGGTGCATGGCGGGCCGCAAGACAAGCCAGCCCGGCTACTCACCGACGCACTGGTGCGCGATATCGAATCATACACCGCCTTTGCGCCGCAACACATGCCAGCCGCCCTAGCAATTATCAAGCTACTGCGCCAGCAATTTGCCCATATTCCACACGTCGCCTGCTTTGACACGGCGTTTTTTCATGACATGCCCGATGTAGCGCGGATTATCGCCCTGCCCCACAAACTAACGGCCGATTTGGGCGTGCGCCGCTACGGATTTCACGGCCTGTCGTACGAATATTTGCTAAAAAAACTGGTGGCCAAGCACCCAGCCGCCCTTACCGAAAAGATTATTTTTGCCCACCTGGGCAGCGGCGCCAGCGTGGCCGCCATCAGCAAGGCCCGGCCGGTGGATACCACCATGGGCTTTACACCCAGCTCGGGGCTAGTTATGAGCACTCGCCTGGGCGAGGCCGACCCGGCACTGCCAGTGTTTTTGCACAAGCAAGCCGGCGTATCGCTGGCCGATTGGGCGCGAATCATCAATAAAGAATCTGGCCTGCTAGGCGTATCGGGCGTCACGGCCGATATGCAGCAGTTGCTAGACATGGAGCGCCACCACCCCGACGCCCGACGTGCCGTCGACCTATTTGTTTACCGCATCCAAAAAGCCATCGGCGAACTCAGCGCCGCCATGGGCGGGGTGGACCGCATAGTCTTTTCGGGCGGCATCGGCGAAAAGTCAGCGGTGCTGCGCCGGCGCATTATCAAAAATTTTGCTTACTTGGGCTTCGCCATCGATGCTTCTAGCAACAACGCTACGTTATCGCCCACCAACATCCACAATATATACACCCAAGATTCCAAGCCGATACATGTGATACCGACCGACGAAAACGAAAGTATCGCCGCGCATGTGCGCCAAACCGCCAAATTACACGCTAAAAAGGAGAACTAATGGAACAAAACGACACGCCACTCGGCGAGCAAGAACTACACAATATCAATGCCTACTGGCGCGCCGCCAACTACCTTTCGGTGGCGCAAATTTACCTGCGCGACAACCCACTGCTACGGCGGCCGCTCGAATTTAGCGATGTCAAATCGATGATACTAGGCCACTGGGGTACTACGCCCGGCCAAAACTTTATTTACGCCCACCTTAACCGCGTGATCAAAAATAACGACCTAAACATGCTATACATTTCGGGCCCGGGCCACGGCGGCCCAGCACTGGTGAGCAACACTTACCTAGAGGGCACGTATAGCGAATACTACCCCGAAATCACCCAAGATGCCGAGGGTATGAAAAAGTTGTTCCAGAGCTTTTCGTGGCCGGGCGGGCTGGCTAGCCATGTGTCGCCGCAAATCCCCGGCAGCATGCACGAGGGTGGCGAGCTGGGCTATAGCCTTAGCCACGCCTTTGGTGCCGTGTTTGATAACCCCAACCTGATTACCGCCTGTATTGTGGGCGACGGCGAGGCCGAGACCGGCCCACTAGCCACCGCCTGGCACTCAAATAAGTTCCTAAACCCCAAAACCGACGGTGCCGTGCTACCAATTTTACACCTCAACGGCTACAAAATCAGCAACCCCACCGTGCTGGCGCGTATCGAGCGCGAGGAGCTAGAGCAACTATTTCGCGGCTACGGCTGGACACCCTATTTTGTCGAGGGCGATGACCCCGAGCGCATGCACCAGTTAATGGCTAGCAAGCTCGACGAAGTCGTGGCCGAAATCAAACGTATCCAAAGCAACGCCCGCGACAACGACGACCAAACTCGCCCGCGCTGGCCAATGATAATCCTTAACTCGCCCAAGGGTTGGACAGGGCCAAAAGAAGTCAACGGCAAAGCTAATGAAGGCAACTTCTTATCACACCAAGTGCCAATTTTGGTCGACGCCGCCCATACCGATAATGTGAAATTGGTGGAAGATTGGCTGCGCAGCTACCGCCCCGAAGAGTTGTTTGACCAAGCCGGCCACCTAAACCCAGAGCTAGCCGAGCTAGCCCCCACCGGCAGCCGCCGCATGGGCGCCAACGCCAATGCCAATGGTGGCGAACTGTTCCGCGAACTACGCCTGCCCGAATTCCGCGATTACGCCATCGAACCCCACCGCGGCGCCGGCTCACCCGAAGGCAATACTCACGCCCTAGGGCCATACCTGCGCGATGTCATCAAACTCAACGCACCAACCCGTAACTTTCGTATTTTTGCCCCCGACGAAACCGTATCGAACCGCCTAGAAGCCGTGTTTGAGGTGACCAACCGCCAATGGGATGCCCGCACGCGCCAGCACGATGAGTTTTTGGCCCCCAGCGGCGCCGTGCTAGATGCCATGCTAAGCGAGCACCAAGCCGAAGGCTGGCTAGAAGGCTACCTACTCACTGGTCGCCACGGCCTACTGCACAGCTACGAGGCCTTCATCCGCATCGTCGACTCAATGGCCAACCAGCACGCCAAGTGGATCAAAATGAGCAAAGAAATCAGCTGGCGTAAGGATATTCCGTCACTCAACTACCTACTTACCTCACACGTTTGGCGCCAAGATCACAACGGCTTTACCCACCAAGATCCGGGCTTTATCGACCACCTAATCAACCACAAGGCCGACACGGTGCGCGTATATTTGCCGCCCGATGCCAACACGTTACTATCTACCATGGATCACTGCCTAAAAAGCCGCAATTACATCAACCTGACGATTACCGGCAAACACCCGGCACCGCAGTGGCTGACCATGGATCAAGCGGTCGAGCACTGCACCCGTGGCGTTGGCGTGTGGGATTGGGCGTCAAACGACGGCGGCAACCCCGATGTCGTGATGGCCGCCGCTGGCGACATCCCAACCCTCGAGACCATGGCGGCAGTATCAATCTTGCGCGAGCACTTGCCCGAGCTTAAAGTCCGCATGGTCAATGTCGTCGACCTGATGCGCCTGCAAGACGAAACCGAGCATCCGCATGGCCTCAACAGCCCCGATTACGACGCGCTATTTACCCGCGACAAGCCAATCATCTTTGCCTTCCACGGCTACCCATGGCTTATCCACCGCCTGACATACCGCCGCGCCAACCAAAAGTTACACGTCCGTGGCTACAAAGAGGAAGGCACCATCACCACCGCTTTTGACATGACCGTCCGCAACGAAATGGATCGCTTCCACCTAGTGAAAGACGTCATCAAACGCGCCGAGCTCACCAGCCCCGAGGCCAAACAGCTCGACCACCTAATGGATGAAAAACTCCTCGACCACGCCAGCTACATCGTAGAAAACGGCGTTGATATGCCCGAGGTTGTGGATTGGATGTGGCAAGACTAAAAGTAGTTTTAGATTTTCGCTCGTCCACCTTTCACTGCAGGCAGTCAAGCGTAGTGCAACTCTAAAGCTCCCTGGCCATGTGGCCAAGGAGCTTTAGGCGTGTAACGCTGTCTGCAGGGGAAGGTGGCGAGGCAGAAAATCTAAAACACAACTAAGACGCTTTAGGGCTAGGCGCCTTTTGGTAGTAATCGGCCAAGCGGCGGTACGACCGCGTGGTAAACGCCCACAGTACAATAATCAGCATAATGATGCTGGCGATTAAAAACACCAGGGCAATGCCACGCGCCTGGCCAGCACCCAACAACCAGCCAAACATATCTTTGCCCTGCTGCGTGGCCATAAATGGTATCAGGCCAAACTGAGCAATCGGGCCAATCAAAAAGGCGCTAATTGGCGAGCTGGCCGATTCGACCGCCTGCGCCAAGCCAAACACCCGGCCCTGGCGCTTTAGCGGCACCACCTTTTGCAAAATAGTCTGCTCGGCGGCTTCGGCAATCGGCATCAGGCACATAAATAGCAACATGCCCAGCGCATACAGCCACCATAGCTCGCGGATAGTAAACAGCCCACCTAATGCCGCCACCGCCACATTTATTAGCAGCATGGTGCGCAAAGGGCTTTTGCCCAGGCCATTTTTAGCCACAATCATGCCACCAATTATAAACCCAGTGCTCGTCACACCCAGCACAATCCCCCACACCTTTACGTCAAATAGCGTCAGGCCATACGGGTCCATCAGCGCCATAAACACCCCACCTACTAGGTTGTTGAGGGTGGTAAAAAATATCAGCCAAGCCAGCCCAGGCACAGCTTTAATCGCCGCAATACTACCCTTCAGGTCAATCTTTTTACCCTCAAGTTCGGGGTCGTGGTATATTTCTTTTTCAGGGATTTGCACCGCAAACAGCAAGTGGATTAGCGCCACGGCCGTCAGCGCCAACGCAATACCTAGTGTCCAACCCATGCCTAGTAACCCGATAGACAGGCCACTAAACACACTGGTCACCATAAACGCCACACCCTGCACCGTACCCACCATGCCGTTGGCTTTGTCGCGAGCGTCATCTAGCACCAGCAGTGTTACCGTGGTGCTTAGGGCAATATTACGCATGTTTTCTACCACCGCACCAGCTAGCAATATGCCAGCAAACAGCCAAAATAGCGGCCCACCCAAATTACTAATTTCGGCACTCGGCGACAACCAAAACACCAGCGCACCCAGTGCAAACGATACTAACGTAAACACGCCCGAAAACACCATCACCGATTTCTTTCTATGGTGGTCGACAATCGTACCAAACACAATGCTAAATATTGCCACCAGCAGCATATACGCCCCGCCGATAATCGACGTCGCCAGCACCGACCGGGTTTCTAGGTACGCCCAAAACGTCACCGCAAACCACAAGTAGCTGGTGGTAACATTGGCGATTAACGTGTTTAGTAAAACGTTTTTAAAATACTTCATAGTTCGCTTTAGTGTACCACATTTATCACGCTTCCCTGCCATTAGCGCCAAAAGTAATTACCCCTCGCCGGTAGCGAAGGGTAATGGGTGGAGAAGGTATATGAGGTGGGGCGCTAGTTACAGCGGCCTACGTAGCCATTATTACCCCATTTACTGGCTATTTACTGAGCGATCAACGAAAATTGGGCGATTTTAGTTTTTTCAGCGTTACTTCAGGCGTATACTGGATACTGTAACTATGAATATACTATTAGTTGAAGACGAGCACAAAATAGCCAATGCGATTAAGCAAGGGTTCAGGCAAGAAACCTACGCATGCGAGATTTGCTACGACGGCGAATCAGGCCTTGCCGCTGCCCTCGGCGGCGAGTACGACGCCATCATATTAGACCGCATGCTACCCGGGCTAGACGGCATCGAAGTCTGCCAACAAATCCGCCAAGCCGGCGTGCAAACACCAATTTTAATGCTAAGCGCCAAAAGCCAAATCCGCGACCGCGTAGCCGGCCTAAATGCCGGTGCCGATGATTACCTCACCAAACCCTTCGCCTTTCAGGAGCTACTAGCCCGCATCCGCGCACTGCTGCGCCGCCCCGGCGAAACCATCAGCGACACCCTAAAAGTCAACGACCTAACCCTGAATAGCCTCACCTTCGAAGTCAAGCGCGGCAACACCGCCATCCGCCTATCTAAAACCGAATTTGCCCTCTGCGAATACCTCATGCGCAACGCCGGCCGCATCGTATCTAAAGATTCCATCATCAATCACGTCTGGGATTTCGACGCCGACATCTTGCCCAACACCGTCGAGGCCTACATCGGCTACTTGCGTAATAAAGTCGACCGGCCGTTCCCCAAGGCCACACCACTCATCCAAACCGTCCGCGGGTTCGGCTACAAGCTCGGCTAAATTATGAACCACTTTACGGCCGCTACACTCAAACTAACTGGTTGGTACTTAGGCATACTTATGACCGTCTGTTTGCTGTTTAGCGGCATCATTTACAGCACCGCCGCCATGGAATTTGACCGGCCACTGCCGCCCAATAGCCAGTTG
>CAYVSX010000031.1:7899-9306 GCA_964454245.1 uncultured Candidatus Saccharibacteria bacterium | reverse complement strand
GCGGGGTTAAGCGCAAAATCGGCAAACTGATGGGTCGGCACGTAATCATCGGCCGTGGTGCTGGCGGCCACTACATCGCGGTTAATGAAGCGCGATGGGTGAATCGTTTGCTTGTTTAGTTTGCCAGATTTGCCGCCACCACCGCTACGGTGATTTTTGTAGCCACCTTTGCGGCGGCGGGGGTTATTTTGCGGCCTTGCGCCACGAAAAGACCGGTTATTGTTGTTTTGCATTATATAAACCCTTTCGTTCATACAAATGATGAATCGCCAAGGCTATTGTTCGAGCATTCATCCGAATTTACGTATTTGCATACGTCAACTCATTTCATTGTAGCACAGTTTGTGTAAAAAGTCAATAGGCTTATGATATTTGGCGCTGAGTTTCGTCGCGGATGGTGCCGACGAGCTGCTCGAGTACATCTTCAAGCATCACTACACCCACTAAGCGCCCACGGCGGTTTACCACTTGCGCCACATGCGCACCGCTACGTTGCATTATGCGCAGTGCGGCCTGCGCCGAGTCTGAAGGCGCTACCGTTGGTAGGGTACGAATCACCGACGCGGCAGTCTGGCCGCCATCCAAATCCAACACGTCTTTAATGTGTAAATAGCCCTTAAACCCACCAGATTTACCCTTGGCCACCGGAAAGCGCGAGTAGCCAGTTTCGCGCACCAGCCGCTCTAGCTCGGTAACGCTCGGCTTAGGGCTGGTCACCACCAATTTATCTACCGAGGTAATTACCGATTCAATCGTTTGGCTGTCAAACTCTAGGCTGCCCGATAGCAGCTGTTCTTCCTCGGCGCTTAGCAGGCCTTCGCGGTGCGATTCTTTCACAAAGCCGATTACTTCGTCGCGGCTAAAGCTGCTGGCGATTTCGTCGCGTGGCTTGATACCCAACATATGCAACACGCCGTTGGCAATGGCATTTAGCAGGCTAATCACCGGGCGGATGGCCTTAACAATGTAATACAGCGGTGGCACCAGCAGCAGCGCCGCCTTAGTGGGGCCGGCCAGGGCCAAGTTTTTTGGCACCATTTCGCCAATTACCACATGCACGTACACCATGGCCATTAGGGCAATGGCAAAGGCCACCGCGTGGCGCGCCACCTCGCCCAGGCCCAGGGCGCCAAACGGCTCTTCTAGCAAATGCGCCACCAGCGGTTCACCCACGGCACCAAATATCAGGCTACACAGGGTTACGCCCAGCTGAGCGCCGGCTAGCATCATCGATACCTGCTCCATACCAGCCAGGGCGATTTTAGCCGCCCGCGAGCCGCTGGCCGCACGCAGCTCAATACTACTGCGGCGCGCTGAAACTAAGGCAAACTCGGCGCCCACAAAGAATGCGTTGCCAAGCAGCGTGATGACGGCTACGGCGATGCTCCATTCCAAACTCATTACGCC
>CAYVSX010000031.1:0-7799 GCA_964454245.1 uncultured Candidatus Saccharibacteria bacterium | reverse complement strand
GGCACCAAAAATGCATGTTTTACGTGCACCACACCGCACACATCATCAAGGTCTTTCCCGTATACCGGGAATCGGCTGCGCCCCGATTCGCGAGCCAGCGCCAATACATCGCTCGCATTTGCGTTCGCCTGCAATGCTTTTACCCGCAGGCGCGGCGTCATGGCATCTAGGGCGGTTAGGTCGCCAAAGTTTAGGCTGCGCTCTAGCATCGCCGCCGTTTCGCGCGGCAGCGTGCCATGGTCGGCACTGCGGCGCACCAGGCTTAGCAGTTCGTCGGCGCTGCGGGCGCTAGCCAGCTCTTCGGTCGGCTCCACGCCAAAGCGGTGTAATATGGCGTTGGCGCTGCCATTTAACACCTTGATTGGCCAGCGGGCTAGGCTAGTAAAGGCCAGTAGCGGCCACTGGATAAACGCTGCCGTTGCATATGGTTTAGCAATTGCCAGGTTTTTCGGTACCAGCTCTCCAAAAATCATCGTCACCGCCGTTGCCAATATCAACCCAAGAGCAATGGCAATACTAGCCGTAAATTGGATCGGTATGCCGATTACCGTAAGCATGGGCTGTATCAGCTGCGCAATCGCCGGCTCGGCCAAAAAACCAATCACCAGGTTAGTAACGGTAATTCCTACCTGGGCACTGGAAAGCTGGGTAGATAACGTTTTCAAGGCATGAGCAATGCGTTTAGCGGTGGTGTCGCCCTTTTTCGCGCGCGCCTCTACGGAATTACGGTTTACGGCGAGCAGTGAAAACTCGGCTGCCACAAATACACCGCAGGCGGCAACGAGTAGTAACGAAATAAAAAGTAATAGGAGCTCTATCATCAGGCTAGTGTGTTAGCGCGTCCTTATAATGTGTATCATCTGTAAGTAACAGTATACAATATTTTTTTATAAATTACTACTGCCGCCCATCCAGCCCGCGCAACCGCTTTACGCGGTCGGCCGTAGACGGGTGAGTGCTAAATAAGCTCGCCAGGCCTTGCATGCTAAACATATTGGTAAACATCAGGCTAGCCGTTACCTCTTCATTAGGCGACGGTTTAAGGGGTGGGGAAGCTTGTTTCCATGATTCTAATTTCAGCAAGGCGCTTTCCAGTTCGCGACCGCTACCGAGGGTATGGGCGCTGTGTTCGTCGGCCAAGTATTCTCGGCTGCGCGATATCGCCATTTGTATCACCATGGCGGCCAGCGGAGCCAGCAGGGCAGCGATTATCGCTGCGATTGGGTTGCCGCCGCCGTCTTCGTCGCGCCCGCCAAACATAAAGGCAAACTGGGCAATATAGCTAATGGCACCCGCCATACAGGCGGCGATAGTACTAACCAGCATGTCGCGGTTTTTTACGTGGCCCAGCTCGTGAGCCAGCACTGCACGCAGTTCGCTTTCAGTTAGTATCTCCATTATGCCACTAGTTACCGCCACCACAGCGTGAGCCGGCGAACGGCCAGTGGCAAAGGCGTTGGGTATAGGCGTGTCTACATAGTACAGCTTGGGCATTGGCAGGCTATTTTGCTGTGCTAGGTCGGTAATTATCCGCTGTACCTCGGGGTATTTACCGTTTAGTGGCTTGGCGCCCTGCATTTTTACCACCAACGAGCCACTAAACCAGTACATAAATAGGTTCACGCCACTACCAAACACCAGCGCCATCAACATGCCGCTTTGGCCGCCTATCAGGTAGCCCACCAGCATAAATACGCCTAGCAAGCCGGCCATTAGTAGTGTGGTTTTGAAAATCTGTGTCATGTGGCTATTATACCACACTTTTTTTGGTGTATTTACATAAGGATATTGACTATTTTTATATTTTGTGGTACAATGGAAATGATGGGGTGGAAACGCCACCCTCGCACCAAGATTGGAAACTGCGATATGAAAATCGCACGTAACATCATCGCCGCACTCACCGCACTGGTGACGCTGGTTCTGGCGGGCTGCAGCACTGCTGCCACGCCGACACCCGCTGTCACCACTCAGGTGGCCGCGGTAGACAACTCCACCATGGAATCGATCCGCGGCTGTAACCGTGCCGCCGGCTCGGGCGTGATCATCACGTTCGACGACTTCGGCGAACCGGCGCAAGCGCAAGCCATCCTGGCTATGCTGCGCCAACACAACTGGCGTGGCGCCTTCTTCCCGACAGGGGAGTGGGCGCTGGAGCACCTCGACCTCATCAACCAGATGAAGGCCGAGGGCCACATCGTCGGCAACCACACCCAGACGCACGCCAACCTGGGCAAGCTACTAGCCAGCGGCAAGCAGGCCGACCTGGACAAGCTCTACGGCGAGATCTACCCACTGGAGGGTGTGGCCAACACCAGCCCGATGTGGCTGCGCCCGCCCTACGAAGGCGGCGCCTACACGCCAGAGCTGAGCAAGCTGCTGGCCGAGAAGAACATCCAGGCCTGCACCTGGACAGTCGACACGTACGACTGGAACGGCGACAGCGTCGACCAGATGATGAAGCGGATGAGCAAGGGCGACAAGTACTCACCCAAGCCGATCGGCAACGACGATGTCGTGTTGATGCACATGTTCAGCACGCACGCTCCGGGGATGATCGACGCCCTGGCCGTCTACCTGGATGCCAATGGTATCCCGCGCGAGCTCATCGGTTGATGACGTGCGCTCCAACCAACGCCCACACCCTGAGAGATAAGGGGTGGGCGCTTTAATTTTCAACAATTTATCAATTTTACTGTTGACTTATTGTATAAAGTGTGTTATTATTCAAGCATGGTCAATGGAGGTACTCAGGAAACTGTGCATTTTTTTCATGCTCGACCTTTGACAAGTAGACTAGTGAAAGGAAACAAGCTGTGTCTCGTAAGATCGTGGCACTTTGCCCCGCTTACAACGAAGAGGATAGTATCGGGGCCACGATTGAGGCCCTGATTGCTCAGACCCGACCCCTCGACCGAATCGTCATCATCCCCAACGGATGTAAGGACCGAACGGCCGAAATCGCACGTTCGTACATGTCACCCGGCAACAACATCGTGGTGCTGGAGCTACCCAGGCTCAAGCACAAGAAGAGCGAGGCCCTGAACCTCGCCTGGATGCTGTACGGCCGGTACGCCGACATTGTCATCAGTCTGGACGCCGACACCATTTTTCCGCCCAACACGGTGGAAAACTGGGAGTTGGACTTCGTCCACGCCGAGATGATGCAGGAAACGGCCAGGGCAGGTAGCCTAGATTCGATGACCCTAGGTGGTTCATCATCCAAGGCAACCATGCCCAAGCCGGACTTCTGGGGTCGACTGCAGAAGGCTGAGTTCGCCAAGTGGTGCGACACCTCGCTCATCCGCGGCTACACCACGGTGTTAGCCGGTACCGGTTGTGCGATCAGTGGGGATTCACTGCGACGCGTGGCTGCTCGGGACGACCGCGAGGGACCCTGGTCCTACATGTCTGAGGTGGAAGACTTCGAACTCACCATCAGAATTCGTGAGCTTGGCTACCGCTGCATCGTATCACCCTGGGTGCGTGTGCAGACGGACAGCATGAGTAGTCTGAAGACCCTGTGGCCGCAGCGCATGAAGTGGGCTGCCGGCACGGTGGAAGAGCTACTCAACTTCGGCATCACCAAGCTCACCTTGGTGGACTGGGGGCAGCAGCTACTCGGTCTTACCATGCTTTTGGTGCGGCTGATGTTCATAGCCATGCTGGTCGCGCAATTCGCCCTGGGCGTACTCCACTTCGACTGGTTCTGGTGGGTCGCATACCCAGCATCGTTTGCTGTAACCGAGCTTTGGCTCAGCAAGCGCATCCCGGACTACGACTGGAAGGATCGCACACTCGCCGCGACCTTCTTCCCAAACGAGCTATTCGGAACCATCCGGATGGCATGGTTTGCCGCATCGTGGGCATCGGTTCTCAAAACCAAGCTCACCGGCAAGCGCAAAGACCGCTGGGAGGCCCAGTACGCTGCCGAGGGTATCGGCAGCTAAAGGCTTCCTACGGATGACCGTTCTAGAATCCGAAAGGGGGGGAATCACATGTATGGATCTCACATCGGTACGGGTGCGGGCGGCAGCGTCGCGGCACTCATGGGGCTGCAGATGGGCAGCGCGGTGATGATCGGCATCGCCATCGTGCTGGGAGCGGTCTCGCTCATCGGCATCATGCGGCGGGTCAACCGCACGGGTGCGCACCAGCGTCCGTGAGCCGTTGACCTGACCGCCATCTACGATTGGCGTTCAGGTCAACAGTCCTTGTCACTACTACTTGAGCCTCGGCGCGTCAGCGCGCCGAGGCTCTTCTCATATTTTGCTATTGTATTTTTTAATTAAACGTGATATAATATAATCATAGGCACGCTAATCCAGCGCTGTCATTGTACCGCACAACCCACTGCCACTAGAGAGGTGGACATGAATAACTGGAAGTTCTGGCTGCTGATAGCTATCACTATCGGCTCAACATTTGGCGCCATCGCATTGAGTCAGGTGGCCAACGAGGCTCAGCCCGAGCGCTTCGACGTTCCGTCGGAAACCTCGGCATCCGCCGAGCCGACCACCGAGCCCACCAGCTCGGCCAGCCCCAGCGCCACGGCCAAGCCGCTGATCATCAAAGCGTCAGATATCCTAAACGTCAAGATCCCAGCCCTGCACATCGATGCCGACGCCTCGGGCGCCACCATGCCGCGCCAGTCCGATCGCTGCCATGCCAGCACGGTGTGCATCGATCCGCCCAGCCTCAGCCAGGTGGCATGGTACGGCGCATACGCGCGCCCATCGGTGCCCAGCACCGACTCGGTGATCATCTTCGGCCACAGCAACTGGATCAACCGCCAGCTGCAAGCCTTCAACAACCTGCCCAAGGCCGAAAAGGGCGACAAGATCGTCGTAACCACCAAGACCGGCGTGTTCACCTACCAGGTGACCAAGCGCACCTTGGTGGACTACGACAAGATCGCCAACAGCCAGCTGGTGTATGGCCACGTGCCGAACCGGCTGGTGCTTGTCACCTGCAACGCCCACGAGCAGGCCGGCACGGTGGTGGTGGCCGACCTAGTGTCGGCCAAGAAGCGCTAGCGCACCGGTGGGGTGCCGTTAATTCGGCGCTCCACCACCCCTACACTCCATTTTGGGGTGTTTTTTAATAACTCTATTGCTTTTTTATCAAGTTTGTGCTATAATGTAATAGATGCGTCATTAGCACGCACATTAACAGTAAGACCTACTTCAAATCTGTTCCTAGGCAGTTACCAGTATCACTAGTGGTGTTGGTATCTGCCTAGAGAACACTCGATCCAACTAGTTGGGCAGAAGAAAGGGGACGAGTCCCATGATCGTCATGACCGTTATCGCGGTTGCAGTGGCACTAGGGATTGGTTTCTTGACCAAGCTCTGGCTAGACCGGCGCGAGCGCCAGTTCGCAAGCAACCGATACAGCAGCTACTACGATCGCTACCGCGTTCCGCACCTCATTTCGTGGGGGGAGTTCGTGGTGGTGGGCGTAGTACTGGCCGCCATCGTGGCGCCTGGTGCGAGCAACTTCGGTACCTGGCTGTCCGTGCAAGAGCAGCTGCGCTACAAGCAGTGGCTCAACGGTGTAGAGATCGCCGCTATCGACAACGTAACCGACTGCAAGGCCGGCTACAAAGATACGTCGACGGACACAGCTGGAGCATCTAATTGCTCTTGGACCTATGTGTCCGGACACTACACCTACGAGTGGACGACCTACCGCCAGGACTGCACCACCGATAGCAAAGGAAATCAGTCCTGTACGACGGTACCCGAGTACCACTCAAAGCGAGTGGACATCTACACGCCGTACGCAACCCGCGAACACACCTACGGCATCCGGTCCTGGATGTACAACGGTGACGGCGGGCAGATGAGCTACACGTTCCCGGGCGCCTACCTGGACGCCAACCCGACGCCTCACCCCAAGAGCACGCGCGCCATACCCGGGAACGTCCCGCGGGGTGCGCCGGCCGACTGGACCGAGGCCAAGGCACGGCTAGACGCCGGCGACCCACGCGCCGTCACCAAGGAGGGGGAGTACGACAACTACATCCTCGCTTCAAACGACGAAGTCCTGAAGACGTTCGGCCCCCGGCTGGACGAATACAAGGAGCGTGGACTGCTGCCCGACCACACGGCCAACATCCTGTCCGACCCCATCACGGGGCCGAGCCGGTCACAGGCCGACAAGGTCAGCTTCATCGGCTACGACCCAGGCAACAAGTCACTGTGGCAGAAGTCCGTGATGCGGTTCAACGCCGCGCTCGGCACTCAGTTGCAGGGTGACCTGCACGTGGTGCTGGTGGATTCCAGCCTGGTACCGTGGAGCGACGCCGTGCCCTACACGCAGTCGCTCAAGGCCTACTGGCAGAGCGATGTGTTCGGCCGGCGGGCAATCGCCAAGAACGCCATCATCCTTGTGATGGGGGTGGACACGGCGACCAGCACCGTGGCCTGGGCAGACGCCAGCACCGGCATGCCGTTCGGCAACGAGCTGATGATTCAGTATCTGCGCGACGAACTGCCCGGCAAGGTGCTGTTGCCCGACGTACTCTTCGGTACTCCGCGTACCGTGGTGAGCGAGGGCAAGGCCAGCACTACCCACACCGCGCCCAGCATGGGCGTGGTCGAGTCGATAGTATTCGACAAGGCGACGTTCAAGCGGTTCAGCATGAACTGCAAGAACGACAGCTGCGTCGGCTACGGCGACTTGGTGGGCAAGATCCAACCGACTACCACTGCCATTGTGTGGGTGTTCATCGCGACCATCGTGGTGTCCATCGGCCTGTGGCTGGTAGTCGGCTTTACCAGTTTTGTCGAAAGCGGCATTAGCTGGTGCTTGGAAAACGTACTACCCCGCGGCGACCGTCGTGGGCGATCCAACAATCGGAAGGACCGATAAAATGACATGGAAGAACTACCCGGACGGGGTCAACGAGAATATCGATGACCCGCAGCCGCAGAACTGGCTGCAGAGCAACTTCAAGTTGGTGGCGATCAGCGCAGCCGTCATCGTCGCCATCGTGTCGGTGTTCGGCTTCCTCAACTGGCAGCGCAGCATCAACGCCGCCGGCTACGAGTGGCAGAACAATGCCCTGGCCAAGTACCAGGGCATCCAAACCACACTCAGCACCTGCCTGGACAACACCCGCATGGGCGCCCAGGTGGCCGAGCGCGAGCGCCAGACCATCATCGACGGCATGAAGGCCATCGTGGCCGCGCGCACCGCCAATCACCAGGAAGCGATTCCGGGTGACGCCACAGTGTTCGTCAACGCGGTGGCCGAGGCCTACCCGCAGATCTCGTCCGATCTCTACAAGCAGCTGCTGACCGTCGCGGTCGGCTGCCGCAATGAGGTGAACGGCGCCCAGAAGGACATGCAGTCCTACGCGGCGCGGTTCAAGACCTGGACGAAGGAAGGGAACGTACTCGAGGGCAACATCCGCGAGCAGTTCCCCAACGCCGAGCTGGTGGTACAGGGTCCGAACGGCCCGCTGACCGGCAAGGCCGCCCTGGAGTCGATGGCGACGCCCATCATCACCAAGGAGGCCGGCGACGCCACCACCAACAAGACGATGCCGACGGAGAATCCGTTCCCCTCGGCGTCGCCCTCGCCCTCGGCTTCGCCGACGGCGACCAAGAAGAAGTAGGCCCTACTACCAGGCCTGGGGTGCCGCTGCTTTCATTAGCGGCGGTACCCTGGGTCTTATTTATTTGCGCAAAAATACCCGGCTAGTATATACTTATACATAAGTAGTTTTAACCGTAATTAGGGGGCGATATAAAACCACATACTATCACTCGATTTTGGCACCGCCGTTCGAG
>CAYVSX010000030.1:0-9525 GCA_964454245.1 uncultured Candidatus Saccharibacteria bacterium | reverse complement strand
TGACTTTCTGGGCCGCGGAACGTGGCCAAGTCTCCCACGCCCAACACTACCTAGACTGCAAAGCGTCCAACCCCACACCCATAGCTGCAAATGTTCGCCAATCGTCCTTTGCATAGGCTTCGTCGGTTAGCGACAGTAAGTAATGGTCGCGAAATAGGGTGGTTTTTTGGTATCTACCCACCACGGCGCCAGTGCTGACATCTACAAATTCAAAATGGTAGCGGAAGAACATTATAATCAATTCACCCAAATCGCCAACAATCGGTATAAAGCCGATAAATCGGCGTAAAGCGGCTAGTGTGGCGTTATTTTCGCGCACTATAAACAGCGGTGCATCGTTTTCGTCGAGTATTTCCCAGGTACTCACTACCAGCGACTGGCCAAATAGCTTTCTAAAGGCGCCGATGCGCGCGCCACTAGTGTCCTCGACAAAATAACGGCCATGGATATCGAGCACCTTTTCGGCCCGAAACCCAAATACTTGGTTTGTTTTGGCCTCAGAATCAAAAAACAAAACCTTTTCCTTAAAGGCCAGGCGCTTTTGCTGCGCAAGCGCCACTAGGCCGGTTTTGTTACCAGCGCCATCGGTGGCATAAACACGGTATTTATTTACAAAGGCGGTGATTTTTTGCTCAACTATTAGGCGTGGTTGCATTATATACTTCTCCTAGTGATTTATTTTGCTAGTATAGCACGAGTGCATTGTTGCCGCCTTTCGTAGTACAATAACCCTATGACAAAACAGCCAACACCGCCGCCAACCGATACCAGCAACAAATCGTACGCTACCGCTGCGCTACTTAGCCTGTTTTTGGGCGAGCTGGGCGTTGATAGGTTTTACCTAGGCCACGTTGGGCTGGGGCTAGCCAAGCTATTTACGCTGGGCGGCCTGGGCGTGTGGGCGCTGGTAGATTGCCTACTAATCACCTTTGGCAAAGTTAAAGGTAAAGACGGCCAACCACTGCGCGGCTACCAGGAGAACAAAAAAGGCATCATAGCTACCGTTATATCGCTACTGGCGCTAAATGTAATCGGCTTTATACTACTGATTTTTATTACTGTGGCCGCTATACTGTACATACGTGAAAGTCCCGATGTCGTGAAATCGTGGGATAGCACCACCCAAAGCAATACCGCCTACGACCAACTGACCATTGGTATGCCGGCCGAAGCAGCGCGTAAGCACCTGATAAACCAAGGCTACACCGAGGACGACTGCGACAAATACTCCGATGCCGAAGGTAGCGAAGAGGCCTGCCTGTATACCCCGCTAGTTTTCTCAAACTACCCCACCATTAAAGTGTCGTATATTAATGGCAAACTAGCCGCCAAATCGCAAACCAACGATTACTACGGCGAGCAATGAAAAAAGAGTAGTTAAAAGCTACTCTTTTTGCATTGGTACACCCGGTACGATTCGAACGTACGACCCTCTGTTCCGAAGACAGATGCTCTAATCCACTGAGCTACGGGTGCGAAGTAACTGTTATTATACCACGTATCAACGGTGGTATACTAGGTATATTATGGACATTCACACCAACATACCGCTGAAAAATTATGTAACCATGCGCTTGGGGGGCAATGCGCGGTTTATGACCGATGTGCACTCGCCAGATGAAGTAGCCGAGATAGCCACCAAGGCCAAGGAGCAAAACCTGCGCATTTACGTGCTGGGCGGCGGTAGCAACACGGTAGTGCACGACCAAGGCTTTGACGGCCTAGTGGTACGCAATCGCATACCCGGCTTTGAGGTAATTGCCGAAACGCCCAGCGATGCCACCATCAAAATCGGCGCCGGCGAAGATTGGGATAGCGTGGTAAAGCGCACGGTTGATATGAACCTAATTGGCATCGAGTGCTTATCGGCCATACCGGGCACGGCCGGCGCGGCGCCAGCGCAAAATATTGGCGCCTATGGCCAAGAGGTAGCCGAAACATTGGTAGAGCTACAAGCCTACGACATGCAAGCTGGCCAGCATGTCACGCTGACCAACGAACAATGCGGCTTTTCGTACCGCCACAGCATTTTTAGGGGCGAATTTGCCGGCCGCTACATCATCACCAGCATTACTTTGCGACTATACAAGGCTGCGCCGCAGCCGCCATTTTACAAGGCCGTGCAAGATTATTTAGACAAAAATTCCATAACCCTGTACACACCGCAGGTATTGCGCGATGCCGTCACCGCCATCCGCACCGATAAACTGCCCGACCCCAAGGAAAGGCCAAACAACGGCTCGTTCTTTAAAAACGCCATTGTAGAGGAGTGGCAGCTGGGCGACCTACGCCGCGATTACCCCGATATCCCCACCTACGACATGCCAGGCGACACCTACAAAATCCCCACCGGCTGGCTGATAGAGCAAACCGGCCTAAAGGGGCAATTACTGCACGGCATGCGGGTGCACGATAAAAACGCCCTAGTGCTAATTAACGAATCGGCCACCAGCTACGCCGACCTAGCGGCAGCGCGCGACGAAATCATCGGCGCGGTGCGCGATAAATTCCGCATCCAGATAGAGCAAGAACCGCTAGAAATGTAACAGGCACAAAACGTATTGCCGATTATGGTTATAGCGCTTATAATAAACCTATGCTAAAGTGGCGTGGGTTTACTGTAGTTGAGCTAGTAGTAGTGATGGTAATTATGGCCATCTTACTTACACTGGCCGGCTTTGCCATTGCTGGCTCGCGCGCCAATGCCCGCGACGCCCAGCGGGCTGCCAATGTTGACACCGTTGCCCGCGGCCTAGAGGTGCGCTACACTAATGGCAATTCAACTATCACTAACACCGGCATAGCTGATGCCGGCACTTACCCTAGTATCATCGAAATCCAGCATATCAAGGGCCAAACCGTATCCAGCTTTTCCCCCACCTCGGTCACCGGTGGCTACGGCCCAACCGCCCTACCCGGCACCACAGTAGAATCATTTAGCACTGTGCCAGCCACCACTAATTACGCTGGCCTAGTGCCTATTTGCACCACCTTGGCTGGCTGTAGCGCCATTACCGCCGAAAACAAAACTTCCACCACCATAGTCAATTTCCCCGCTACATCTGGCATGCTATACGAGCCAATCAACGCCAGCGGCACTATATGCTACAGCGGCGACTGCGTGCGGTTTAACCTATACTGGCATAAAGAAACCGAATTTACTACCCTACAAAGCTACCGGAGCAAGCACCAATGAGCCAGCCACGAAACGCCGAACAAGGCTTTACCGCCGTAGAGCTAGTAGTCGCCCTAATAGTGGGCGTGTTGCTACTGGGCTCGGCCTACCAATTGTACGCCACCATAGTTAGCACCTCGGGCGACACCCAGCGCCGTGCCCTAGCCAGCAACGCCGCCTACGCCCTACTGCGCGATTACCAAACTAATTCAGGGTTTGTAGGCAACCCCTGTGTAGCCCATAGCGATACCCCCACCATGCCCGCTTGGTCTAGCCTGCCCAGCGCCACCGCCACTGTAGCTATCACCTGCCCGTTCACTAGCGCCGATCTTAACCTCATTACCGTTACCGTAGAATATTCTAACGCCAGCTCAACAGAAAGGGTGTCCCGTGCGATTCTCATTAAAGCAGATTAAAAACAGCATCCGCCAAGGCTTTACCCTAGTAGAAATGCTGGTGATTGCCCCAATTGTAATTATCGTTATTACCGGCCTAGTGGCAGCCATGGTAGCTATGGTGGGCGATGCACTGGCCGCCAATGGCCGGGCAACCTCGGCCTACAATACGCAAGATGCCCTAGATCGTATCGAGCAAGACGTGCGCGTGAGCATGAAGTTTTTAGGCACTTTTAGCTTTGTAGAATCGCCCCAGGGGCGCAACGCCGACACCACGGCCTTTAGCTCTAGCAGCTACGGCGACCTAATACTCACTCAACAGGCAACCACCGCTAGCCCCTATTCTAGCGAACGCAACCTAGTATACTACGCCAATCAGCCGGCCGTCTGTGGCACCGATGCTAATTCTAACCGCACATTAAAGGTGCGTACCATCTACTTTTTGAAAAACAATTCGCTATGGCGGCGCGTACTGGTAAATAATTGGAACCTAAATGCCACCGCCGACACCGATACCGTATGCGCCAGCCCATGGCAGCGCGACACCTGCCCCGAAGGCAGCACCATGGGCGCCACGCCTACCGCCACCTGCAACACTATGGATGAAGAACTGCTAAAAAACGTCACCGCCTTTACCACCACCTACTACTTGGGCGATGGCAGCACCACTACCGACCCATTACTGGCCAATTCAGTAGAAGTTAGACTCACCACCGCCCAAAGTGTTAGTGGCGAATCGGTCAACCAATCCATGACCATGCGCGCCCAAAAGCGCAACGATGTCACCGCTGACGTCGACCCACCCGAAACACCAGTTATATCCGCCTACAACGACGGTATCGAGCAATACCAAAACGCCGTTACCGTATCGCTACAATGGAACAGCATCGGCGCCAGCAGCTACCGCGTGCAAACCAGCAGCGACAACGGCGCTACCTGGGGTACCGCCTACCTAACCACCCAAAACTGGGTAAGCATACCGGTACACCACAGCGGCGTCACCGCCAAGGTGCGCGTCACCGCCTACAACGACGCCGGCACCTCGGCCACGGCCGAGGATGGCGCAATATCACCACTTTGGACAACTATAACTGCTTACGATAATGGGTGGGCATGCTACAACCCCACCGGCACCACCTGGGCGTGCCCCAGCTACACCGTCACCTCCACAGGTATGGTACTTATGCGAGGGCTAATTAAAAGCGGCACAATCGACACTACCGCCTTCACCCTCCCAGACGCTCTAAAACCTTACCAACGCCTTATCTTCCCAGTTAGCTCAGCTAGCCTGTCGGGGCGTGTAGATGTTCTACCGGCCGGCAATGTCAATATGGTTATAGGCGCCTCAAACAATTACATATCGCTCGATGGCGTCCGCTACCTAGCACCGCAATTATCTGGTGCCACTTGGGCCAACGCCACCATCGCCACCGCCAACAAATGGCAGCTGCACCCCACTACATCATACGGTTCGCCCACCTATGTAGCCGATAGCCAAGGCAGGGTATTTGTATTCTCTATGCTTACAGGAACGTCTGCCGTACCAGCCACCACCACCAATGGTGCCAATGTCATCACCATACCTTCGCCGTACGCACCAACATGGAACGGTATGCTGCCTGGCCTCACCGTTAGCGCCGCGCCTAGCACGGTCCAAACCAATCTCACCTCCCTGGCTATTCAGTCGCGCGGCCAGTTCTCGGGCGGCACACTAGATACCTGGAGCTCATTCAACACTTGGTATTACCGTTCAGATATGCAACCTACCTGGACAAACGTAACTCTATCGAATTCCTGGACACACCGCACCGACTGGCAGTCTGGCGGCTACGCTGTTAGAGATGGCATAGTATCGTTACGAGGCCTACTAAAAGGTGGCACCTGCGCAGCAGATGACTGTATTTTGGTAGCCGCCGGCGTCTTGCCAGCCAGCGCCCGCCCCGCCTACCGCCAAGCCTTTACAGTAGTCGGCATTAAGTCTGGCGGCGCCACCACCGACCAAGTAAACACACGCATAGATGTATTAGCCGATGGCAGCATACGGTTCCATCCATCAGGCGCCGCCGCCAGCAACACTTGGGTATCGCTAGAGGGCATCAGCTACACCAACTACTAGTCCCCTTGCCAAAACCACAACCATCTTGCTACCATACATACTATGAATACCCGCAAACTTGGCTTTACCCTCATCGAGCTAGTAGTTATATTGTCTGTGCTCGTTACCCTTATAGTCATCACTACGGTTAGTTACCGCAGTATCCGCACCCGCACCTTGGCAAGTAACGCCAGCAACAACGCCAAATTACTGCAAAAAAAGGTGCAGGCCTACTTTAGCGTCAACAACGCCTACCCCACAGCAGGCACCGCCACCACTAATCTAAATAGCCTAGAGGCATCTAAGCTAAGTGGCATAGTGGCCATAGGCACACCCACCCAGGTTACTGGCGAGCGCACCATGCGGCTGCAAATTTGCACCAGCGGCTACACCATCACTTACTGGGATTACACCACCAACGCCCTGCCCAGTACCCCGCAAATCAGCGGCGGCGCCACAGTTACCAGCTGCGTAAACGCCACGTAGTACAAAACTGCTTGCATTACCATATGCAGTTTGATATTATTGCAACATACATACAATTTAATTAGGGGGCATCTCTAAATGACAAACCAAACCAAATCACGCGGATTTACGATTGTCGAGCTTTTGATCGTTATCGTAGTTATCGCAATCCTGGCAGCTATCACCATTGTTGCTTATAACGGTATTACCAAGAACGCAAATGCAAGCGCTGCTGCATCTAACGCACAGGGTGTTAAGGATTTTGCTAACATATTCGCTGGCGACGACACTAACGCTAGTGGCCGATATCCTGATGCTAGTGAAATAACAACAGGTACAAGCACTTATGGAAACTTACCTAAAGGTATTAATGTTGTAACAACCATACCTACCAGCTCAAGCACTAAGACTGATATAAGCTACATCGCTAAGGGTACATCAGGTAATGCAACAGGCGCATGTATTGGCTACTACTCACCAAAGGGTAGCGGTTCAGTACAGTGGCGATACGTCGGTAACGCTGCAGGGACTGCACCAACGACCGGTTCTCCAACCTGCGCTTAGTAAAAATATTGGTGAACATAAAAGAACCCCTTCACGGGGTTCTTTTTTTTGATGTCATAAATTAGTACGGCAGCGGAAAATCCGCCAAAAACGCCGTCACCTCGGCACGCAGTTCGGCTAGCTTAGCCTCATCATCACGCGCGTCGATTGCCGTTTTCATCCACTCGGCTATTTGCTCCATATGCTTCTCTTTTAGCCCACGGGTAGTGGCGGCTGGCGTGCCTAGGCGCAGGCCGCTAGGGCGGTACATTGGCAGTGGGTCGTCGGCTATCGAATTAGCGTTCATGGTCAGGCCTATTTTATCTAGCGCTACTTCGGCCACTTTGCCGTCAATGCCAAAGCTTTTGTGCACATCGGCTAATATTAGGTGGTTGCTAGTGCCGCCAGTTAGCAGGCTAAAGCCACGCTTTTGCAGTGCAGCCGCCAGCGCCGCCGCATTGGCCACCACTTGGGCAGCGTATTGCTTAAACTCTGGCTGCAGCGCCTCGCCAAAGGCCACGGCCTTGGCGGCAATTACGTGCATGTGCGGGCCACCCTGCATGCCCGGGAACACCGCGCGGTCTATAAGCGTAGGTATGTTTTCTATCGTTTTTTCGGGTGCTTTTAGTGGATTACCTACCACGCCCTTGCTAAGTATCAGGCCGCCGCGTGGGCCACGCAGGGTTTTGTGCGTGGTAGTGGTAATCACATGGAAGCCATAGTCAAACGGGTTCTTGGCCACGCCGCCAGCTATCAGGCCGGCAATATGTGCCATATCGGCCATCAGTATCGCCCCTACCTCGTTACCTATGGCTGCAAACTTGGCATAGTCTAGCTCGCGAGGGTACGCGCTAAAGCCCGCCAAAATGATCTTCGGCTTATGCTTCAGTGCAAGCTCGCGCAGTTCGTCGTAGTCAATCTCACCTGTAGCTGAGTCTTTCATCTTGTAGCGGATGAAGTTGTACAGGTGGGCACTGCGCGTAACTGGCGAGCCGTGCGTTAGGTGGCCACCATGGCTCAAATCCATCGCCAGTATGGTGTCACCTGGCTGGCACCAGGCGCTATACACCGCTTCGTTGGCTGGCGCGCCACTGTGCGGCTGCACGTTGGCGTGGTCGGCCTTAAATAGCTGCTTGGCGCGGTCTATGGCCAGTTGCTCCACTTGGTCGGTGTATTCTTGCCCGCCATAGTAGCGCTTGCCGGGGTAGCCCTCGCTGTATTTATTGGTAAACACACTGCCCAGCGCCGTTAGCACATCTTGGCTTACGTAATTTTCGCTCGGTATCAGCTCTAGGCCGTTTTGCTGGCGCTTTGTCTCGCCGGCTATTAGCTGTGCAACAATATCATCGTTCATAATTCAAACTCCTCATTTAGGTTTATCAGTCGGTAGATGGTATGTTACGGTAATTAAATCATATACCTATGATATCATTTTTACTAAATGATATGTTCTTTTAGCTAAAAGAACCAAAAGCCTACTTTTGGCGCAAAAGTAGCAAAAAAGAAGATTCTTAGCTTCTTTTTTTAAAGAAAGAAGGCGTTTGCTTCTTCGCAAAAAGAAGAAGATTTATACCTTTACAATATATCAACCATGATATATACTGTAACTATATGGGAACAGCAAAATATCTCCACAACATAGGTGCATTAGTACAGGAAACGCGTATCGCCCGCGGCATGACCCAGGCAGAGCTAGCCACAGCGCTAGGCACCAGCCAAAGCGCCGTCAACCGCATAGAAAAGGGCGGGCAAAACATCAGCCTAGAAATGATCGCCCGCATTAGCGAAGTGCTATCTAGCGAAATTGTGCGCCTGAACAAATCGGGCAAAACCAACTTTCGCATAAGTGGTGGCAAGCCGCTACACGGCGAAATAGAGGTAAAAACCAGCAAAAACGCCGCGGTAGGTTTGCTGTGCGCCAGCCTGCTAAATAAAGGTAAAACTACCTTGCACCACGTAGCACGGATAGAAGAAGTCAACCGCATAATTGAGGTGCTAGAAAGTATCGGCGTAAAGTGCCGCTGGCTGCCACACAACAGCCTAGAAATCACGCCGCCCAAGCGCCTAAAGCTAGAAGATATGGACATTGCGGCCGCCAAGCGTACCCGCACGGTGATAATGTTTTTAGGGCCACTGCTACACCAATACCACGACTTTAAGCTGCCATTTGCCGGCGGCTGCAACCTAGGCACGCGCACGGTAGAGCCACACATGGTGGGCCTAGCACCCTTTGGCCTTAGCGTTACGGCCGGCGACGACAACTACCACGCCACCTCGCGCAAAAAGAAGGTTAGCCGCGCTATCATCCTTACCGAACGCGGCGACACCGTTACCGAAAACATCATCATGGCGGCCGCCCTGTACGACGGCCAAGTGACTATCCGCAACGCCAGCCCCAACTACATGGTGCAAGATGTTTGCTTTTTCTTGCAAAAACTCGGCGTCAAAATCGAGGGTATTGGCACTACCACACTTACCATCCATGGTGTAAAGGCTATCAACAAAACGGTCGATTACTACCCTAGCGAAGACCCAATAGAGGCCATGAGCTTTGTAGCGGCCGGCGTGGTGACCGGCAGCGAAATCACCGTTAAGCGTGTGCCAATAGAATTTATGGAGCTAGAAATGGCCACATTGGCCGGCATGGGGCTGCAATACAGCCAAACCGAAGAATACCCAGCCCGCAACGGCCACACCCGGCTGGTAGATATCAGCCTGAAAAAAAGCGAGCTGCATGCCCCGAAAGATAAGATCCATGCCCTGCCCTTCCCGGGCATCAACATGGACAACCTGCCGTTTTTGGGCTTGTGCGCCACGGTAGCCACCGGCCGCACCCTTATCCACGACTGGAG
>CAYVSX010000029.1:0-10887 GCA_964454245.1 uncultured Candidatus Saccharibacteria bacterium | reverse complement strand
AGATTCGAACTCCCGGTGGCTTTTACCCCACACCGCTTTTCGAGAGCGGCACCTTAAACCACTCAGACATCTCTCCATTACCACCATTATACCAGAGGTGTATACTAGTAGTATGGAAGATTCGATATTTACCAAAATTATTAAGGGCGAGATACCCAGCCATAAGATTTACGAGGACGAGCATACCTTTGCCTTTTTGGATATTTACCCATCTAGCGAAGGCCATACACTGGTTGTCCACAAGTCGCCGGCCGAATTTGTGTGGGATTTAACAGATGTAGAGTACGCCCAGCTGATGGCAACTGCCAAAAAAATCGCCCGGCATTACCGCCAAGTTTCGGGCAAGCCGTACGTTAAGCTATCGATTGTGGGTACCGATGTACCACACAACCATATTCACCTGATACCGTTTAACACCACCAGCGATACGCGCAACCCCGACCGCATGAGTGTCGAGCCTGACCATACGGCGCTGGCTAAGGTGGCCGAGAAACTGCGCCTAAATGATTAAAATCATCGCCATTGGCCGCAAGCACGAAGCCTGGATAGCTGATGGAGTAGAACGCTACCAGAAGCGCCTAGTAAAGCCCTGGAACGCCGAGTGGGTACTTTTGCCACACAGCGCCCGTGAGGGCCTTGCGGCGCGGCAGGAAGAGTCTGAACGCATATTGGCTAAGCTGATACCCAGCGATTTTGTAATTTTGCTAGATGAGCGTGGTAAATTACTGGATTCCCCTGCCCTGTCGTGCCAGATCGAGCAGGTGTTTACTACTGGCAAAACGCCGGTTATCATCATTGGTGGCGCCTACGGTGTTGATGACACGGTTACCGCCCGCGCCAATCTTATTTGGTCGCTTTCACCCCTAGTGTTCCCCCACCAGCTAGTGCGGCTCATTTTGGCCGAACAGCTGTATAGGGCACAAGAAATCGCCGCCGGCCATCCGTACCACCACGAGTAGCACATCCCCGCTCCCGTCGTCGCCTGTGGGCGCTAAAGCGTCCTCAGCACGTAGGTCGCTAAACGCGGGTCCTGCCAGCGCGTCCGCCCCTAAAATGCTTTCACCTAAAGGTGAAACATTTTGGGCGCTGCCCCGCGCGCTGTCACCCGCTTGAGCCAGCCGTAGCGCCACCTACTTGACTTTTAATAAAGTTTATGCTAACTTAGTAACAGTACATTAGTAAAAACAAAAAAACCACCACATGAACATCAAAACCATCACCAACCACTTTATGACCGCCATCAGCCTAATTACGGCCTTTGGTGTATTTACTCACGACGGCCGGGTAGATAAGGCCGCTACTACCGCACTTGCTTCCTCGGCGGTTACACTAGGCTATTTGCCAGCCAAGGCGGTTTCGGCCCGCATGAGCGATTTTGCCAGCAGCGATGCCCATACGCACCCCGATCACAACGCCGCCAACCGCGCCCTTATGAACAGCTTTTTTTACCAAGCACCCAGCATAGCGCCCCGCCGCCGCTCGCACCACAAAGAGCTCAAACGCATGCTAGAACAACCCCCCCGCCACGCTTTTGACAATGCTAACCTGCCGATATTGGCCTAATCAGCCGACTACATCATTTCCGTACTCTCGGTTGTCATTCCGCACTTGTTGCGGAATCCAGTCAAAAATCATTAGACAAATCTCTCCAATCAGGGTTATTCTGCTCTATCAAATTTAACTTCCATTGGCGAGGATATTTTTTGAGCTGTTTCTCGCGAGCTATAGCCGATTCAATCGACGAGGTTTCCTCGTACTACATCAACTGATGTAGATTATATTTTGCGCTAAACCCTTTGAATATATGATTTTTATGTTCGTACATCCTGCGTTGCAGGTTAATGGTTACTCCTATGTATAGCGTACCGTTGCGAGCGCTAGCCAGTATGTATACGTAGTAGGTATTCATAAGTTTATTTTATTATAACTGGATTCCGCAACAAGTGCGGAATGACAGTAGTTTGCGTATGAGTGACAGGATTTTAGTGCGGAATGACAACTGTTTTTAGTGTACGGCAGCGGGCTAGTTGCCCAACACATCCAGCTCGGCCTCTAGCCGGTCTACCAGCGCTTGCTTGCTGGCTAGCTGTTCACGCGATTCTTCTACCAGCTGGGCGGGGGCTTTGGCTACGTAGTTTTCGTTGCTTAGGCGGCCTTCTAGGGTGGCGATTTCGCTCCGCGTCTCGGCGAGGCGCTTTTCTAGGTTGGTTTGGTGCTCGTACAAGGTGTCGGCATCGAGGTCCAGCCACGCATCACGGCCGCTGGCAGCTAGGCGTAGACCCCTAGGCTGGTCTACGTGTTCTACGATTTTTGCTTTAGCCAATTTGCCTATCAGCTCGGCGTTGTCGGCCACCAGCGAATCGTCCATGTATAAAATGCCATAGCGCTCGTTACCCGGCAGTTCGCTCATCACGTAACGCGCCTCTACCACCAGCTTTTTTAGCCGGCTAAATTCGGCGGCGGCGATGTCGCTGTATTCACGTTGCTCGGGCCAATCTTCGCCAGCAAGCAGCGTATCGTGCCAGCTAAGCGCTTGCCAGATGGTTTCAGTCACAAATGGCGCAAATGGGTGGGCAATTTTTAAGATAGTATCTAGTACGTAAGCGCTCATACTGGTATGATTTTCCACCTTACTTACCTCTACATACCAGTCGGCAACATCGTCCCACAAAGCGTGGTACACCGTTTCAGCAGCCTCGGCAAAGCGGTAATCGGCTAGCTGCTCTTCTACACTGGCGGCTGCCCTATTTAGCTGGCGGATAATCCAGTGGTCGGCAATTGAGTGCGGCTCTGGGCTTGGTGTCGGGGTGGTGTCGCCTACGCTGGCCATGATAAACCGGGCGACGTTCCATAGTTTGTTGCAAAAGTTGCGCCCCGCTACCACCTTGCCGGTGCTAAAGGCTTGGCTTTGGGCGGCGCTACGGCTAGCGATAATACCCATACGCAGGGCATCACTCCCGTATTCGGCCACGTATTCCATCGGGTTTACCACATTGCCCTTGCTTTTGCTCATTTTTCGGTTGTGCTCGTCGTTCACCATGCCATGCAGGTACACATCCTTAAACGGCACGGTATCGGTACGGTATAGTCCCAACATAATCATCCGGCCAACCCACTGGTATAAGATGTCAAAGCCGGTTTCCATTACCGAGTTAGGGTAAAACTTAGCCAGTTCAGCCTCTGCGTCCAGTGCATCGGTGGTGATATATGGCCACTGGCCACTACTAAACCAGGTATCAAAGGTATCTTCTTCCCTATTGTATGTTGTACCATCTACAACAATCTGTCTTTCATCAACATGAGTATCAAATATCCAGTCACTCGGGTCATTCTCGTTTTGGAACGCCGGGATAGGAATACCCCAAGGGATTTGGCGGCTAAGGTTCCAATCACGGATATTTTGGTAATAATTTATCAGTAGCTTACCCCTGTTGTCTGGGGTAAAACGAACTGCACCGGATTCTATGGCTTCTATAGCGCGCTCGGCGAGCGGCTTCATGTTAATGAACCACTGGTCTTTAATCAATGGCTCAATCACGCTACCACACTTGTAACAGCGGCCTACAGCGTGCTCTATAGTGCTTTCGCCGCGCCGAGCTTCGTCGATCTCCAGGGCAGTCAGTACCTTTTTGCGAGCTTCCTCTACTGTTAAGCCTGCAAATTGCGGTGGTACGTTTATCATTTTGCCGTCAAAGCCGATTACTTGGATGCGCTCCAGGCTATGGCGCTCGCCTATTTCAAAGTCATTCGGGTCGTGTGCCGGGGTGATCTTTACGGCACCAGTGCCGTATTCCATGTCTACGTAATCGTCAGCGATAATTGGGATTTCACGTCCCGTCAAAGGTAGCTGCACTTTACTGCCGATCAGATCTTTGTAGCGTGGGTCGTTCGGGTTTACCGCCACAGCCGTATCACCCAGCATGGTTTCTGGCCGGGTAGTAGCCACAATAATTTCCCCTACTTTATCTAGCACCGGGTAGGCAATATTCCACAGCTTTCCTTTCTCGTTTTTGTGCTCTACTTCTATATCCGAAAAGCCGGTTTGGTGGGTGGTGCAGTAATTTACCATGCGTTCGCCGCGGTACACCAGGCCGTCATCCCAAAGCTTCTTGAAGGTATCGTATACGGTGGTAATCACCTTCTCATCCAAGGTGAATACCAAGTTGTCCCAGCTGGCGCCGACGCCAAGTGCACGTAGCTGCAGCTCCATGTCGCCACGCTTTTGATCCACGAAGTCCCATACCTGTGCGTACAGCTGTTCGCGACTGAAATCAAAGCGGGTTTTCCCCTGTTTTTCCAGCTCGCGCTCGTACACTACCCAGGTTTCAAAGCCGGCATGGTCAGCGCCAGGGATTAGCACGGCGTCCCTGCCCTTCATGCGGTAAAAACGCACTAAAATATCTTCTAAATCAAACGAAAGTGCATGGCCAACATGTAAGTTACCGTTGGCGTTTGGCGGCGGCATAACTATCGCGTACGGCTCCCCTACCCCTTTAGGGTTAAAAACGCCCGATTGTTCCCACAGGGCGTAAATGTTCGGTTCGTAATCGTTGGGTGTGTAGGCTTTGGCGAGGTTCATGTAGTTGTTTGCTCTCTATAAAAAATGATAAGTCAATTGCAATAACACTTGACTTTTCACGTGAAAAGTTGGCACACAGGTAATAGACGAATCCCAAAACGGAACCCATACACATTTCTACCTCTGTATATCTCACGTGTTTGTGTTCATCTTTTATTATACCACACATTATCACATGGTGTACAATGGGGTTATGATAACTGGGAAAAACTGTACCGATGCCGCGCTGTGGGATGAAATTGTGCACGATATGGACGGCCACCCCTTGCAACTGTGGGGCTGGGGCGAACTAAAGGCGGCGCACGGCTGGGGCGCTCACCGCGTGCTATTTACCGATGAAGAGGATAGGGTAGTGGGCGCGGCCCAAGTGCTAACTAAAAAGCTGCCTGGGCCATTTAAGCGGCTAAACTACGTACCACGTGGCCCGGTATGGCACGAGGGTAGCGAGGCCGAAGTGCTAGAAGCACTTGCTAAGTATGTACACCAGCACTTACCAGGTACGGTTCTAACTATAGAGCCAGACGATACGGAGATGCCGGCAGTACATGGCTGGCAGGAATCGCCCAATACCATCCTCATCCCGCGTACGTTGATACTCGACCTAGGCAAAGGTGAACAAAGCCTGCTTGATGCCATGAGCAAGAAAACCCGCCAATATATCCGTAAATCGGGCAGGGAAGGGCTGGCAGTGAAGCGTGTAAAGCTCCCCGAAGAAATTGCCAAGTGTCTGACGATTTACAAGCAAACGGCGAAACGAGCCGGGTTTGCCCTGCATGACGACCTCTACTACCAGGATCTACACAGGCTGATGGGTGATTCTTCGGTCATATTTGCCGCGTACGATGATGGTAAGCCAGTGGCATTCTTATGGCTGACAATCAGTAAAAAGACGGCGTTTGAACTGTACGGCGGCATGAACGACAGGGGGCAGGAACTCAGGGCCAACTACATGCTTAAATGGCACGCCATTACTAAATGCAAAGAGTGGGGGATTGACCGCTACGATATGAACGGCCTCTTAAACGACGGCGTAAGTACTTTTAAGCAAGGGTTTGCAAGCCACGAAGATATGCTCGTTGGTACCTATGATTTTCCACTTTCACCTCTGTATTCTGTATGGGCAAAAGGCTTACCAAGCGTGAAAAAACTCGTGCAAAAAATAAAATCGTTGCGAAAATAACAACGTAAAAAGTATATTTCGTACGGCTAGATAATCAGAATTGACATAATATATCATTATGATATAATTAATATAGCCTGATGCGAAAGTCGTATCATGAGCAACGAAAGGTGAGGTGCGTCGTGGTTGCTACACGTTCCACCCTCAATTGTCCCGTGCCGAACTGTCCGTTCTGCTACGCAAATGGCAGGCTGGCGGTATTGGCTCACTACCCAGTCGAACGTCCCGTGGAGGAGGCGACCGCCTACCTGGTCCTTGCCAAGGATGCACCCAATGTCGATGACTACCTGGTGATTCCGGCGGAGCACGTGGAATCGGAGGGCGACCTGCCCGACGATTTTACGGCCGCTTGTAAGTACCTTCGTCTCCATATCCCCTGGATGGAAGAGGCGACGGCAGATCCGCGCAATCCCAAAGCGGCCGGTTATCACACCGGTACTAACTATGGGGTGAGCGCCGGCCAGACGCTCGTTCATGTGCACCAGTGGTACTCGCGAGTACCGGCAGGGCACTACGTCGCGGGGATTGCGACTCACACCCACCAGGAGGTTGTGTGCCGGAATGTAACTGGACAAGGGAGGCAGGAGTTCCTGCAAGATCCGCGGTACTCCCTGTACCACATGCTCGTGACGAACCCGTAACACAGGCGCTGGCCCCCTCGGTTTTCCGTGCGGGGCCTATGTCTTTGTTATGGACTTTTTATTTTTACCGCCCCGTCGCGATGGACAATGATCTTACCTTTTTTATCAAACCCGATAATTGTTGAGGGTGGGCGGACGCCTAAATCGCCACTATTTACATAAAAATCAACTGAATCACCAAAGTACGCCATTGCTTGTTTTATATTCGTTGCGGTGGGGGCGCCGGGGTGGTTTGCACTCGTTGTCATTAGCGGCCCGGTGAGAGTGAGTAGCGTTAAGAGCTCGGCAGAGTCTGGAATTCTAAGGGGCAGGGAAGAGCGGTCTGTTTTTAAATAGTTTGGAACATCACTAGCATCTATAATGACACTCAAACTGGCTGGCCAGTAGTGGTTCGCTGCAGCGAGAGGCTGATACGGGAACCCAAGTTCCTTGAACTGTCCTATACTAGCGCCGATTGTTGTACCGGGCTGACTTGGGCGCTCCTTTACCTTATACATGCGCTGAACGGCATCGCGCTTGCTGGCTTTCGCCACCAGGCCGTACACAGTATCGGTAGGAATAACACCGATGGCGCCCGCTTTTAGCATCTTAATAAGCCGAGGGCTAGTAATACTGGTAAATACCTTAGTCATTTGTACCCCAGGCGGTTTTTGTCATAGACAGGCTCGGCACCACTTCTACTGAGTATGGGTCAGAGGGCTGCTTCTTTTGCGCGTAGAAGTAGCCAAGAGTGGCGATCATGGCGGCATTGTCGGTACAGAGCTGCATAGGGGCGTACTCGATTGCAGTAGGAAGTCGACTAGCTAATTGTTGGCGCAGATCCTGATTGGCCGCTACGCCACCCGCAATCACAACGGATTTTGGCTGAAAGTCCTCAAACGCCTGTACAGCTTTGTCTACCAACGTTTCGTTTGCGATTCGCTGGAAGCTCGCGGCAAAATCATTGCGCTGGACGTCCGTAAGAAGCCCTGGGAGCTCGTGTGAGGGAAAAGTGAAGTCTTTACCCACTTCGGCTTGAACGGCCCGCAGAACGGCTGTTTTGAGGCCTGAAAACGAGAAATCATATGGATTTTTCAACCTAGCCTTAGGAAGAACATATTTTTTATCATCGCCAAGAGCGGCGGCCTTCGCAATCGACGGCCCGCCGGGGTAGGGGAGGCCAAGGATTTTTGCTACCTTATCGTACGCTTCACCCACGGCGTCATCTTGGGTCTGGCCAAGAAGCTCGTAATTACCATGATTACGGAACAATACTAGTTGTGAATGGCCCCCACTTACAATTAGCGCCAGCATCGGAAACTTCGGTTGCTTAGAAGGCAGCTGTAAATGGTTTTCATACTGTTTACCCTCTACTTCATACTCCGGCCCCTGGGCCGTTACGAAGTTTGCATACACATGCGCCTCGACATGATGAATAGGGTAGAGCGGTTTATTGTGCACAATAGCGAGCGTGCGAGCGGCGAGCGTACCCACAAGTAGCGAGCCAATGAGGCCCGGTGCATAGGTAACGGCGATGGCATCAATATCATCCCAAGTACAGTTGGCCTTCGCGAGTGCCTCATCGATCACTGGGTTAATTGCCTCTATATGGCTCCGTGCAGCAATTTCTGGCACTACACCACCGTAGTGGGCATGAATATCAATCTGGGTGACCACCACGTTTGAAAGCAATCGAAAGCCATCCTCTACCACAGCGGCAGCGGTTTCATCGCAACTACTCTCAATTCCAAGTATTTTCACTAAGGTAATTATACCACATTAACAGGGTAAGGACAGGGTCTACTCTACGGATGACTAAATAGTTTTTATCATCTCAGGGTGTCGCACACCGGCCCAGTCAACACTATTACCGGTTATGTGGTAGCCTAGTGAACGATAGAAGGGCAGTGCGTAAGGTGTGGAATTCAAACGGATCAGTTCTCCAGATGACTCCTTAGCAAATAGTTCCATTAGTAGCATAATTGATCGCCCAATTCCTTTTCTTTGATACTCAGGGCTTGTAACCATGCGCCGAACGACAAACTCAGTATCGGTCACACGATCTAGCCTTGCGGCAGAAACAACTTGCTTGCTATCGATGGCTACAAAGTTGCTATTTTTAGGATTATTGTCGTTCTCGCTTGGGACGGATATTTCAGGAGCACCGACTGGCATATCGAGCAATTCGTAGCGTAGGCGCAAGACTTGTTTAAATTGTTCATCATCAGTAGCAATACGGTCAAACTCAATCATGAAGATAGTATAGCATTATATGGTGTTAAAATAGGGATATGAAAGATCGCTTGGTGAAAGGTGTGCGCAAAGTATTGCCGAAAGGTGCCGTACGGAGCCTTGAAGAAACGTACCGTAAAGTGCGCGTGCGTACAGTGGCGGCGCGGTATGGGCACCCGGCACGCAATCTTAAGGTAATTGCTGAGATACAGGGTTGAACCCTATAGGTGTCAATTAATTATCACCTGTGTCATACTGTAGTTATGCCTAGTAAAAATGTAGTTAAGCAGTACGATGTGCCCGCGTATTACCATGTATACAATCGCGGGGCGTGGCAGCAGCCCATCTTTCGGGATGATCGTGACCGGCAAAAGTTCATCAGTTTGCTGGCACGGCATCTGGATATTACTAACACGGATAAGCGGAGTGATGGGCTAGAATACGAGAAATATGACGTAGAGCTTGTTGCCTACTGTCTGATGGGCAATCACTTTCATCTGCTGCTACACCAGGAAGATGACGTGGTGGCTATCACGCAGCTGATGCGCTCGGTGAGTACGGCGTATACGATGTATTTTAACCGTCGCCACAAGCAATCGGGCCATTTGTTTCAGGGGATATTTAAGGCAGTGCGCATAGATGACGACGACTACCTGCTGCACATTACACGCTATATTCACATGAATCCGCAGCAGTACCTAGACTACGAGTGGTCAAGTGCGGGTGCGTATCTGGGCGGATATACGCCCAACTGGCTACATCCCGAGAGAGTAAATGATATGAGTGCTGATGAGTATCGCGATTTTCTCGACTCATACCGGGACCGTCGTGACGAACTAGCCGACATAAAGGAAGAATTAGGACTTTAACACCTATAGGGTTCAACCCTGTATCAAAATGATATGAACGCTGATGAGTATCGCGATTTTCTCGACTCATACCAAGACCGTCGTGACGAACTGGCCAATATCAAAGAAGAGTTAGGACTGTAACACCTATAGGTGTTAGTTTTAATCAAATGGCGGTGCTTATGGTTGCAGACTCAGGGCGTATGAAGGTAGAATAGAGACAATTTAATAGGAGAGGTAGCAACGTGGCGCACAGATACGATTACGGGCCGGATAAGTTGTCGCAGTACGAAGACCCGGAGCTGCAAAAAGGACTCGCCAAGCTTGATCGCATGAGGCGGCAACGCGCGCGTATTGCCCAAAAGGCCGCGCACTACATTGTGGAGAGGTGTGGCGGCGAGACAACCGACCTGCAGCTCTACTATGCTGCCATGTTTGGCAAAGGGGTTGACGAGGGCATTGCAGAGAATGACCCAAACCTGCTAGGGCCGCTTTATGTCGCTCGTACCATGTCCAACACTCAGGAAGGGCAGCCTATGGAGGTAAAACACTCGAAGCGGCTGACCGATGTGGGTGTAGTGGGTAGTTTTTCTGCTGAGGAGTTTGACCCGATTCGGTTTAGGGTGCGCCGTGATGACATGGGAAACGGCATATTTGCGTGGCGTGGCAGCATGGGGGTTGCGATGCGAAGGGTACTATCCGAAGGTGCGGGCGACGACCGTGCCTACTCGCTTGCTAACGATGTGTCGGAGCTGGCGGTATACGAAGCCACGAGGTGGGGTATGACCGATAGTTTAGATGTCGAAACTGGGGCTGCAAGCACCGTAGAAGTAGGGCGTGCGGTGACTTCAAATGGCCTAGTCCAGGCCGGCAAGCTGCATTGGCTATGGCAGCACCTTGCTCCTACCGAGCGCATGGAAATTCCCTATGAAGCGTTACGTAGGCGAGTATCGATACGCGAGGTACGGCAAGAGTTTGCGAGCGAACAAGGCATTAGCGAGGCTGAGGCGGCAGCTCAGTCGCTATCGCCGCCCACGGCAAACTTTTTTACGCAAATGCGGCCGTATGTGACTGATGAAATGGCGCTGCCTATCGATACAAAAGCACTTTTTCAACGCTGGCACGACCCTTACGATGCGCAGTCTCGCTTGGGTGGGCTTGAGCTACGAGAACTCGTCGAGCTAGATGAAAACGACCAGCCTGTTGTATCTGAGCTTGGTCGTGAGGCGCTGCGTTACCTCTGATGTGTTTTGCTATGCTCCTGGTGGCGTATGCGCTAGTGTGCGTGATAAAATAAAGGTATGAAGAACCAAGTGGTAAAGGGTGTGCGCAAAGTATTGCCGAGAGGCGCCGTACGGGGCCTGGAAGAAACGTACCGTAAAGTGCGCGTGCGTACAGTGGCGGCGCGGTATGGGCACCCGGCACGCA
>CAYVSX010000028.1:0-11213 GCA_964454245.1 uncultured Candidatus Saccharibacteria bacterium | reverse complement strand
CGACCTTTGGCTCCGCAAGCCAACGCTCTATCCAGCTGAGCTACGAGTGCATATAACTAACCGATTTTATCACAAATTACTACTGTAATCAAGGCTACAAATGCAGTTTGGCCAGCAATTTATCAATTGCATCGGGCGCGACATCCTTCATGGGCAGGCGCTCGGCCAGCATATCCACTAGCTGCTCGCCAACTTCCTCGGGGAAGTATAGGGTTTGGCCAATCTGAAAGCGCTTACGCGGCGTTAATACGGCCGAGTGAGCGCCATTATGCTCCATCACCCCAAAAGATTTGAACTGATCGAAGGTAAATAGCTTGTCATTGACGTGAATACCCTTGCGGCTGAGGGTGTATTGCAATACATCAGGCGCGCGGCGCACATACACTAGTAGCGCCACTACCATAACCGGGATTAAGATGGCAAAAGTAATAGATTTTAGCAACAAAATTGCTACTGCCACCGCTAATACCGTGACGATGCCAAATATGATATACCACTTGGCGCTACGGCCGCTATGCACGTATTCGGTGCCCTGCCAGCGCAGCAGTACTGCGTCGTCACTAAAGGCGGATGTGGGCGAGGGCTGCTCGCCGTCATCGGTTGTGTCGTCGGTTGGTTGGTCGGCTTCATCTGCTGGCGCCGCTGGCATAGTGGCAGCTGGCTGCGGCTGGATGGCGATTGGCTGGGCGCTTTGGGCGGGCTCGATAGGCTGCTGTGGCGCCACTTGTGGCACGGGCTGCACCAGCGTTTCGGGCTGCTCGGGCGCCTGAAACGGTGCCGCGCTAGGCTGCTGGGCTGGCTGTTGCCAATCGGTGGGCTGTTGTTCGTCGGGCTGCATATACTACTAGTTTACCACAAGCAGGTTAGAAATAGGTTCTTAGCGAGTAGAAGCGCCGTATGAGCTACTGCTGGTGCTGGAACCGCCCGGTACAAAGCTATTGATAACAAAGTTGACGGCAGCATAGGCCAAAATTGCCACGATGATACCAACCAAGGCGTACAAAATGGTGTTTTTAGCGGCCTGTACCTGCGAGGCGTCGCCACCTGATACGACGTAGCGTAGGCCACCAATCACAATCATGATAACAGCGATAGCGCCGACAATGAACAGTAGTACGCTGCTGATTTCGGCAAATACACCCGAATTGCCAAATAAATCGCCCGGCTGCTGGGCTGATTTGGCCGAATTAGCGCCATCTTGCACAGTGCCAATAGCTAATACCTGGGTGGCTGCAAACACGCTAACTGTAAGGGCTAGTGCGGCGGTAACGATGAGTGCTAGTGAACGTTTCATAGAATCTCCTTTTTAGGATATTTTCAATGTTTATCTGCTACTAGTGTACACCAGGTGGGGGTAGATGTGAAATACCCCTACCAAACTACTGTTACTTATGATACTATGGTTTAGTATCGCCGCATGGAAGATTACCCAAGTGGCTGCTGCGTGAAACGTAAATCAATCTGACGGCTTACCGTCCCCGTGGTTTATGTGTCGGCAGTAGTTGCGAGCGTGTATCAACCAAATGTATGGAGGATTACCCAAGTGGCTGAAGGGGACGGTTTGCTAAATCGTTAGTGTGGGGAGACCTGCAGCGGGAGTTCGAATCTCCCATCCTCCGCCAAGTAAAAGCGACCTTTCTAGGTCGTTTTTACTTGGCGGAATGTTGCGGAGATCCGAACTCCCGCGTTTTGCTTTAGTAAAACTAGCGCGGAGTACGGCGGAGTGAGTGAAATAAAAAAGTGTTTACATTTTTTTTACGAACGAACGGAGGAGCGAGGCCTTGGCCGAGCGATATCTCCCATCCAACACCTTGATAGCTAGCCCGCAATCTGTTACACTAACCTAGAATCACACGGAGAGGTGACCGAGTGGTTTAAGGTAACGGTCTTGAAAACCGTCGTGGGGCAACTCACCGCGAGTTCGAATCTCGCCCTCTCCGCCAAGTAAAAACGACCTTTCTAGGTCGTTTTTACTTTTCTATCGGCTGCACGGCCACGGCGGCTACCCATACTTCGCTGGCGCCGGCAGCGAGTAGCACTTTGGCGGCGGCGTTTAGGGTAGCCCCAGTAGTGGATATATCATCGATTACCAAGTAACGGCCAGGGCAATTACTAGCCGTAAACGCTTGGGCAGCCTGTTTGGCGCGCAGGGTACGGCTGGCGCCACGCTGCACACTGTTGGTTTTGCGCCGTAACAGCGGTGCGTAGGCCGCGCCGCGCAGTTTTGCCAACTGCCGCGCCAGCAGTACGGTTTGGTCGTAGCCCCGCTGGCGAATATGGGGCGCAATGGTGGGCACCGGCACAATTGCAATATCACTCGGCAAGGTAGGCAAAGTCGCCGCCAACAGATCCGCCAGCGGCTTGTAGGCGGCGCGGGTGCGCTCGAATTTGTAGCGGTTTAGCAGCTCTTTTAGCCCGTCGCTACGGCTACCCACGCACCACGCCATGGTAAAGGCACTTTTGCAGCTACTACAGAGGTTTTGGCCGGGCCGGGCCAGCTTTTGGCATAGCAAGCAGGCCTCGTAGCCATCGCTAATGATGTTATATTTACAATACTCACACAATAGCCGCCCGGTTGCACCACAAGAGCAACAGTAGTGGGGTGCTAGTAGTGATGTTAGTAGGTTTTGCATTGTATTTTTTACGTATAACCACTAGATATAGTTGATTATACCGCACCTGTTAGCTATAATGTAACTTAGACTATTGTCAAAGCCAACGAGAAAAGTGGAGGATATCAATGGCACGTAAGCAAAATGACGATCTGCTGATCGAAGACGAACTGGCTGCAGCATTCCTGAATGACGACAGCTTGGCAGACGACCCAGTGGCGGCTGCCCCACAAGAACCAACCGGTGATGCTGATGGCGCATGGGATGAGTCAGAAGATGATTTCCCTGGCCAATTAGCTGTTGATGTGTACGAGACTGATCTATTGTTGATCGTAAAAGCTCGCACCGCCGGCGTAAACAAAGAAGACCTAGATGTTAGCATTTCTGACGGAATCCTAACCATCAGCGGTACCCTAAGCAGCGGCGACGACGCCGTAGCTACCAACTGGCACATCCAGGAGTGCTACTGGGGCGAATTTAGCCGCACCTTGGCGCTACCAGTGCAGGTGAAGGAAGACGAAGTAGCCGCTGTACTGAAAGACGGCGTACTAACCATCACCTTTACCAAGGTACAGCAAGAGCAAGCCAAAAAGATTACTATCCAGTAATTAGATAGCTAACGACGAATAACCACCCTATAGCGAGAGGGTGGTTATTTATTTATGACACTGATTGGGCTAGATTGGTATATAAAAATAGGCGGGGTAAGCCGCCTATTTATAATAAAGCTATAACTACTGCGCAACCAAGCTCTTGGCTACAAAGTCGACAGCGGCAAACGCTAGGATAGCGATAACCAAACCGACAATCGAGTACAGAATAGTGTTTTTAGCACTAGTTACCTGGGCGCTATCACCCTGTGATACGGTGTAGCGGATACCGCCGACAATAAGCATGATAACCGAGATAGCACCGATAACAAATAGTAGCACCTTAGATACGGTTTCGAACACACCACCATCGCCAAATAAGCGCCGTGGCTGTTCGTCGGTTTTAGTTGAGTTGATACCGTTGGTTAGCGTCATGTCATCGGCTGCTAGTGCTGGCACTGCCGCTACACTTAAAGCTAGTGCTGGTACTGCCAGTAGGGCTAGTAGAGCCTGTTTAATATTGATTTTCATGCTTCGTAATTCCTTTCATTAGATAGCAACGTTACTATTAGTTATAGCAGATAATTAGTCTTATGTTAAGTATTTATTTTATTTAGATTAGATTATCAACCACAAAGTCGACAATTACCCAGGCCAGGATAGCGACCACTAGGCCAATAACCGCATACATGATGGTGTCTTTAGCAGATTTCACTCGACCGCTTTCACCCTGCGATACTACGTAGCGAAAACCGCCAACGATAATCATAATAACCGATAGGGCACCGATTAGAAAAAACAGTACCTGGATAACGGTTTTAATAATTGACTGCACACTGGTGGTTTTACCGCCACCACCAGCTGTGTCTACACCACTAGTGACACACCCGGTAGGGGTGCTACAGGCGGCGTAGGCGGCCTGTGGCGCAGTTGCCACCACCCCCGAAACACTCAGTACGGTTGCTATAGCTGCTATAAATAATTTAACTTTTTTTCGCATAATACTCCTTCGTTATAAGTAGCTGATTACAAATGTTATTATCGACGCCGCCAATATGGCTACCACCAGCCCCACTACGGCATAAATAATGGTGTTTTTGGCGTTTTTAACCTTGGCTGGGTCACCGGCCGATATGGTATACATCATGCCGCCAGCAATTATCATAATTACCGCCGCGCCGCCCAACACCATAAACACTGTCTGCATAATACCCCAGACCTTTTTGTCTAATGTTTGGCTGGTTTTAATGATGCTACATTGGCCAGAATTAGACGATGTACAGGTGACATCTAGTGCGCTGGCCGGCACAGCTACGGCCGCAGCCGCTGTGGCCACCCCTAGCACCATAGCAAATGTAGCGACAATTCGCTTAAACATTACGAAACCCCCTGTATAACAATATTGGTGATAGAAAAGGCCAAAATGATGATAACTAGGCCGATAACCGCGCCTAAAATGGCATTTTTAGCCCGGGTAATCTGCGACTGATCGCCACGCGAAAATACGTAAAAAAAGCCGGCGATCACAATTACTATCACCGCAATGATACCAGCCCACAAATACACCGCATTTAGGATGTTTTTGATGCTAAAGCTCGATGCCTTAGGGATGCCCGACGCCGTTTGATCGATCAGCGCCGCAAAATTGAACAGTGTTTTGTACAGCATAGTTATAGTATACCCGCTATTGTGTTAATTATCGCCACCGCCAGCAGCACAATCACTAAGCCAATTACGGCGTTGGTGATGGTCTTTTTAGCATTGCTCATGCCATCAGATGACCCAGCGCTAACAATATACATAAAGCCACCCTTAATGATGAAGAATATCGTCACATAGGCAGCAATAGTAAAGCCGGCTTGCAGCACGTTTAGTACAATGGTGGTGATAAATTTAGCCATGTCACCCTTGCCGGTGCCTGGTGATTTGATTTGGCAGGAGCCATTAACCTGCTTTTGTAGGCCGCGGTACCACGGTGTAATACCTAGTACACCAGCGTCGCTACAAGCAGCCGATACCGGGGTAGCAAACAGGGCGGCAGGGGCTAGAAAAGCGCCGACTAGGCTAAATGTTGTTACTAATACAACAATAAATCGCTTCATTAGAACACTCCTCCGGGGATTAACCATGTCAGTATCAGGGCCAAGGCGGCAAACATCACTAAGCCGATGATAGTTTGTGTAATGATATCTTTAGCCTTTTTGACGCCTTCGGCGTTGCCTCCGGAGCTAGAATACAGTATGCCAGCCCACACAAACATCACTATGGCAGCCAGCGTTACGCCGCCACTCAGTATAGCTAGCGCCCACTGCAATATCATAAACACCGCCGAGTTTTTAGAGGTAGCTTGGGTGTTTTTACCAAGGTCGTTATCGGCTGCCTTACAAAAGGCGGGGGGCAATATAGAGCACTCTAGGGCCGAGGCTGGCTGCGGCGCCAGCGATACTACACCAAGGGTGCAAAGTGCGGCGGATATTATTAGGCTAGGTAATGATTTTTTCATATATTTCGTTTAATTTGCTACTACCAGTTTACCGTTAATGGCAGGTATCTGTAAAGTAGGGGGTAGAATAGGGGTAAAGTATTGACTTTTTATATCAAAAGTGATACAATGAAGGAGATATGTGGGAACTAGTCAATAGATTCTCGCGCGGTAGATATCCCGGGCGACATATTTTGCTGCTGGCCATCACCGGTTTGATGACCATTTTCGTGGCATCATTAACCCATACTACCCCTGTATATGCCGACGACGTAACGCGCAGCGGTGATACCATCACCTACCAAGGAAATGTCTATTCCGAGGCCGATAGCGACATCATACCAAAGGATGTACTAGCCAAAGCACCCACCACCCAGGCCTACTATTACACCGATGATGCGGCCGGTAAAGCCTACTTTATATTCACAGCTGGCGACCGCACCACAGCTACAGTGGGCAATTACGTGATATATGACTTCACGCCACCGGCTAACTTTAGCAATCCGTCGCCACCGGTAGATGTCACCTTTGTAACCACCGACGCCGACGCCAGCGAAGATGCAGGATCTTGTAGCGACAGCAGCCTGACCGGTATTGGCTGGTATATTTGCCCCATAGCCAACTTTATCGCCACTGGTATGGATAAAATTTACGGTATTATTGCCGACTTTTTGGTGGTGCGCACCGTTACCACCGATACCAATGCACCACTGTTTCAAATGTGGGCAGTAGTGCGCGATATCGCCAATATCTGTTTTGTTATCGCGCTACTTATCATCGTTTACTCGCAAATCACCAGCATCGGTATCAGCAACTATGGGCTTAAAAAGACGCTGCCGCGGCTGATTATCGCCGCCATACTGGTAAACATATCGTACTGGATATGCACCGTGGGTGTGGATATATCCAATATCCTGGGCTATTCGATCCACAATATGTTTATGGGGCTGGTAGAAAAATTTAGCACTGGCGCCGGCTATAACAATTCGATGCCTAGCTGGTCGGACGTCACCTATGTGGCGCTGGGTGGCGCCGGGGTGGTAATTGGCGGGCTAGCCCTGCTAAACGCCGGTGTAACAGCCGCGCCGTTTTTGCTACTACCGTTTTTGGTGGGTGGCCTGCTAGCCGTGCTGGTGGCACTGATAGTATTGGCGGCGCGCCAAGCGCTGATCACCGTGCTGATAATCATCGCCCCGCTGGCATTTGTGGCCTATGTGCTGCCTAATACTGAAAAGTGGTTTACCAAGTGGCGCGAAACCCTTACCACTATGCTGCTGTTGTTCCCGATATTTTCGGCGGTATTTAGTGGTGCACAGCTGGCTGGTGTGGCGATTATCCAAAGCTCGGGCGGCAATATATTTACCGTAATACTGGGCCTGGGCACGCAAGTAGCACCAATCGTGATTACGCCGCTGCTAATAAAGTTCAGTGGTGGGCTAATTGGTAAAATCGCTGGCATAGTAAACAACCCTAGTAAGGGGTTGGTAGATCGCACACGCAACTGGGCGCAGGGCGCGGCGCAAGAGCGCAAAAACAAGATACTGAGCGACCAAACCCGCATGGCCAAAAGCAAGCGCTTTGGCCACCTGGCCAACAACCCGATATCCAGGGCCACCAAGGGGCTAAACAATTACGGCCGCTACCGCGATGGCCGCCGCAAAGCCTACGAAAGTATGGCAGAAAATGCTTTTGACGATACTAAATATGGTCGGCGCGTAAAAACCATGAACCGGGATAGCGCCAACGATAAAAAAGATATCGAAGACCGCTACATGAAAACCGAGGACGGTCGCCGCACCGAAATCCGCTCGCGCCACCTAGATATCAACAAAACCGAGACCGAAAACGACCTAATGCGCAGCAACGCCGGCAAATACATCACCTACCGCCAAGGTATGGCCGAAGCCGACAAAACCCGTGTGCATAACGAATTTGAGGAAAGTAGCTTTGGCCACAAGTTAGATACAGCCAAGCGCACTGTAGAGCTAGAAAAAAAGAGGATTGAAAATACCCACCAAGCGGCTTGGGATACTTCAGTACGCACCGACCCAGGGCTCTACAATCTAAACCTGAGCGTGAAAGCAAGCGAAGCCAAGGCGGCCGTTGCTAAAGCCAAGCTCGAAAAGGTTGATGCCGAAGTGCTTGCGCAGGGCAGTGGCTCAGAGCATATCCTTAACCTACGCGGTGTCGATATGCACACCCAAGCAGGTATGCTCAATATTGCTCACGACCTCAAGCGCGACACGCTCGAAGCGGCCGTTGCAGGCACCGCAAAGGGTATGGCTGATCGCGTAACTGCCGAGTATAAGACCAAGGCGCTTACCGATAACACCATCACCGTTGATGGCAAAACTATCGTGGAATACGCAGGCGGCATTAAGGGCTTGTCTGGCAGGAACGCCGTGATTGCTAAGGCAAAATCAGAAGAATCTGCCGTGCTCATGGAAGACATCAAGAACATTCAAAGTACGATGGACTACACCGAATCTACCAACAACAACAAGCTCTACACGATGCTTAAGTCGACCGACGACCTTGCTCAGAAGATAGCCTACGTAAAGGCGATGTCGAAAAACGGTGGCCCGGGTATTGGTAAGTTGCGCGAAGTACTCTCTGAGCTTGGCGACGATGGTGGTGGCATCGTACCAAAAGAGAAGCTTCAGGTATTCAAAGAAATCCTTGCTGATGAAAGTCGGATTATGTCGGCAGGTAAGGACATCGAGTTCTTCCTCACAAACTCGGCTCACCTTGATGCAACAGGTAACGTCGAAATCAAGCCAGACGGTTCACCGCACTACAAGACCTTCGATGAACTTAAGAATGACCGTGGCACCTGGAAAAACCTGTCTCCAGCCGCATTCGCTGGGCAAAATATTTCTACCCAAATGTTCGCTCTGGAAAAGCTCTACCACGAAGACCACCCCGCTTACATGCGTATTGTGAATGGTATTCGTACTAATCCTGGTGCGCTTAGCCAAGTTAAGCAGGGTGTTATCGATAAATTCTCTATCTATAGCGATGCCGTTGTAAAGGCGATGAAGGCTGAGGGCCTCAATCCTGTCGTTGGTGAAATGAAAGTAGGACCCTAAGGAGTTATCATGACAAAATTTGAAGACACACTACACCAAGAACTAACAAGACCTACACCACCAACACCCAGCGCAACCGAGCAAATGACTGCTCGCATGGCAGAGTACCAGCGTACATGGGAGGCCCAGCGTGACACCCCTGAGAGCGTGCGGTTCCGTGAGCTACTGGCACAGATGGCCGCGCAGCTTAGCGCATATTCCGTACCGACTGAGCCACAGTATCTTGGTGTGGGCGTATCGACACGTAGCGTGATCGGATTCCCTGAGCGCCCTCTGTACGAAAAGGGGTTTCGGCAAAAAATCCGCGATGGTAACGGGTGGTATCTTTCGCATCAAGAGCAAGACCCTACAAGCCCTAATGCGCTCATTGTAGAACGCCTATTTTTACAAGATGACGGCAAATTTGCCTACCAGCCACATTCGGAGCTGCTTGCGCAGGATAGGGGAGCGCTATGGGCGCGGCCAATCGACACAACAAAACCGCTTTCGCCAAGTAGTCAAGATATATACATCCAGCGCGATACTAGGTGGTATGCAATGGTCGAACGCGACTTCTGGCACAACACCGTTCCAACAACAGTAGGGACGGGGTATTATCTCAACCATTCGGGCGAACTATGCCGATATGGAAATCTGATCGATGATAATAGTACGACACCTCACTATACGGAGGTACCATACGAAGCACTACTGGCGCGAATGGTTGCAAACGCGATACGCCGATAGTCTACGGCGTGCCGCCTGGTGGAGGTGTAGTTCCAGAAGCAGTGTAGAGTTCCGTGTACTTCTTGCCATAAAGGTCTTTGTGTAGGTCTTTGTTGGCGAGTATTCTGTCTGCGGTTGCCTTATCTAAGGCGCCAATCTGGCGTGCATGTTTGAGTGTAGCATCTGACTGAGTAACAAGCTCTTGGTCTGTGAGACTCGTATATGTCGACGCGTCGTTCTTAACATCTTGGAACGAACGGCCTTGGCCTGTTTTGTTACCGCTCGCATCTACAGCTTTATCGTCATAGCTCCATGCGTTCAGCGCAGCATTCTTACCCTTCAGCCCAGCGCTCGCAAGATCAGACTTTGCATGTGCAACAGCTTGGTTTTGGAGGCCAGCTGCATCACCCGAGACATTACTATTATTTTTGTTACCGCTCACAACATCCTCAATTGCACTAACCCCGGCATTACCTTTGCTCAGTAGAATCTTTTGTGCGGCGCGCGCCTTTACTACATCGTTACCTTTTAGTGCGGCTTCGTATTCTTTTGTAGCATTTGCTAGCTCCTCGTTTGGCCCCCAGTCTGAAAGCATACGCGAAACCTCATTATCTACCGATTCGCTTTTCTCTTTCTGAGCAAGTGCCGCGCCGCTCGCCGCCATCTTACTACCCGCTTCACCAGAGAGTCTAGAGCTATTTAACTTATTAAACATGGCGCTCTTCATTCGACTGATAGGTCTGCGCCCCTTATATGTACCACCAGCAATCAGCCCGCGGCGAATATTGGCGGCTTTCTGCCTTTCGGCATAGTTTCTACCAATATACGAGTTCTTGGCGCTATCTTTAGCCTTGCTACCCACACGTTTCCCAGCCCCATCAGCCATGCCCTGCAGCTTGGCCCCCAGCGCGCCAGCCGCTTTTAGCGAGCCTTTTAGCAGCCCCGGTACTACAAAGAAGGGCAGAGCCGACACACCCAGTGCGGTTAGCTGTAGCATTGGGTCATCTTCGGCTGCGTCGGCCAATATCCTGGCCGCTAGGGCACTGGCGCCAAACACCGCGCCTACTATAGGGAACAGTAGTAGCAGGGTAGAAAACAGCTTACCCCAGCTTTTAAACCACTTTTCGGTGTTGGGCAGCAGGTAGGCCACAAACGCCAGCGGCGCTATCACTATCAGCAGCACTATCAGCGCCTTGCGCGCCATCAGTATCAGCGCTATCAGCGCAATAGCCAGCAAGCTACTCAGCACCACCGGTATCGAAAACGCCAGGGCTATACCCACGCCACCTATCAATATACCGCCAACCACAGATCCCCAATATCCAGCAGTATTCCACGCCGCCATGCCCGCATCCGACGCCGTAGAGCTACTATCCAGCGTTGTCACCTGTATCCCTTCAAAAAACTGTACTATACCATACCCCAGCACGTTACTCAAATCTACCGCCACCTTGCATATTATGAACGATAAGTTCACCAGCAGTGCGGCAATTATTATCTTGGGTAGCATCTTTTTTATGCCATAGTTACTTATGCCTACCGATGTAATTTGCGAATATATCACAAACAACAGCGCCACCACAAAGGCAATGTTGGCTAAGTCTTTAAAGCGCGTCCAGGCGGTTTCCGAGCCGGTTACTAAAGATGTATCTACCTCCAAAAAGCTGCTGGCCAAAAAGCCATAGGCGTAGTCGTTTACGCTTGCCAAAAACTCCATAGTAGGGCATATCAGCCA
>CAYVSX010000027.1:0-12055 GCA_964454245.1 uncultured Candidatus Saccharibacteria bacterium | reverse complement strand
TGGCAAATCTTTACCCTCATTAGCGTACTGTCGCTTTCGGTGTCGGTGCTACTGCAGCGCACATTGCTGCACAAGCACAAGACCGATCCGTTTGCCTATGCAATTGTGTTCCAGGCAATAGTAGGCGTGCTGCTGCTGGTACCAGCTTACATAAACGGCTTTACGCTAGATGGGCTGCAAAATTACCTATTGCCAGCCGGCATTTCGGTAGTTTGCTTTGGCATTGGCCACATATTTTACGCCAAAACACTGCAGCGGGTGCAAGCCAGCAGCTTTTCGGTATTATTTGCCACCCAAGCGGTGTGGACGATGATTTTAGGTATAGTATTGCTGCACGAAAGCATGACCTGGCTACAAGTAGCCGGCACGGTGCTGATATTTGCTAGTGTGGCCATGCTAGCCAAAAATTTGCGTAAAGTATTTGCCGACCGCGGCGTAGTGTATGGGCTAATCACCGGCTTGTTATTTGGTATTGCCGTGTATTTTTGGTCGTACGTGGGGCGATTTGTCGATGGCATGTCGTGGGCGGCGATTAGCTTTATTGCTACATCACTTGTGGTGCTGCTGGCCAAGCCGCGCGTAGTATTGCGGCCACTGCTACAACCCGCGGTGTTTAGTAAATTGTGGCTACTGGGCATATTTTACGGCCTAGGTAGCCTGGCCATGATGTTTGCCTACCAGCTCGGTACGTTCGCGATTGTGTCGCCGCTGCGCCAAACCAGCATTATCGTGACGGTGCTGCTAGCCCTGGCCTTTTTGCGGCCAGAGCGCAATGATATTGGCAAAAAGCTCCTCGCCGCGCTAGTTTGCACTGTTGGTGTGCTTTTGATAATTATATAAAAATCACCCCATTTCGGGGTGAAATTCTTATAGCAATTGCTTTTTCTTCTTAGCTGCTTTCAGCTTTTTCTTCAATGCGCGCTTGATATCAGCGCCATGCCATGATTTGTGCTTGGCCATTTAATGCTCCTTTGGTTGACTATTGTTACAAGTATAGCATAACAGTGGTAATATTAGCAAATATTTGACAAACTTAAGCACTTTGTGTTATAATGGGAAGATATACTTATTCCGCGTCGGTCGGGGCGGCAATCGCCCTAGCCTGCTCGCTGGTATCAAATATCTGCCCCACCATTTCGCCGGTAATTTGGATGGTGTCGCCTGGGTTTACGCTGCCGGCTAGCATCAGTTTGGCCACGGTGTTTTCTACCGCTTTTTGCACCACGCGGCGCATTGGGCGGGCGCCCAGGCGTGGGTCGTAGCCTTTATCTACCAGTATTTGCTTGGCGTCGTCATCCACACTCACCGATACTTTTTGCGGTTCTAGGGTTTTGTTTACGCCCACCAAAATCAAATCCAATACCTGCACCAGCTCTCCCTTCTTGAACGGCCGAAACACCACTATTTCGTCAAAGCGGTTCAAAAACTCTGGCCTAAACTGGTTAGTGTTTATTAGCTCATCGACAAACTGCTGCTCAAACTGCTCTACCTGGTAGCCACGCTCAATGTACTCGCGGATGCGATCGGCCCCGGCGTTGCTGGTGGCAATCACAATCGCATCCCTAAAGCTCACTTCGCGGTTGCGCACATCGCGCAATATACCTTCGTCTAATAGCTGCAGCAAGGTAGTTAGCACTTCGGGCGCGGCCTTTTCAATTTCATCTAGTAGCACTACGCTAAACGGCTGTTTCATTACCTGGGCAGTTAGGCTGCTGGGGTCGTCGGCGCCATCGGCAATTAGGCGGGTTACATCTTCGGGCCGCACATATTCGTTTAGGTCTACCCGTATCATTTTGCCCTCGCCGCCAAAGTACACGTCGGCCAGCGCTTTAGAAAGTTCGGTTTTACCCACACCAGTTGGTCCCAAAAATAGGAAGGTACCGATTGGCCGGTTTTGGTTACGCACGCCAGCCCGTGCCCGGCGCAGCGCATCACTCACCACACTCACAGCGCGCACTTGGTTTACCATGCGCTGGTGTATTAGGTCTTCCATGTTTAACAGCGTCTCGCGGTCTTCGGTGGTGCTGGCCACACTTATTTTTACATCTAACGTTTTTTCAATCGCTTGCTGCACCGAATTGATGGTCACTAAGCCCGACTCGCTAAAGCCGGCGGCGCTTTCGAGCAATTTTACCGCCTTACCAGGCATTACTAGCTCGTGCACGTAGCGGTCGGCCAGGCGGTAGGCCTCGCCCAGCGCTTGGTACATGTAGGTAACGCTGCGCTTTATTTCCACCTGTATTAGCTGCTCTTGCAGCACTATCATGGTTTCATCTTGGCTGGCTGGTGCCACATTTACGCGGTTAAGGGCGTTTATTAGCCCGGGGTTGCGCTGGCCAATTTGTAGGTAGCGCTGCTCGTCCATGCTTAAAATTACGCGCAAGTTGCCGGCTTCTAGTATCGGCTGCAGCACGTTAGATAAGTCCACCGCACCCACACCTTCTTCAAAAAACAGCTGGGCGTTATCTAGGCAAATTATGATGTTTTTTGCCCGGTAGGCCTCGTTTAGCACCTGCATAATTAGGTTTTCCAGCTCGCCGCGGCCGGGGGCAGCCGCAATTAGCGCCGCCGAATCTAATATAAATACCTGGCGAAACTTTAGGCTATCGGGTATGTTAGATGACGCATCTAGCAAGCGCTCGGCAAAGCTGTGGATGATGGTAGTTTTGCCGGCGCCGGCCGCGCCCACCAGCACGGCATTTTGCCGCCCACCAGTGGCAAAAGTGTCTATCAATTGGTTGATGGCGTCGACATGTGAGCCGACATCAACCGTTAGCAGGCTGCCGCCGCGGCTAATTTGCTCGCTAATATTTTGCCCAAAGCGCTCTAGTAGCGGTATCCAGCCAAACGACCAGTCGCGGGCAATGCCGCCGGTGCGCCGCGGCTTGGAGTGGTGAGCAATAAGCTCCATTAGGTGGGACTGCCATTGGATACCTTTGTCGAGGTCTTCATCACCCAGGTGTATTTGGGCAATAATTTGCTCGTAGCCCACAAAGCTGCGCACAATCGCCACCGCTAGCACGCTGCCATTTATTTCGGCTAGGCCGTTTTTTTGCCTAATATCATCGGCCAGCTGCCACAGCTCGGCCGCCCGGCTAGCATCGGCGCTGGCCAGCTGGGTTAGTAACGATGGCGTCAGCCCCAGCCGCGCGCCCATAAATTGCCCAGCATTAGACTGCCCAGCAGCAGCGGCAATATCAGCCGGCGTGGGCGCACTAGGTAACCGCCCCAGCACATCGCCAGCAATTATAGACTCTAGCCCGCTGCCCTTAGTAGCCGGCAACGACACCAAATGGTGTTTGTAGTAGGCGTGCAGCATACCAAATGGCAGCGCCAGCGCAATGGCCAGCCAGCCGATGGCATCGCCTAAGCCAACTATCAGCCCGGCGCCCAGCAGCAACAGCAACGCCACTACCCATGGCAACATGCCGGCAGCCAGCCCCTGCAAGCGCACCGCAAAGCGCGCCTCGCTGGCCCTAATAGAGTGGTGGTTGTAAGCTAAATCTGCCATGGTACCCACCCCGCCATTGCAAACAGCACAAACACCACCGGCAGCACCGGTATTAGCGGCCACAGCACTATCCGCACCAGCCCTAATACACTCGAAATCACTAGCGCTACCGTGCCAATAACTATCATTACTGTGCGCATAAAGCCACCGATTACACGCGAAATCAGGTTGTCGAACAATGCCCGCACCTGCGCCCCAATTGGCCCACGCACACTGCCGGCCGATATTTGCCGAAACGGGGCAAACAGCGTGCGCAGCAGCAAATCGAGCGAAAAATAATCGTAAATATTGGCCAAACCGCCCTGCACCGCTGCCACACAGCGTAGCCAGCCAGCGCCATACCACCACGAGAATAAGCCCACAATAAACATAACTATATTGTACCCCAGAACCGCCCCCAGCGCCACCGTTAGTTTTTTCTCACCACCCGCCGGGCTTCGGCCGCGAGGTATAGCGAACCGGTGACCAATATGTGCTGCTGGCCTTGGCCGGCTAGTTGGCCTAGCACCGCCGCCGACGAGTCACTAGCCGCACACCCTACGTCGTATATTGCAAATTCTTTGGCTAACACCTCTGGCGCCAGAGCTACAATTGGCGTATCTTGCCCCAAATTAAACTGAATGGCCACCGCCTGGCTGGTGATAGGTGCTAGTAGTTTTACCACCGCTTGGTAATCTTTGTTAGCCCGCATAGCCAGCACCACGGCCCATTTTTGGCCGGGGTATTTTGCCTGCAAGGTTTTAATGAGTGCCTGGATTTTTTGCTGATTGTGCGCGCCGTCAATTATAACCGTGGCGCTGCCCTGCTGGGTGATTTCTAGCCGGCCGGGCACTTGCAGCTGCCGTACCCGGTTTAGTTCTGCATCGCCCAGCACCGCCAGGCCGTCGCGCTGCACTAGCTGGGCATAGGCGGCCAGGGCTAGGGCAAAATTACGATCTTGGTATTCGGCGTAATTTTGCGGTGGCAACTCTACCAATTGGGCATTTTGCTGCTTGGCCCGGCGGCGCAACACGCGCATAACCGCCGCACCCTGCTGGTGCATTACCGCCACATTGCCAGGCGCAATTATACCGGCCTTTTGGGCAGCAATCGCCGGCAGCGTGCCACCCAGCACCTGCGTATGATCAATACCAATATCGGTAATGACGCACAGTTTATCTGCCTGGCGGCAAATGTTGCTGCTATCGTGCAGGCCGCCCAGGCCGGTTTCTACCACGGCGTAGTCCACGCCCTCGCGCACAAATACCCACAGGGCAAACACCATCATTACTTCAAAATACGATGGCAGATCGCTACCATCGCCCAAAACTTGCGGCAAAAATTCGCTCATATACTGGCAAAAAGCAGCGTTGCTTAGCGACTGGCCGCCTACCTGTACCCTATCGGTAATGCTGTTTATATGGGGCGAAACAGTTAGGCCGGTTTTGGCCCCGGCGCGCTGCAACATCCCGGCAATGTAGTACGATGTCGAGGTTTTGCCGCTAGTGCCGGCAACATGCACCACCCGCAATTTATCTTGCGGGTTGCCCACTAAATTGGCCAAGGCAAAAGTGCGCTGGGTGGTAATATCGCGGCCGGTCGCCGCCAAAGCAGCCGCCGCCAGCGGCTCTAGCGCCTGTTCCACCTCTTTAATAGTATTCAGTTGCATAGTTACAGTTTACTACGCCAAGCCATAATCGGCCAAAGCAGCGGCAAGGTTGGTGGCGGCGTGGTAACGGTGGCTGATTTTATTCTTCAGCCCCTGCCCCAGCTCGTGCACAGTTTTATCGTAGCCATCGGGCAGCACTGTCATGTCAAAGCCAAACGATTCGTTAATTTGCTCGGGGTGGCTGGGCGCTACCACGGTCGCCTCGGTAGTACCTTCAACTATAATTTCGTTTTGGCCGTCGTAGTAGGCCATGGTGCAGCGCACGGTTAGGCGGTCATTTGGGGCGCCAATTTGGTACAGCGCATCGTTGCCCAGTTTTTTCATAAAAAACTTTACAAATGGCCCCGGCAGGCCGTTTAGCGAGGCTAGCTCGGCCGATACATCCTCAACTATCACCGGCTCACCAACAATCTCGTATGCTTGCCGCACCTTATGTGCCACAATTTCGCGTGGGTCTAGCGATTGGATTTCGTCTAAATCAACATCTTTGTGCACCAAATTTAGCGCCGCCGGCAACACCGCCTGCAGCTCGCGCAGCTTGCCCATATTGCCTGTAATTAGATAGGTGGTCATGGGGTTATTATATACTCATTTATTGCTTTTGGGGCAAATTGTAGCGGCATGTAAATTAAAAAGTGCGGCCGCCTGCCCACAAGGCGGTATAATAGGTAGTAGATGCGGCAAATATTTACGACTGTTTTAGGCAAAAGCGTGCGCAAGCTGGCGCAAGTGCGCGGGGGTGGCTCGGCGCTGCCAGGCCTTTTTGTCGAAAAAATTGACCCCGACTTTATAAAGCGTACTTTGGCTAACCTACCCCACGGCATAGTGCTGATTAGTGGCACCAACGGCAAAACCACCACCACCAAAATGGTGGTAGAACTACTAGAAGGCCAAGGCCTAAAAGTATTTACCAACCGCACCGGCAGCAACTTTACCCGCGGCGTGGCGGCAGCGCTGCTGGGCGAGGTAGATGTAAAAGGCAACTTGGCGGCCGACATTGCCGTGCTAGAACTAGACGAAGCCCACGCTGTGCACTTTGTGCGCGCCATACCGCCCACCTACAGCTTGCTACTAAATGTCATGCGCGATCAGCTAGATAGGTTTGGCGAAATTGACAAAACCGCTGCCCTGCTGCACACTATAGCTACCGCTACCACCACTGGCGTGGTAATAAACCGCGACGACCCACGGCTAGCTAGCAAAAAGTTTATGGGTGATATTACCGCCACCATAGCCAGCTTTAGCGTGGCACCTAAATTGCAGCATTTGTTCCCTAGTGACGACGCCATGCGTGGCGCGGGCGAACAATCCACTGGTGCGATTGTTCAGGTGGACAATTCTAGTTTGGAAGCCATGGACGGCCAAGCCGCTACCATTAAATTTGCTGGCAAAACCCACAAAACCGAGCTAAAACTAAAAGGCATATATAATGTGCAAAACGCCGTGGGCGCGGTGGCGCTGGTGCGGCTAATAATGGGCGACAAATTGGACACCAAACAAATGCTAACCAGCCTAGCCAGTGTAACGCCAGCCTTTGGCCGCGGCGAAACTGTGGTGGTGGATGGCCAACCGTGCGAACTAGTGCTGGTAAAAAACCCCAGCGGCTTTAGGCTTAGCCTAAAAAGTTTTGATGCCCAAGGCTACGCTACGATGATAGCTATTAACGATAATTACGCCGACGGCCGCGACATGAGCTGGCTGTGGGATGTAGATTTTGACAGCCTGGCTGCGGGCGGCGTGGCGATGATAACCGGTATTCGGGCCTACGATATGGCACTGCGCATGCAATACGAAGAAGTAGAGGTGAGCGCCGTGGAACCAGATTTGAAACTGGCCTTACAGCAGTTTATAGCCGGGCACAGCGGCCAGCCCAAGCGGATTTACTGCACCTACACCGCCATGCTAGCCTTGCGCCGCGAACTAGCCAAGCAAGCCAATGTGGAGGTGGTGCGATGAACGAAAAAGTGATTAACCTATTACAGCTATATCCACGCGATATGAATATATATGGGGACTGGGGCAATACATTAGTTTTGAAGAAGCGCCTAGAGTGGCACGACTACAACGTAAACTTACTAGAATACAACCCCGGCGATAAATTCCCGGCCGAAGTTGACCTGATAGTCGGCGGCGGCGGCCAAGATAGCGGCCAAACCAAAATTGGCGCCGATTTGCTAAAAATCGGGCCTAAATTACAGCAGCTAGCCGACGATAATGTGCCAATGCTGCTAATTTGCGGCCTGTACCAACAGTTTGGCCACTTTTTTAAGACTAAAGATGGCGAAATAATAAAAGGCATTAGCCTACTAGATGTCGAAACGGTCGGTGGCGACGAGCGCATGATTGGCAACATCGTCACCACCAGCGACGATTTTGGCCTGATAGTCGGCTACGAAAACCACAGTGGCCAAACCACCTTAGGGCCAAAAGCCCAGCCACTAGGCACAGTCATCCGCGGCGCCGGTAACAACGGCCACGACGAACTAGAGGGTGCGCGCTATAAAAACGTGATTGGCACCTACCTGCACGGTTCGCTACTGCCCAAAAACCCTGGCCTAGCCGATTGGCTCATCGAGCAAGCCGTCACCCGCAAATACGGCGACTTTACCCCTAATGTAATTGAAGACCGCTTTGCCGATCAAGCGCGCGAGATTGCCCTCACCCGCCCCCGCTAGCAACAAATACTGATTGTGTACTGAAATATTATTTGCTATGCTAAGCATATAATATGCTTAAGTTTTAGGAGAACTTATATGGATCAACCAAAGTCTACGCCAACGCCGCCACCACTACCACAACAACCTAGCGTGCCACCAGTGCCATCAGCCACTGCGCCCGGAGCCGCTAAAGGGCTAGCAGTTACCGCGCTCGTACTCGGCATCATCGCCTTCTTGTTTGGCTGGCTGGGACTATTTTCAATCTTTGGCGCTGGCAATATAGTTACTGCTATTGCGGCGATTATCTTTGGCATCATCGCCCTAACCAAAAAGCAGCCTAAGGGTCTAGCCCTAACTGGCCTCATCCTTGGTGCAGTCGCCTTGCTTGCCACTGTAGCGCTAATCATAGTCTCTACCATCGGCTACGCCTCAATCGCCGACAAAGCCAAAAATGAGTATAACAACAGCAGTAACTATAGCTCCTCATCAAGCAACACTAGCCAAGCCACATTTGGCGTAAACGAAACGGCAACATACGACGATAAGGCCGTAACCGTAACTGGCGTTCAACGCAACTATAGCACTGGCAATGAATATATCCAGCCAGAAACTGGTAAAGAATTCGTAGTGGTGACCGTATCAATCGCCAACAACAGCAGTACACCTATGAGTTACAGTTCATACGAGTTTAAAATTCAAGATTCAAATGGCGTACAACAAAGCGAATCATACGCATCGATATCCGAAGGCCTGCTAAATAGCGGCTCGTTGGCACCTGGCGGCAAAGTCACCGGCAAGATTGCTTTCGAAGTGCCAGCTGGCGACACTAGCCTAAAGTTGATTTACGACAGCTACGACTTCTTTAGCGATCCAGTTACCTTCAACTTGCAATAAGTTGATATGCAAAATAAAATACTGCCTTATGCGTAAGGCAGTATTTTTTATTACTATTTAGGATTTCTGCAGTCGCTTTAGGTCATCTACCACCTGCTCACCGTGGCCGAGCGGCGTCACCCTACCGTATACCTTTACCACATCGCCGCTTGGGCTGATAATAAAGGTCTTGCGCAAAATTCCCTCGTGGCCAAACATCTTTTTGCCCCAGGCGCCGTAGGCGGCAATCACCTGTTTATCGGCGTCGGATAATAGCGTAAAGTTAAGATGATGTTTTTTAACAAATTTTTCATGGCTTTTAGCATCGTCGGCGCTCACGCCCACCACTTCGGCATCCAGCTCGTTCAGTTCAGTCGCCGCATCGCGCAGGCTACAGGCCTCTACCGTACAGCCGGGCGTGTCGTCCATCGGGTAAAAATACAGCACTAGCCATTTGCCCTTATAGTCGGCTAGCTGGTGCGGCTGGCCACTAGCGTCTGGTAGCGTAAAATCTGGAGCTTTGTATGGAGTTATCTTGGTCATATTATTAGTATACTCCTATATAAATTGCCTGGGCTATCAGAAATTTTTCACTCAAAACCTTGTATAATGGATAAAATGGCCACCGCCAAAAAAATCATCCCCCGAATCATCACCTTAGACCTAATGCGCGGGTATTTTTTGCTGGCGATACTACTAAACCACCTATACCTGTTCCCTAGCCTGTTCGAACCACTCACCCTAAAGGGCGAGCTGTTTGTATCGGCGGCCGAGGGATTCTTTTTTATCAGCGGCACAGTGCTAGGGATTGTGCGCGGCCGCAAACTAATGGATAAGCCACTAAAAATTGCCGCCAAATTACTGCTTAGCCGCGCCTTTACACTGTACGTGGTGTACATAGTGGTAGCAATTGGTTCGATGCTAATTGGCTGGCAGTTTATTGGCAACCCCGGTGTAAAAGAGGTTATACCCGACCCTGGTGCCAATATATTTACCACTCTATGGAACATTATTAGCTTTCAAGATTTGTACGGCTGGGCCGATTACCTGCGGCTATACTGCCTGTTTTTGGTGGCTAGCCCATTGGTACTGTGGCTACTGCGCCGTGGTTGGTGGTACATTGCGCTGGGGGCCAGCGCCGCCATTGCCCTATTTGCACCCAGCCCCGGTTGGCCAGACAGCATATACACCCAGCCATGGCATTGGCAGCTGCTGTTTTTTGGCGGCATGATAATTGGCTACCACTGGCCCGAAATCACCGAAAAGTGGAACAGCCTAGCCAAGCGCTGGCGCCAGGTGATAATTAGCACCCTACTATTAGCTGCCGTGGCCACCCTGCTAGGCAACATTTACCTAGCCTTTGGCGGCAAGCTGGGGCCAGAGGTGTACGCCGCAGTAGCCCCGCTACGCGACACCTGGCAGCAATTGTATTTTGATAAAGAAAACATGCCGTTTACCCGCATTGGGCTGTTTTTGCTATGGTTTTGGGCGGCATTTTGGCTGTTCCGCCGCTTTGAGCCATTTATCACCAAGTGGCTAGGCTGGCTACTGCTGCCATTTGGCACCAATTCGCAGTACGTTTACACAGTTTCGGCGGTGGGGCTGTACCTAGTACACCTGGCTTTACCACCCACCGATGACGGCAACTACTGGCTAAACAGCCTAGTATACGCCGCATTTGCCGCCGTAATATGGGTGATGATCCGCTACAAAGTTTTGTTCAAGGTTATTCCGCGGTAGTTTCGTACTGCACTGCTTGGTAAGCGGCTTTGCCGGTGATTGGGTCGGCAATATCGATGCGCTGCAACATGCGCACATTACCAGCTGGCGGGTCAATATCGGCATCGCCCGGCCGGCCAATATACCATAGCTTAGTATTGGCCTGCAAAAAGCCGTCAAGGTCTTTAATTTTACCTTTATCCGATTGCTTTAACATCTCTAGTGAACCAAATTTATACTCCACATATTTATCGATGAAATACACGCCGTTTTCGCCATTAGAATACTGCGCCGCCTCGTAATAAATCCACGGTGTATTGGCGATAATCGGCTGCCCGGCCGTGCCCGGCGTGGCGCGAATAGCCTGCACTAGCTGCTTAGTCTGTGACTTTTGCCCGGCGAACATATTGTAGTTGCCGTAGTGGTAAACATTTGTAATGCCCACAAACGATAGTATTACTAGTAATGCACCAGCAGCCATTTTAACAGTTTGGTACTTTTTCGGCGCCAGCACTATCGCTACACCTATCACCGCCACCAGCAGCACCGCAGCGGTCAAAATATACCTATCTATAAACGTCGATTGCAGCGGCGGCAGCGACATCATAATTAGCAGTGCAATTGGCGCCAGGGCGCTAACGATCAGCAGTAAATAGCCCGGCTTTTGGCCAGCCGCACTATACCGGTAGGTCGCCCACACCAGGTAGCCAGCCAGCGCCACAAACACCCCCAGCGCTACAGTTAGCCATGGCGACACGCCGCCGACCGTTTGGTACAAAAACACATCGCTTAGGTAGGCCGGGATGGTTTCGGGGCCAACTGGCGGGATCCAAAAACCATTAACCTGCACATCTAATATTTGGCGCACCAGCCACGGCAGCCAGGGCAAAAACAGCCCTACTGCCAGCACATGTGCCAGCACCCAATCGCGGCTAAAGAATTTTTGACTCCAGGCTTGCAGCGACTTTTTGTGGGTAATAATCGCCCGCCACACCCAATGCCCCAGCCATATCAGCGCCGTAAAATAGTGCGTCCACATGCCCAGCGACACCAGCACACCATAGGTTGCCCAGCCCTTGCGGCTGGGCTTTTTTTGCAGGCCATACAGCACGTAAGTAGCGGCTAGGCCAATCGCCAACACCATAGTGTACATGCGCGCCTCTTGGGCGTAGCGGATAAATATTGGCGACACCGCCAGCATTGGTAGCACTAATAGCGCCGTGCGGTTAGTAAATATTTTGCGCATCAGCAGGTAGGCAAATACAAGGGCAATGGCGCCAAAAAAGATACTCATGCTGCGCAGCGCCACGTCGCCGGTGCCAAACAGCAAGCCCCATAACTTTAGCACCCAGTAATATAGTGGCGGGTGCACATCGAGCGCCGTAAACTTAAATATTTCGCCAAAATTAAAGTGCACTAGGTAGGCACCAAAGGCCTCGTCGAACCATATCGACGACGCGCCCAAACTATTGGCCGCCAGCAATACAAACACCGTAATGGTTGCCACCACCAGCACCGCCTCGCTTTTAGCCGATATTTGTTTGCGCCGTTGTAAGAATTTTGGAAGTTTCATTACATATCATTATACATGGTACTGGCGTTTGTTAAACTAACGGGGTATAATAACGTCAGTTACACACATATTTC
>CAYVSX010000026.1:11055-12238 GCA_964454245.1 uncultured Candidatus Saccharibacteria bacterium | reverse complement strand
CGATGATATGTCTAATGTGTCGCGGTCGACACACTCGGCGGCGGGAAAGATGGCCTGGAAGGCGCGGCCTAGCTGGCCGTTGGCGCCAACAATCAACACTTTTTTAGGTGCAATTGGCGTGGCGTCGGCCAGCAAGGGGTGGTTTTTGTCTTTATCGCTCACCACTGCTTCGGCTAGCGGGATTGGCCAGTCGAGGTCAAGTGATTCGTCGAAAATGCTAACATTGGAATACTGGGCGTCGGCTGACCAGTGGTCGTTTACCAGGTACATGTACACTGTATTATTTTCTAGTGCCTGAAAGCCGTTAGCTACGCCACGTGGTACATAAATTGCCTTTGAGGGGTCGAGGGTAACAGTAAAAGTGTTGCCGTAGGTGGCACTACCTTCGCGCAAGTCGCACCAGGCACCATATACGCTACCAGCACCAATCGAGATGAATTTGTCCCAGGGTTCGGCGTGTAGGCCACGCGTCACACCGCGCTCGGCGTTAAAGCTGACGTTGTTTTGCACTGGCCCAAAATCTGGCAGGCCGGCCGTCGTCATTTTTTCGCGCTGCCAGTTCTCTTTAAACCAGCCGCGGGCATCGCCGTGAACCGACAGGTCGTACACCACTAACCCTTCAATTGGTGTTTGGTGTGGTTGTAGTTGTTTGCTGAATTCCATAGGCCTATTGTACTACAGTGGCAAGGTGTTTTTGTAGCGCCTGAATGCCTTGTTTTATATCCTCACTGCCTATCTCATCGAGGTTTATAGTGGCTAGTGGGCGCGACACCACTTCGCTAATGTCATCTTGCGGAGTGATGACCGCGCCAGCCTTAAGTGTGGTGTAAAATAATGTTGTAAGAACCGGTAGATTGTCGCCGTCGTAATGGTAGCTGTCGGTTGCCGAGCAAAGATAGGTGAGTGGGCTGTAATCGGTTGGTTGTAGGCCGGTTTCTTCGCGAATTTCACGAATAAGTGCCTGTTCGAGTGTTTCGTTTACATCTACAAACCCACCAACAGCATCTAACTTGCCCTTGTGGGGTTGGATGCCGCGCCGTGATAGTACCACATCACCAGCTTGACTGATAAAGAACACACCAACGGTTGGGCGCGGGTTGTTGAATATAGAGTGGCCGCTTGCACACGTATAGCCTTCACCTTCTTGTTGCAGCGCCGCGCCGCAGCGGCGGCAAAAGTTCAT
>CAYVSX010000026.1:6297-10955 GCA_964454245.1 uncultured Candidatus Saccharibacteria bacterium | reverse complement strand
GTGTTTGCGGATGGCCTCGAGAATAGTGTAGGTGCCAACGATGTTGGTTTCGACAAACGGCCACGGGTCGCGCAGGCTGTTGTCGTTGTGGCTTTCGGCTGCAAAGTGCACTACTATATCGGTTTCGCTCACTAACTTATCCATCAGATCGCGGTCGCAAATATCGCCGGTTACAAAATTGATTTTATCTAGCACGCCAGCTAGGTTATCTGGGTTGCCGGCGTAGGTTAGTTTATCTATAACAGTTACTTCGTATTCGGGCTTGTGATTGAGGGTGTAATGCACAAAGTTCGCCCCTATGAACCCTGCGCCGCCCGTTACTAACATCTTGGTCATAATTTTATTATAGATGTCGCGCTGCTATACGTCTATTGTAGTTTTTGCTAGTGGGTTGTTATGTAATAAATACAACAACTAGCCGCTATAACCATTTGGGTTTTGTGATTGCCAACGCCACGAATCTTCACACGCCTGCTCGATGGTTTTTTCAGCCTTCCAGCCAAGCTGTTTAGCTGCTAAGTCGGCATTAGCGTAATATTCTGGCAGGTCGCCGGGGCGGCGGGCGACTATTTGGTACGGAATAGTTTTGCCCGAGGCTTTTTCAAAGGCGCGGATTAGTTGCAGAACTGATACACCATTGCCCGTACCGAGGTTGTAGGTACTAACGCCTGGCTGGCTGTGTTCTAGGGCAGCCAGGTGACCCTTGGCTAAATCAACAACATGAATATAGTCGCGGACGCCTGTTCCATCGATAGTGTCGTAATCGTTGCCAAAAACTGATAATTTATCACGCTTGCCAGTAGCAACTTGAGTAATATATGGCATTAAATTATTAGGTGTACCATTTGGGTGTTCGCCAATCGTGCCGCTAGGGTGCGCGCCGACCGGGTTGAAGTAGCGTAGAATTGTAAACTCATTTGCGGGATTTGCCGCTGCTGTATCACGTAGGATTTGCTCGATCATATACTTGGTTTGGCCATATGGGTTAGTAATGCCTTGGCCAGTAGGACTTGATTCGGTGTAGGGTATTGGTGCCGACCCATACACTGTGGCGCTGGAACTAAAGATAAGTTTACGAACGGCATGAGCATCCATAACTTCCAGGAGCGTAAGGGTAGAGTCGATGTTAGTGCGATAGTAGGTGAGTGGCTGAGCAGTCGATTCACCAACCGCCTTTAGGCCAGCGAAATGGATTACGGCATCAAACTGTTCGACGGTGAATAGATCATCCAACGCTTTTTTATCCTGTAGATCAAAAGTGTGTAAGGGAATTACTTGGCCGGTGATAATTTTGAGTCGGGCCATTACTTCGGCGCTGCTATTGATTAGGTTGTCGACAACGACAACACGGTGCTTATTTGCTAGCAGCTCTATGATGGTGTGGGAGCCTATATAGCCGGCACCGCCCGTAACAAGTATGTTCATGTACTTTAGTATACCACTCTTACCTTTGCTGGGTAGTAAGCCGTCGGTATCGTCCGTTTGTCTAAGCACGGGCAACACAGTATAATTAAGGAATACCACTACACGACCAAATAGGAGAACTATGAGCCTACAGACAGAACTGGATGATCTTGGACATAAAATCGCGAGTTTTCATGACCCGGCAAAGGTAACCGATGACGAATGGGAATCGTTTGCCAATAATACCGTAGTGGCATTGATGGCTGGCGGTGAAAGCAGCCGCTTTAGCCCTGTACTTGATGGTACTCAGGCGAACAAAAGCGCATTTGAGCTACCTAATGGCGATACGATGATAGAGATGTGTATACGAATGTATGCTCAGGCTGGTTTTAAAAAGTTTGTTGCCTTGGTGTTTCACAATGCGCATAGTGTCGAGGAGCGGCTTGGTGATGGCTCGGCTTTTGGCGTGCAGATTACCTATAGCTATGACCCGGAGATTCCAGTGGGTAAAGGCGGAGCTGTATTGAATGCGCTTGAAAACGGCTCTATACCTGAAAGCCATAACCTGATTGTGGCCAACCCAGATGATGTGGTGTTGCATTTCCCCGAATTTCCGCGCTACATCAGTGAGGCGCATATAGAGGGTGTGAAGCAGGGAGCAGTTGCGACCGCTGTGCTCGGCCTTGGCCAAGCGTACCATTCGACTGGCATGATGGTGGTGGATAATAAAGTGGTCGACACCAAAATGTATCCGTTTATTCCGGTGCCGGCACACGTAGGCATTACACTATTTAGCCCAGAGGCCTACGCCTATTTTAGACAGAGCTTTAGCTTGACTGAAAAATCGGATTTTGAAAATATACTGTTTCCTATTTTGGCTAGCGAGAACAGACTGTGGTCGGCTGGCCTAACGAAAGGGCTATGGATTGCTGTAAACGACGCGAAGTCGTATAAGCAACTCTGTAGCGAGCTTGGATAATCGTTGTAATATACACATTTTACTAAATTTTATATAAACTTTGCGGTACCATACATATAGAAGCATAGTGCATAAGCTATGCCCCTGAAAGGATGCTATATGTGCGGAATTGTAGGATATATTGGCGATAAGCAAGCGCAGCAAATATTACTAAGCGGCCTAAAGCGGCTAGAATACCGCGGATATGACAGCGCAGGCATAGTAACCCTTGGCGACAAAGGCGCAGTGACGCTACTGCGCGAAAAAGGCAAAGTAGCCGAACTCGAAAAGAAGGTAGTAGCGCATAAAAGCGGTGACCAAGTGGGTATTGGCCATACCCGCTGGGCAACGCACGGCATACCGAGCAAGCGCAACGCGCACCCGCATGCAGTCGGTGATATCTACTTGGTGCATAACGGCATCATCGAAAACTACCAAGATATAAAAGAAGAGTTGCTAAAGCACGACTACGACTTTAAAAGCGAGACCGACACTGAAGTCCTCGCTGCTCTAGTAGACTATATGTACCGCGATTCGGCGAGCTTGCTGGATGCGGTAGGCAAAGCCCTAAAGACGGTAGTAGGTGCCTATGGTATAGCCGTAGTAAGCATTAAAAACCCAGATGAAATAGTAATTGCCCGTAAAGGCAGCCCACTTATTGTAGGAGTGGGCAACGACGAAGTATTTATCGCCAGTGATGCCTCGGCGCTTGTGGGTTACACCGACAAGGTAATTTACTTGCACGACGGCGAAATGGGGCTTTGTACCCGCGATGGCGTGCAACTGTATGATGTGGATGCTAATACGGTGGACACGACCGTGGAAAAACTAGAGCTTGATTTGCAGTCAATTCAAAAGAAAGGGTTTGACCATTTTTTGATCAAAGAAATCCACGAACAGCCCGAGAGCTTGCGCAGTACGCTAAGCGGCCGGGTGCAGGTAGATGATTTGACGGCTAAATTGGGCGGGCTAAACATGACCAATGATGAGCTGCGCGATGTGCGCAATGTGATGATTGTGGGCTGTGGCACCGCCTATTACGCTGGTATGATGGCGGGGTATTTTATGGAGCAGTTTCTAGATGACGTGACGATCCGGAATGAAATCGCCAGTGAGCTGCGGTACCGATCGTTTCACGTACCAGAGGGTACGGTGGCACTGATTGTGAGCCAGAGCGGCGAGACAGCCGATACACTGGCCTGCCTGCAAGAGCTGAAGCGCCGCGGTGTACGCTGCCTGGGCGTGGTCAATGCGGTAGGCAGCTCGATTGCGCGCGAAGTAGATGGTGGGGTATATGTGCATGTGGGTGCGGAAATCAGCGTGGCCAGCACCAAGGCTTTTACGTCGCAGGTGGCTGCCATGACGATATTCGGCCTAATGCTCGCGCAAGCCAAAGGCGTGGGGCGCAAACAGCTTAGCGACTATATTACCGAGCTGGATGCCCTGCCGCGCGAAATTGAAAAGGTGATAGAAAAGCACGAAGGCGAGGTAAAGAAACTCGCTAAGAAATACGCCAAATACGATCATGCACTGTATGTCGGCCGCGATACAGCCTACCCGATTGCTATGGAGGGCTCGCTGAAGCTGAAAGAAGTGAGCTACGTACATGCCGAGGGCTACCCGGCGGGTGAGCTGAAGCATGGTTCCATTGCGCTGGTGGACGACTTGTTCTTCGAAGTGTTTTACCTGCTAGATAACTGGCTGTACGAAAAAAGCCAAAGCAACCTGATAGAAATGAACGCTCGCGGTGCGCACGCCATCGTGATTACCGATACTGAGCGCCGGGTGGCGGCCGAGGCGGTGGTGCGTATTAACACCCGCCTAAAAATACTGACACCGCTCATCTTTAACGTTATTTCGCAGTTGCTTGCGTACTATATTGCTGTCGAGCGCGGCAGTGATGTTGACCAGCCACGAAATTTGGCGAAGAGTGTGACGGTGGAGTAGTGAGCTAAGTAATATCACCAACTATTTTTCGCAACTTGGTGATAAATAGTGTTTTATCAAATCGTTTGGCAGTGCGCTGCAATTTTGAGGGGAAGAAATGGGTTTTTTCGGCGCGTTTAATGGCACCGATGACATCTTCGACAGTTTGGCGGCGGAATAGGGCGCCGGTTTCGTTATCAGTGACGATATCGAGCGTGCCGGCCTTGCCGTAGGCGATGACGGGTGCGCCGGCGGCGAGGGCTTCGACGGTAACGATGCCAAAGTCTTCCTCGGCCGCATAGATGAACCCCTTGGCGCCATTTAAGGCTTTTTCTAGCTCGGCATCCGATGCATCGCCGAAGCGATCGGT
>CAYVSX010000026.1:0-6197 GCA_964454245.1 uncultured Candidatus Saccharibacteria bacterium | reverse complement strand
AGCGGCATAAGGGTACGGATGATGGGGTTGAGCTTGCCGAAGCCTGGGTCTTTGCGGTACTCGGCGTAGTGGCTCCAGTAGTAACGTGGCGGGGTGTGGCAGTAGGCGATTAATTTTTGATCTGGCCGCGCTTTAGTAACTTGGTGGCCATGCAGGTAGGTGCTGGCGATGATGATATCGAATTCGGATAGATCTAATTTGCGCATGGCTTTAACAGCCATGGTAGGGAAGAGTTTGTGGTAGCCGCGTAGTTTGCGCGGTAATTTTTGTAAGCCAGATGGCCGAACATCTAGCTGGTGAAAGGCCGGCATTTTATCGGCATTGTAAATAGCGGTGTAAATGGGCGCGCCCGGAAAAGCCTCGGCCAGCGCCAGCACCACATTCTCAGCCCCACCCATAACGGTTAGAAAGTCGGCAACGATGGCAATTTTGGGTGGGTTGGTCATAGATGTATTATACAATACATTTGTACGTAGTTATATTTACAACACTAATAGTAAGCGTAACCTGTTAGTTTGTGGAAAAACGTTAGTATCATTGACAAAATGAAAAAATATATTGACATAGTATAATCAATTTGATATCATAATAAGTACAGCGCCTCGACCTGGATTTGTTCCCGTCGAGGTTCTTTGTTTTTTGATATACTGTATTTATGACTACTCGTGTGTATATTGATGGACAAAACTTTATGTATAAAGCAGCGGATATTTTGATAGCTGCTGAAAAAATACACGATAAAAATGAACTAACAAAGATTGATATTCGCGGAATTATTGAAAGAATTTTTGGTGAAAACGTACACATAACCTATTATGGTGCTAAAGTAAGGGTGCGCAGGGATAAGGGTGATGATATTGAGGCTAAAACAATTAAGTTTTCGGATGTAGCCCGCCGGTTGCGTAACACCCTTATTTCGCAAAACATTAGCTATAATGAATCGGGTAAACTAAAGGTGAGGGATAGTGATGTATGCGGTAACTGCCACCACCAAGATTTACGGATGCAAGAAAAGGGTGTTGATGTAGGTATCGCCGTGGATATGGTGGTTGATGCGCATAAAAGTGAGGCGCAGAAGCTGGCGTTAGTTAGTTCTGACACCGACCTAATACCAGCTATTAAAGCCGCTAAGAACGCTGGTTCGAAGGTTGTGTATGTAGGGTTTAGCAATAAGACCACTAAAGCGATAGTGGCTGAGGCTGACGAAACCGAGATTATTCGCGACCAAGAGATAATTGATGCATATGACGCAGCGAACCCTGTGAGTTTACCGGGCCTGCAATAGGCGGGCGAGCTACTTCGCTCCGGTTTTGCGCAAGACGACGCCGATGGTTTTGAATAAGATGCGGAGGTCGAGCCAGAAGCTCCAGTTTTGGGCGTAGTAGAGTTCTAGCTCGATGCGCTCCTCGAAGCTGAGCTCGCTGCGGCCGCTGACTTGCCATAGGCCGGTGACGCCCGACCTGACGCTGTGCAGTAGGGCGGTGCGGCTGCGATTGAATTTGACCTCTTGCGGTAAAATAGGGCGGGGGCCGACCAGGCTGAGGTCGCCGCGCAGCACATTGATAAACTGCGGGAATTCATCGAGCGATGTGTCGCGCAAGAACTTGCCAAAGCGGGTGATGCGGGGGTCGTTGGTCACTTTGTGGTTTTTGCGATATTCGTCGGCTAGGTCGGGGCGGCCCATGTCTTCAAACTCATCGCTAGCATCCTTTTTACCATACTGGGCGCCCATGGTGCGGAATTTGTATAGCATAACTGGGCGCGAAAACTGGCTAAGCCGCTGCGACATGTAAAACACCGGGCCGCGGTTGAACAGCTTTTGCAGCAGGGCTAGCAATAGCACCACACTACCCCACAGTGGCAGGGTGAGTACGGTGAGACTGAAATCGAACACGCGCTTAACGATGGCACCCCAGCCCACCAGCGGCGTTTGGCTGACGGTGATCATGGGGTAACCGAGGAACACATCGATGGTGTTTTTGCCGGTGTAAAATTCGGGTTCGCCCGGGATGAAATTGTACTGGATGTGGTTGATTTGCGCTGCGCCGAGAATTTGGTGGTTGCGATCTTCGCTATCGTACAGGTCGGTTTGGATGATGGTGGAGATGCCGAGCTTTTCGATATCTTTTAGTGCGGCCTCAACCCGCGGGTAGTGGGTAATGCCCAGGTGCGGTGGTAATAGCTTGGCCGGCCCGGCAAAGGCGACAACTTGGTAGCCAGATTTATGCGTGGTAGATAAGGCTTCCAAAATATCGGTGGTGGCGGCGGTGCTGCCAATGATGAGTACCCGGCTGACGCCACGGCCGTAGCGGTAGAGTTCGTTGCGTACCAGGCGGATGATTTCGCGCACTACTATTACCGAGAATAGCGAACCAAACAGCACATATAGCGTCACTAGACGGGCCGGGAAGATGTGTACGCCGGTACCGTATTCCCAGCCGACCACCAGTAGCACGCCGATGAAGCTACCGAGGGCGATGCGGCTCCACTCGATAAGCCGGCGGTTGTAGATGTTGCTGGTGTATAGGCCAAGCGAGGCGAAAATCAGCAGCCACACTGGCGCGATGACGGCAAAGCCAACAATATACTCATTTTTGTAAACATCGTAGAGCAACGCGCGCGGATCTACCTGCGTGCGCACGTAGTAGGCAATACCGAACACAGCAGCGAGCACCACTAAATCGGCGGCCATAAGGAGCAAGCTGTAGAATTTGGTGTTGCGGGTTGGCATATGTAGCTATAGTATACCATCATCGGTTACAATAGAATAATGAGCCGAATAAAATTAGAACACGTGATTGCCTGGCTGCTGCTGGTGATACTGGGGCTGGTAGTGGTGCACGCGCCGCTGACGGTGTATATAGATAGCCATTGGCCAGGGGTGGGCGATGTGGCCAAGGCCTGGAAGGAATTGTTGTTGCTGGCTGCCCTATTGCTAATTAGTGTTAAAATTACACTAATTAAGGCCTGGCGCAAGCTGTTGGCCGATAAATTGCTATGGCTAGTGGGTGGCTATGCGGCGCTACATATAATTATGCTGCTAGTGGGCGACGCGACGCTGCTGGCGCGCGTGGCTGGGCTGATGATTGACCTGCGCTATGTGGCGTATTTTGCGGCGGTGTATGTGTTTGTGCGGCTGTGGCCGCAATACGCCCAGTCGTTTTACCGCGTGGCGCTGCTGGGTGCGGCCATAGTGATTGGCTTTGCGCTGCTACAGCAGGTGTTGCCGCGCGATTTTTTGCAGTACCTAGGCTATAGCGATGCCACTATAAAGCCGTACTTAACGGTGGATGAAAACCCCGATTACGTGCGCCACAGCAGCACCTTGCGCGGGCCCAACCCACTGGGGGCTTATGCGGTGATGGTGCTGGCTGGTGTGGTGGCGTATGGCGCGGCGGTGGGGCGAAAAGTAAAAAATAATAAGGTGAAATATTTGCATTTAGCACTGGCATTTGGCACGCTGGTGGCGCTGTGGACGAGCCACTCGCGCAGTGCCTGGATAGCCGCCGTGGTAGCAGTTGGGTTGCTACTGGCGGTGCGCTACCATCAGGCGCTACGCGGTAAATTGGCCGCTTGGCTGGTGCTGGCAGCTGTGGCACTGGCGGTGGGTGTGTATGCCGTAAAAGATACAACAGTATTTCACAACGTAATATTGCACGACAACCCAACTACTGGTGCCGAAATTGATTCGAACACTGGGCATATGGAGTCGCTGGTAGACGGCACTGCTAGCATGCTGGCCAACCCTTTGGGTGGCGGCGTGGGTAGCACCGGTTCGGCATCGCTATACGGCGCTTCCCCATTGATTATCGAAAACCAATACCTGTACATTGCGCACGAAGTGGGCTGGCTAGGGCTGGCGGTATTTGTGGCTATATATGTGGTGGTGCTGTGCCGGCTGTGGCGGCAGCGCGCCGATTGGCGGGCGCAGGGATTGTTTGCTAGCGGCATTGGTTTGGCGGTGATTGGATTATTATTACCGGTTTGGGTGGATGACACCATCAGCCTGATCTGGTGGGGATTAGCAGCAGTAATGTTAGCGGAAGGGGGTACGCGTGGAAAACCGGCCAACCAAAAAGCAAAAAGAACTCCTTAGTTTTATAGATGGATTCATAAAGGGTAATGGCTACGGGCCGAGCTACCGCGAAATCATGCGGGCGCTTGATTACCGCAGCGTATCTACCGTGGCGACGCACGTAAATGGGCTAATTGCCCGTGGCTGGCTGATCAAAAAAGATAATTCGGCTCGCACACTAGAAGTGGTGGGTGCGGTAGATGAAAACCATAAGCAAGTTAGTGTTAAAACTACACAAACTGCTGAGCAAACCATCCGGGCTAAGCTGGCTGAGCTGAAGGTGGATAACGAGGCCAACGCCGAGGCAATAGCCGTGCTAGTTAGTGCGTTGGAAATATTGGGCTATGTGCCCGATAGCGAAATCGTGTAGTACAATATATACATATGCGTTTTGCGGTAAAGTGGCCCAGCCGGCTGGCGGCAAGGGTAAAACAGGCGAACTGGAAAAAGATCGGGATTATTAGTGGCGCAAGTGTTGTTGGAGTGTTGTTAATAATACAACTATTTTACCCGTGGGATACTTTTGCCTTAAATACAGTAATAGACGGCGTAAAAGTGGGCGGCAAAAGCAAGGCCGACGCTGCCAAATTACTAAATACCGAATATGCCAACCACAAAGTGGCTATATACATGGGCACGGTAAAGCAGCCGGTGGTGCAGCCAAAATTTAGCGATATGGATGTGAGTGTAGATAACGCCGAGCGGCTAGAGAGCGCTGGCTACCCGTGGTATTTGCGCATTATCCCCACTTCCCTATTTTGGGCTGGCGCCGGCCAGGTGGGCGAGGCCAAGGCTAGCTTTGGCAGCAAATTTACTAGCTATGTAGAAACCAAGCTGATGCCAGATTGCAAGCAAGCGCCAGTTGATGCCACACTAAAAGCCAACGGCGGTAAGCTGGAACTGGTGGAATCGGTGATGGGCGGCACCTGCCAGCAAGCCGATGTAATTGCTAGTATTAAAAAAATCCAGCCATCGATAACCACCGACACCAGTGTGCGCGTAGCGCGCGAAGAGCAAGCGCCGAGCGTGGGCGACGACAAAGCCAAGGCGCTAGCCGCCACACTAAACAAGCGTTTGCAAAGCGGCATTACCATAGAAGTGCTGGGCGCGCCGGTAGATGTGAGCGCCAGCGAGGCGATGGGCTGGCTGGACTTTGCTAGCAAAGACGGCGAGATTGTGGCTAGCGTAAATAGCGACCGAGCGGGTGATTGGCTGGACAAAAATGTCGCCAGCAAGGTGGCGATTGCGGCCGGCATTAGCTATATTCGCACCCAAGATTTTACTGAACTATCGCGTGTAAACGGTAGCACCGGCCGGGCGCTAGATGTGGGCGCGACAATCGCCACCATACAGCAGGTGGTAGACGGCACGGCCACCAGCGCCAGCGCTGCCACGCAAACCGTGGCACCAACCGAGCAATACACCCGCACCTACAGCGCTAGCGACGAAGGCCTGACTGCCCTGCTGACTAACTACGCCAAAGATCACCCGGGTACGTTTGGCGTATCAATGATAGAACTCGACGGCAAAAAGCGCCGGGCGAGCTACAACGGCGACAAGCAATTTGTTACCGCGAGCACCTATAAATTATTTGTAGCATATAGCTTGCTCAAGCAAATCGATGCCGGCAAGCGTGATTGGGGCAGTAACGAAGCGTGCTTTAACAAGATGATTAGCCTAAGTGACAATGCTTGTGCCGAGAGCTTTTTGAACTCGCTGGGGCTGAGTACTGTAACGAAAGACATTCAGGCGGTTGGCTTGAAGAACTCGACATTTATGAAGAGTGGCGGGCCGTACACTACGGCGAGTGACCTGACGCTGATGCTCGGTATGATTGCGACGGGGCAAAACTTTAGTAGCACCAACCAACAACGGCTGATTGCCGCCATGAAAGGGAATGTATACCGCAAAGGTATCCCAGCCGGCGTAAACGGCACAGTGGCCGATAAAGTGGGCTTTTTGAACGGCCTGCTGCACGACGCCGCAATTGTGTACGGGCCGAACGGCACCTACGTGCTGGCTATTATGACGGACGGCAGCAGCTGGGCAACGATTGCCGACTTGGCGAAGCAAATTGACACGCTGCGTGCGCAGTAGTATTTACAGATACGGCGAGTTGCGT
>CAYVSX010000025.1:10487-12491 GCA_964454245.1 uncultured Candidatus Saccharibacteria bacterium | reverse complement strand
GCGGTCGTAGGTGTCCGCCAGTCTGTCGGCCATGGCTACTAGCTCGCGGGATGGGTTGCTGGCGAGCGTAAAACTGATGATAGATTGCGCTAGTGTAAGTAGCTGCAGAGTTTTGGCGCGGTCGCTATAGTATTGGCCCACGATGATAGCGCGTTGGTACGGCTTGCCCTGTATTAGTGTGCGGGCGTCGGCCATTAGCTTGGCTTGCTCGCTAAATAATTTTTCGTTAGCGATTAGCCGCGATAGCTCGGCCGGTTTGCCGCTAGCCATAAATAGTAGCTGCTGGGTTTTGCGCGGGTCGGTAATGCCAAGTTTGGTGATGAGCGCTTTAGAATCTTCGGCACTAATTGGTTTTATGGCTAGCCGCTGCACGCGCGATAGCACGGTGGGTAGCAAAGTGTGTGGGTTGTGGGCGGTTAGTATAAAGTGGATGTTTGGGGCTGGCTCTTCTAGCAATTTTAAAAAGGCATTTTGGGCTTGCGGGTTCATTTTATCGGCTTCGTCGATGATGAAAATTGTGCGGCTGGTAAATTTGCTGCGGGCTTGCACAATTAGTTCACGAATTTGCGGCACGCGGATTACACCTTTGGCGCTAAGGTCGGTATGGCCGTCAATATCTGTCGGTTGCACCACGCCAGCAAGTTCGCGCCAGGCAATGCCCCGCGCGGCAGTTAGTAGCCCTACCCCATTGGCGCCTTCTAGCAGCAGGGCGTGCGGCAGGTTGTCGGTTGTGCGGTCTAGCAATTTTTTGGTATCGGGGTTATATATCGGCGACATCGTTATACACCTCGGGGAAGAACTTTTGGAAGCTACCAGGCACCGGCGCCACAAAGGTTTGACGCTTTTCGGGTGCGGTGGTGAGTTCTAGCTTGTAGGCGTGCAGGTATAGCCTATCGCTTGACTTGCCGTATACCCGATCGCCGGTAATTGGCGTGTTTAGGTGCTGCAAATGCACGCGCAATTGGTGGGTACGGCCGGTGTGCGGGTGTAGCGCCAGTAGCGCCTTGCCGTTTTGGATATCTAGCACTTCGTAATCGGTAACGGCTGGTTTGCCCTTGCTATCAGCCCTAAAGGTGCTAGGGGCCGATGGGTTGCGGCCGATAGGTATATCTATCGTAGCTTCCATTTGCTTGGGTGTACCGTCGGTGATGGCTACGTAGTGCTTTTTAGCTTTGCGGTCGGCAAATTGGGCTTTTAAAATAGCAAAACTTTCCGGTGTGCGGGCACCGATAATCACGCCGCTGGTGTCGCGGTCTAGCCGGTGCACAATGCCGGGGCGGTTGGTGTCTAACCCTACGCTGGTGTAGCGCCTAAAAAACTCGGCGACGGTAAATTCATCGTTTAAAGCACCCTTACTATGGGTTAGCACGCCGGCCGGCTTGTTTACCACTATCACGTCGTCATCTAGGTAAATAATTGGTAGCTCATGCGCGCTAAAGTCGGTACTATCGGGAATGTTGATGGCGATGTGGTCGGCATCGGTAACCATAAACTTGGCATTTTTGGCTGGTGCGCCGTTTACCGCTACGTGCCCGGCTTTTATGTGCTTTTGCCAGGTGCTGCGACTAACGCCAGGGTGGCGCTCGGCAAGTAAAATATCCAGGCGTTTTTTGTCGCTGGTCAGCTGGAACAAATAGGCATCTTTGCCCTTAAACGGCAGGCCATAGGTCGTGAGGTCGCTGGTTGGGCTTTCTAATATCACGCCTTCGGCATCGCTTTTTGCGGTGTAAATTTGCTGCATAATGTAGCTGGCGCTATCTTCGGCAGTTTCGTCTAGTAGCACAAAAAAGTGCTGGCGGTTAAACCTAAATTGCACCAATTGGTTAATGGCGCTGGGGTGAGTTTGCTTTACTTGGTCGATCTGCCGCGGCACATGGCTATCATTTGCCACGCTAAACCGCCGCAATATCGCTAGTAAATCACTTGTAGTTACCTTCATCTGTACTATTATAGCATAATTTTGGCTAAGTATTGCATAATTTATAAAAATGTGCTATAATGAAA
>CAYVSX010000025.1:0-10387 GCA_964454245.1 uncultured Candidatus Saccharibacteria bacterium | reverse complement strand
CGCGGATCCATGCCGCGTAGCAATGCCAAAATATCTATTAGGTTTGTAATGCCAGGCTGGTTTTCTTTGTCGTAATTTACGCTGGCTTTATCGTCGGTGGTGGCGCTCATTACCTTTTTGCGGGCCAGTTCGGGGTCGTCGTTTAGGAATATCACACCTTTGCCGGTTTCGTCGCTTTTACTCATTTTTTTGGTGGGGTCCACTAGATCCTTGATTCTTAAACCTTGCTCTTTACCAAAAAAGGCATGTTGATCTTTTACGCTAGCCGGCATAGTAAAAATATCACCAAAGCGATTGTTTATGCGCTCGGCAATGTCGCGCGTGATTTCTAAATGCTGCGTTTGGTCATCGCCCACCGGCACGTAAGTTGCGTTATATAGCAATATATCGGCGGCCATTAGCACCGGGTAATCAAATAATCCAACGCTAATTTGATTATCGCCCAGCTTAGCCGATTTATCCTTAAATTGCGTCATGCGCGCCATCTCGCCAAAGCCGGTAAAGTTGTTCAGCAACACAGTCAGCTCGCTATGTGCCGGCACATAGCTTTGCCGGTACAAATAAATCGCTGGGTTGTCTAGCGGCAGGCCGGCAGCCGTATACACGCGGGCGTTGTTCATGATACTATCAAACAATTCGTTATGGTCAACTGGCGTGGTAAAGCTATGCAAATCGGGTATAAACAAGTTTACATCAAACTCGCTAGAGCGCGTTTTAGCCATATCAATCATCGGCAACATCGCCCCAAAATAGTTACCAATGTGCAAGTCGTTGTTGGCACGGATGCCGGTTAGGATTACGGGTTTTGTCATATTACCTCCATTATACTACACCTTAATTTCTTTTGGTGCTGGCGATTTAAAGCCCAGGTAATTGGTCTGGCGCTTGTAGGAACTTTCACCGGTCATAATCGGCACAAAACCTAAGCTGTCGTTTAGCGTAAAGTTTACAAACGTAGCAATTTGCTGCAGCGTAACATCTTTTTTGTAGATTTTATCGCTCATCACAAACAACTGCTTGGTTTCAAATCCGCCAACGTTATCAATAAACCGCTGCAAATCAGCCGAAATGTCATCTAGCAATTGGTTATTAATGTGGCGGTTTGGCACTTCGTAGCCGACCACATCGTCGCCCAGCGTGGCAATATCGCCCAGCGGCTGCACCTGCAGCACGTGGGTTATGTGGCTAGCGCGCAAAAGCCGCCGCTTCATTTCCCCATTCACGTTCGGGACTATCAGGCAGTTTGGCTGTGCGCAGGTGGTGGTGTGCATGTCTAGCACAAGGTCGGGCTTGGTCAGCGCAATGTGGCGCTTAATTTCGCCTGCCCGCTGCACCTCATATTCACTGCCGCTAGATTGGTAGCTACGGTTCAAATCGCAATCGATGTAGCGCTGTTTGGCGGCCAGTGCGCGTGGATTTCCAACCACAAAATCGATATGTTCTAGCAAGGGCGACTGCTGCCGTAGCAGCCGCCCATATAGCTTAACCCCTAGCAATTCATTGCCATGGGTTGCTCCTATGATTAGTATTTTCATTCCATCATCCTCCTGTCGCGTTCGGGGTTAAATGTTCGGTTTTGCCCGCCGTTACTAATAATCTCAAAGCCGGGTGCTGGCGGGTAAAAGCACGATGACAGCCCGTGAATGTAATCATATACATAGGTACCCAGCACTAACGCGGTGCCCTTGTGCTGTAACCCCGGGTAACGCTCTTTAAATTTTAGCCCAGTTGTGCGGTCGATGCGGTCGGCTGGGTCGTTTACGCCGTACAGTCCGTTTTCGCCGTAGCGGTTTAGGTGGTAGGCTACGCCGTCAACAATGGATGCATTGGGCATCTCCGCCACAGCCTCTACTAGCTTGGGGTTACTATTTTGGTGTGGGTATGGGGCGTGGTGGTATTGCTCGAATAGCCGATGAATCGCCGGGTTGCGCGAGTAGGCCATCAAAAATGTAGCGTCGTGATAGGGCTGTAGGTACGACCGCACCATTTCCAGGCCTAATCCTTTGGCTTGTAGTTCGGGGTCGACGACAATGCCTGATAATTCGACAGCCCTATCGCCAAAGACATCTCCGGTACAGGGCAAAAGCAGCCATTTCATTGCCGTTATGTATCAGCTGCATCTCGTCGGCTGCTAATATGTGGTTGGTGGTGTCGGCTAACATATCGCCTTCTGATTGCTCAAAACCCAGGCTAGCCAGCCGATTGATTTGTACCGCCTGTTGGTCGGTTAGGTTTTTAGTTGATGTAAGTATTTCGCGCATGGTATTTTCCTCCCAATGCGTTAGTTAATATAAGAGGCCGGTCGCAGCCTCTTTTATATGCTAGAGAGTTGTAGTATACCAAACAAACCGCGACGTTAAACTGCGCGGTACCACCAGTTTTGGCTTGTTTGGAATACTGTTGTCATGCCTTATTTATATATCAGCTAAAAATATATGTCAATAGGTTTATTGCTCGGGCATTAAGCCAAAATGTTGCGGCGTGGGGTGTGGCTGAACAAATACTGCCCCCAGATCGGCTAGCCTGGCTAAATGGAGTGCCAGATCGGGGTTGCTAACACTGCTTGCAAATTCATGTGGCGAGCCGCCGTAGGCTGGCAGCAAAACGTCGATTCCGGCCGCGTGCGACACCGAGCGTTCAGCACCGCCACCTAGCGATAGCCGGCCATCTACCAGCTGGATAGTCCGCTGCACTGGCTGGCAATCCATCTGCGCTACAGCCTTCAAAAATGCTTCGCCCTGAGCTTGGTAAAGCGGGCGGCGCAGCTGGTGTGGCTGGCTAGAATTAAATAGCCCCATATCGTGTTGCGATTCAAACGCTGCCACCGCTTCTTTAATTGATTGAATATTGCCACTAGTTGGCTCTGGGCGCAGCATCACTGGCAGCCAAAACCACATGTAGTCACTTTGCCGCCAGTTTGGCACGTGGCCAAGCGCCACGGCGTCGACCGATTGCTCGGCCTGGATGTAGCCTTGCTGTTGCAAATAGTCGGCATACAGTAGCGCTGTTTCGGCGTTGCCGGCAATCACCTCGCCCATGCTTAGGCTACTATCGCGGACGTAGCCGCCGGCCGTAATGGCGGTACTTAGGTAGGTGGTGTAGCGGCTTGCGGCGCCACCCAGCTGGCGCCGAAAAGCTACATAAGCTTCAAGCGGATCGGGCGGCGACTGTCGCCAATCTGCCGTGCACTCGCCTAGTGTGTCACGGATGTGGGAACGCGCGCATTCGGTCATATTATTTCCCTGCCGTAATAAATGATGGTATGCCGGCTTTGCGCAAAATGTCGCCCAGGTGGCTGGTTACGCCCACATCGCCAACTAGTTCGATGCCAGTGCCCGGCTGATGGGCGGCAATTAGTTCGCGTAGTTCGTTAATGCGGCTATGGCCGGCTGAATCATGCGTGGCAAAGCTGATGTACTGCGTGTCATCGCTGCCCGGGAATATCACATTGCCGTACGATGCGCTTTCGCCGCGATGCAGTTGCACCGTCCATAGTCGCGAGCCGTCAAACACCCATTCAAAGCGCACTGGGCCGCCGAGTGCCGTGCTGGCACGCTGGTAATTGGCAATCACGCGCTGGGCAACCTCGGGCGGTATAGCACTGGTGCCGCTTTCGCCCACCATAAAGTCGTCGCCGTAGCCGCGCTTGCCGTTGATAATTAGCTGTCCATCGGCGCCCATCACACAGGCGCCACTATACTGGGCGTCAACGCTTTCTTGCGATAATATCGAGGCGATTTTATCGCCATGTGGGTCTTCGGCTTGCATGATCTTAAAGGGGTCGGTCCAGCCGCGTGTGGTGGTGTACAGGCCGGGTGTTTGCTCGGCTGGCGCGGTGCGCATCCAGTATTCGCCAGTGCCAGTTTGCTGGCCAAAGCTAAATGGTGCTACCCGGCGGTTATTAACGTAAGTGCGCGGCACGCTTAGGCCAATTTGGTCGGCCACCAGCAGCCCAAAGGTTTTATCGCCCAACATAGCGCTAAATTTATTAGGCCAGCGTACATCGGCGGTTTGCGGTGCGGCCTCCATTTTGCGTGATTCCCACACCAGTGTTTGAGTGTTGGCCACGCCGCTGCGTAGTGGTGTAATGGTAAATTCGATGCGCTCGTCGCTAGCACCACCAATATCTGGCGCCACGCCGTAAACAGTTCGTAGTATATTGGCGCCCATTTGGCGTGTTAGCCGGGCGGCACCGGCCCTTTCTACGGCGCGCGGTGTGGCATCGGGTGCAAATTCCATGGTATTGCCAAATGCCACGCCCGATACGCCGCCATCGCACTCATCAACATATTCGTTCATAATGGCGTGCAAGCCCTCGCCTGCCCGCGCTTGCAGCACAGCCACCGCGTCGTCGACGGTACGCAAATCCATTACAAATGGCTTGCTTTCTGGCTGGTGCGGGTGATAGCTGCGGACATTGACGGCATGGCCGGTGGTATTGGTTAGCATGTGCTCGGCGGCCTGTGCTTGGCTATCAAAAACATGGTTGGCGGCCTGGCCGGCCGTGCGCGAAAATCGCTGCTGGCCGTTTTGGTCGTAGCTCACAAACTGGGCTACGTTGTAGCCTCGGCTAGCTAATTGGTCTAGCCCACTATCCTTAAAGTGTCCGCGCTCGGTCATGTCGGCAAATTCCCCCTCTACTCTTATTGCTTGTAAGTATACGGTATGAGTGGCCGCTACGGCAACCTTAAGTGGCTTACAGCTTGGCGGTGGCTAGCACGTAATGTTCTAAAATGGTGTGGAATTTTTGCCACGATTGGTGCGATAACCACTCGCCGTCGCCGTGAGCGTTGCCGCCGTCGGGGCGGAACATGATTACTGGTATGTTGATGTCGTCGAAGTAGCGGGCGTCGGATGAGCCGTGGGCTTTGATAAACTCCACCGGCTTACCGATGTGGCTTTTGTAGGTGGCAATAAATTGCTGCACTAGCGGCGCCTCGGTGTTGAGGGCAAAGTTGCGGCCGACTTCCTCGAACAATATTTCGACATCGTATTTTTTCATCAGCACGTTTAGGTTACCGCGGATGTTTTCAAAGTCGGCGATATCTTTGTAGCGGATGTCGATGCCGGCCAAGGCTTCGGCTGGGCCTTGGTTGAGTGCTTCGTTGCCGGCTTGCAGCTGCGATACTACAAAGGTAGAGTTGTGTGGGCTAGAGGTGTCAAAGGTCTCGCCGAGTTCGTGTAAAAATGACAATAACTTATTAGCAGCGCCATCGCCTTCCCAGGGCCGCGAGCCGTGGTGCGAGCGCCCGTTAGCCTTAAATTTCAGGTCAAATATGCCCTTGGCGCTGGTACTCATGGTGCCTAGGCCATCGCCAGCATCGGGCAGTAGGCAAATGTCGCAGGTGTAGCCGGCGGTATCGAGCACGGCTTTGGTGCCGTTTAGGCCGCCAATTTCTTCGTCGCCGGTTAGCAGTAGTGAAATATCGTACTGGTGGATATCACCCAGGCCGGCAATAAGTTCTAGGTACGAAGCGGTGGCAAACAGCATATCGTAGCAGCCCCGGCCATAAATACGGTCGCCCACTTGGCTAAATTCTTGGCCGCCCGGCACCACATCGATATGCCCCTGCAACATCACCTTGGCATGTTTTTGGCCATTAGTACTGGCGTATAGGCTGTGTACGCCATCGTGCTGTAGGCGCTCTACCTGCAGGCCTTTTAGGGCTAGCTTGCCCTCTATATAGTCTAGTAGGCGGCCAACCGCCGCTTGGTCAGAGGTTACGGAGTGAAAATTTACGAGGTTTTGGAGTTCGTTTAGCATACCTCACTAGTATAGCGCGCAGTTCACAATTAGGCTATGCGCTGACTATCGTTTTGGGTTGGGTTGGGTGGTAAGTGCCGCGCATGAAGCTGGGTAGATATTTTATCGTATATCTGATTGTACGCCGGGTTGTATGCATAACGACGCTCGCGTAGCCAGCCCTCTGCATGGCTAATACTACCTGGTTTTGTAGAGCTTTGCACCCAATAATCATGCACCTCGGCGCGTGTAAGTAGCTTTAATTGGCCTATAGCTAGAGCGTTATCCACCAGGCCATCGCTTGGGTCGCCAATATAGTATATCGGCGTGGTATTATCGCTTGGATTGCTTGGTATCGGCCAGCTCTCGCCGTTGGCGCGAGCTTGCCAGCTTAGGGTGTCGGCATGGGTGCGCCTGGCGCTATCTATGACATTTTCCCACGATTTAGCGTTAAATATCCAACCAATACCCTTTTCCTTAAATTCTGGCACAGTGCCATTAAAAAATACTAAACCGTCACCCATTGGTATAGATTGTCCACGGCTAGCCCTCACAAATCCACCGGCCGACATGTCCTTAATAGCCTCTGGGTCGGGAGGGGTAGCTTCCATAACATTGGCAATTACTTCGCCGTTGCTTAGGCCTTGGTTAATTACCCATTGGGCATATTTGCCACCTAGGCTCATGCTGTTTAGTACTACAGGCTTTTTTTCGCCCGGCTCATCTATACATTCAGCTAATTTGTCGTCTAGCATTTTAGTAAAGCCTGGCACATCCTTTTGGCTGCCAAAATGTGTTACCCACTGTGTGCCGCCGCGCGCCTTAATAATTTGTTCGTTGTTGGCGGCTAGCCATTGCCCGACTTGCTTGCCGGTCGAGTCGAGATATATTACTACAAAGCGAGCGTCTTTGCAGCTCTCGGTTTTATCGTATGCATCTACCGTGTGTGGGCGTACCGGCTCAATAGCCTGTGTAATGGCGACATCTAGATTGTAGGCCATGCCGGCAAGTATTAGCCCGGCCGCACCCACGCGTGCCGAAAGCAGCATGTTGCGCCGAAGTTTTTCACCCGGCAAACCGAGCTCATAATTATGTAGCTTGGGTTGACGGTTTTTCATAAATATAGCATACATTATTTTTAGCATTTTGTAAACTAAAAACTCCCCAAAATGGAGAGTTTTTAGCTGCGCCACCACCCGCCGCAGGCAACAGTGCCTAAGCACTGGCTTTAGGGGGTGGAAGCGGCATTGCGAATTTATTTCGCGATGTCGTTGAAGGGGTTTAGCCCCTCCTCTAACATTAACGCTTGCTGTACTGTTCGCGCTTGCGGGCAGAACGAAGACCATATTTCTTGCGTTCTTTTTCGCGTGGGTCGCGGCGTAGTAGCTCGGCTTTTTTAAGCGGGCTACGCAGGTCGGGTGCACCAACGGTGATTGCCTTAGCAATCGCCATTTTTATGGCGTCTACCTGGCCGCTTAGGCCACCACCACTTACCAAAATGCTTACATCAAACTCTTTTTGCTTACCAACAACCGCTAGTGGGTCGGTGATTTCAGCTAGCAAAGTTTTGTTGCCATCTAGGTAATCTGCGGCAGTTTTGCCGTTGATGGTGATTTCGCCCTTGCCTTTGGTTAGGCGAGCACGAGCCGTGGCGCTTTTGCGGCGGCCTAGGCCGTAGTCGTATTTCTTAGCGTCAGCCATTACTTAACCTCTACTTTCTCTGGTGTCTGTGCCGTGTGGGCGTGGTCGCTGCCGGTAAACACGCGTAGGCGGGCCATGCGGTCGGCCGATAGCTTGTTTTTAGGTAGCATACCCTTTACAGCTTCTTCGATGATGCTTTCAGGGCTTTTTTCGCGCAAGTCCTTTAGCTGGGCTTCTTTTAGCCCACCAGGGAAGCCACTGTGGCGGTAGTACATTTTATCGGTTTCTTTGGCGCCAGTTACTACTAGTTCCTTGGCGTTGATAACAACAACATAGTCGCCGCCATCAACGTGTGGGGTGTAGGTTGGCTTGTATTTACCGATAAGGTACTTCGCAATGGCGGTTGATACGCGGCCCAAAGTTGCATCTTTGGCGTCGATTAAAATCCATCGGCGGGTAACATCGGCTGGTTTTTGTGAGAAGGTTTTTGCCATGATTACTTCTTAGCCTCCTTCTTAGTTTCCTTAGGCGCACTTTCGAGTTCGTCAACAAACTCAATGATGGCCATTTGGGCACCATCGCCAACCCGCAAGCGAGTGCGCTCAACACGCACGTGGCCACTGGTGCGGCCGGCTAGCTGTGGGGCAATTTGGTCTACCAATTTGGTAGCTGAAACTTGGGTGCTAAGGCCGGCAATAACTGCACGGCGGTTAGCTAGGTCGCCCTTTTTGGCTTTGGTGATTAGTTTTTCAATGTACCGTACGAGCTCTTTAGCCTTTGGCAAAGTGGTTTCAATCCGCTCTTCCATCACTAGGCTGGTCGCTAGACCCTTGAGCAGCGCACGGCGTTGGTCGCGTTCGCGGCCGAACTTTCGTCCTTTATATCCGTGTCGGTGCATTTAGAGCTCCAATTCTGCTAATTTATCTTTAACTTCATCTAGCGCTTTGCTACCGAAGCCCTTAAGTTCGCGCAGGTCTTGTTCGCTAAGCGTCACAAGGTCGTGAACAGTGCGGATTTCGTTGTTAATCAAAGCGTTAGCGGTGCGAGCGCTCAAACCCAAATCTTCGATCGAGGTGTTTAGCTCGTTTGTATCGTCGGCAACTTCGGTACCCAGGGCTGCAGCGGCTTCTACAGTAGTAGCGCCGGCCAGGGCCTTGTATTGGTTTACCAAAATTGCAGCTGCTTCTTCAAAAGCGTCGCGTGGGCTTAGGCTACCGTCGGTTTCAACCGTTAGCTCTAGCTTATCTAGGTTGGTTTCTTGGCCAACGCGGGTTGGGTCAACCTTAAAGCGTACGCGGGTAACCGGGCTGTACATTGCGTCAACCGCAATCATATCGCTGTGTAGGCGGTTTTTGCTGCTGGTTTCAATATCCTGGTAGCCGCGGCCGCTATCAACCACAAGATCAATAACAACTGACTTTTTAGGATCATCAACCGTACAAATGACCGCTTCAGGGTTCATAACCTCTACATCAGCAGTGGTTTTGATATCACCGGCGGTAATAACGCCAGCGCCCTTATGTTCGATGCGAAGTTCGATTGGCTCGTCGCCCTGAACACTCAGGTTAACGCCCTTTAGGTTTAGGGTGATGTCAACGACATCTTCCTGAATACCGGCTACCGTGGTAAATTCGTGGGTTGCGCCCTCGATACGGAAAGCGACTACCGCGCCACCGCGGATGCTTGATAGCAATACACGGCGTAGGCTGTTGCCTAGGGTGTTACCGTAGCCAGCGTGTAGTGGCTCAATTACAAATGTGCTGCTAGTTGCGTCGGTGTCGACAACCTTAGCGAGTGCTGGATTGTGAATTACTTTAGACATATATATCTCCTTACCCTTTTTTAGCGTGAGTAGTACTCAACAATTAGCTGCTCGTTAATATCTTGCTCGGCTTCGCTGCGCAGTGGCAGGCCAGTTACTTCTATCTTCAGCTTCTTCACATCGCTTTTTACCCAGCTTAGTGGGCTTTGGGCGGTGTTGCCGAATACTTCGTTGATAGCGGTAAAGTAGCCCGACTTAGTGCTTTTTGGTCGTACGGTGATCACATCACCCGCCTTTACGCGGATTGATGGGATATCAACGCGGCGGCCGTTTAGCATAAAGTGGCCGTGGCTGACTAGCTGGCGCGCACCGCGGCGGCTGGTAGCAAACCCAGCGCGGTAAACGGTGTTGTCTAGGCGCTGCTCCAGTAGCTGCAGTAGGTTTTCACCACTTAGGCCGGGGCGGCGAGTCGCTTCGTTCATTAGCTTGGCGAACTGCTTTTCAAGCAGGCCGTACATGCGGCGCACTTTTTGCTTTTCGCGTAGCTGGGTAGCGTACATGCTTTGCTTACCTTGGCGGCCTTGGCCGTGCTGGCCAGGGATACCGCTTTTGCGGGCGAGCACTTTATGTGCTTTAGGGTGCAGGGCGACGCCTTCGCGGCGGCTCTGCTTCACAATTGGGGAAGTATCTCGTGCCATATTATGCCCTCCTAGCCTTACGTGGACGCACACCACCGTGTGGTATGCCGGTCACATCTTTAATACTGTTTACAGCAATGTCAAAATTGCTCATAGCGCGAATCGCGGCGTCGCGGCCCAGGCCAACACCCTTGACTTGGACGTCAACGGTTTTGATACCATAGGTGCTTTTAGCGATTTCGCCGGCCTTTTCGGCGGCAATTTGGGCGGCGTAGGCCGTGCCCTTTTTGCTACCACGAAAGCCACATGCACCAGCGCTACTAGCGGCTAGTACATTGCCCTTAGTGTCGGCAAAGGTAATAATTGTGTTATTAAACGTTGCCTGAATATGCAGCTGACCAGACGGGACTGATCGGCGCTGCTTCTTCTTGGTTGAAGTGTTTTTAGCTTCTGCCATAGTTCAAGTCCTTTCCTAGGTTTTACTTGCTGCTTTAGGTTGTGAACCACCCACTGCGACTGCCTTACCCTTACGAGTTCGTGCATTCGTGCGGGTACGTTGGCCACGTGTTGGTAATCCTGCCTTGTGGCGTAGACCACGATAGG
>CAYVSX010000024.1:12487-13243 GCA_964454245.1 uncultured Candidatus Saccharibacteria bacterium | reverse complement strand
CGTTGGCGGAAGCTGCCGCCGTTGCCGCCGCGGTCGTTGCCGCCACGGTAACCACCATCACGTGGTTTGTCTTCGCGTGGGCGAGCAACAGTCACGTTGATAGCACGGCCGTCAAGCTCTTTGCCATCTAGTTCGGCTACAGCTTTGTCGTTGTTTGATTCATCTTCAAACTCAACAAAACCAAAGCCCTTGCTGCGGCCAGTGTCGCGGTCGGTGATAACGCGAGCGCTTTTAACTGGTGCAATGGTAGCAAAAAATGCTTCCAAGGTTTCGTCGGTAGTAGCGTATGCTAGGCTACCTACAAATAGATTTGCCATAAGTTGGTTCTATTCTTTCTTTGTTACTTATATTCGTCAGATCGACCAATGGCCACGAACTGTTGATGAAAGAAAGTATAGAACTGTTTTTCATAATCATAAGTGTGCACTTGTTCTGAACATTACTAACATAGCATATTTTTAGGGGGATTGCTAGCATAAGTTGCATTTTAGTTAGCATAAGCGCATAATAGGCGTATGCTGGTACGCATTAGGGGCACCTAATGCGTTAAATAGTAAAACAAACAGCTATAAAAACAAATCCAGTGCCCCGGGTGGGCGCGTAGCAGCTACAAAACACTTCTCAAATGAGAAGTGTTTTGTTATAGTTAATAATACCCACCAGCGCCTTGGTGCTGGCTTTAGGGTAGGGGCGAGTTTATAGAATTTATTTCTATAAACGAAGCGGAAGGACGAACCCTTCCTTTATAAGGGGCAT
>CAYVSX010000024.1:0-12477 GCA_964454245.1 uncultured Candidatus Saccharibacteria bacterium | reverse complement strand
TTCCATGGCATGGAAGAGGTGAGGAGTTCGAATCTCCTATGCTCCACCAGTAAAATAACTTCTTGGAAACAAGGAGTTATTTTTGTTGTTTATGCTTGCAAAATGTTTGACAAAGGTGAATAATGGTTTCGTACCTACTACAAGAAAGATGGTGAAATTATGGACGACGAAAGCGTCTCCATAACTGGCGAGCAGTTCGCCAGTGGGATTCTGGCAGCTCTACTGGAGCTGGAGAGTCCGCCCAAGCGATGGTGGCTTGGCTGGATGGCCGGGAGGCTGGGTGCCGTGCATGCCTACGCGTACCTGGTTGAGCAGGGCTATAAGATGGCCTTCGCCGGTGACTACGAGACCGTGTCCCGAATCTGGGTGCAGGGCCTGGTGGGAGCTCCGCCGATTTACAACATCAAAACCCAGGCGTACAATCTGGTGGATAAGCCAGAGAACCGCTTGGGGGACAAGATGGGGGATCTGCCCGGAGAGATCGACCACTGGAAAGAGGCGGCGAAGGAGTTCGCCTTGGCATACCTGTGCCACTTCCCCCCGCCCGAGATGAGCCAGGCCAAACACCGGCACCGACGGTAGGGCTATTCTCGCCCGCCCCTACATAATGGGGCGTGCGAGACAACACAACAGAGGTAAATATTGACATTAGCACTATAGTGTGCTATACTGAAAGGATGAGGTGCTCCAGTAGTAACTACGGAGCTTATTTTTATGACAAACGCAGACAAAATTCGTAACATCGCCATCATCGCCCACGTGGACCACGGTAAAACGACCTTGGTAGACGGGCTGCTTAAACAATCAAAAACATTCCGTGACAATCAGGCCGAAATGGACCAGCACCTGATCATGGACTCGGGCGACCAAGAGCACGAACGTGGCATTACTATTACCGCCAAGCAAACGAGTATTTACCACGGCGATTACAAAATCAATATTATCGATACGCCAGGCCACGCCGATTTTAGTGGCGAGGTTGAGCGCACGTTAAACATGGCCGACGGCGTGCTGCTGATTGTCGACGCGCAGGAGGGTCCTATGCCACAAACAAAGTTTGTGCTGGGTAAGGCGCTTGAAGTGGGGCTAAAGCCAGTGGTCATTATCAACAAAATCGATAAACCTGCCCGCCGCATTGCCGAGGTGGAAGATGAGCTAGGCGACCTGTTTTTGGAGCTGGCCACCGATGATAGCCAGCTGCATTACCCGGTGTACTACGCGATTGGCCGCGAGGGCAAAGCCTGGACGCATGTGCCCGATAACCCAGCTGAACATGCCGATTTAACACCAATTTTTGACGCGATTATAAACGATATTCCCGCCCCAACGGTGCCAGCAGAGGGCGGCTTGCAGCTGCTGGTTACCGCTTTGCAGTACGATTCTTTCCTAGGCAAATATGCTATTGGCCGCGTAGCTCGTGGCCAGGCCAAGCGTGGCCCGGTGGCGCTGATTAAGCGCGATGGCACACTAGTAAGCAGTAAAATCGAGAAAGTATTTGGCTACCGTGGTTTATCGCGCGAAGAAATCGAAACTGGCCAAGCTGGCGATATTGTCGCGCTAGTTGGCGTGGCCGATGCGCACATCGGTGACACGGTTGCCGATAAAGACAATCCAGAAGCGTTACCAACAATCGAAATCGAAGCGCCAACCCTAAGCATGTACCTGGGGCCAAACACCAGCCCCATGAAGGGTAAGGAAGGCGAATTTAACACCAGCCGCCAAATTGGTGACCGCCTAAAGAAAGAGCTGGAAACCAACGTCAGCCTGCGTGTGGAAGAAAATGGTATTGGCTTTACGGTAAGCGGCCGTGGCGAACTGCACCTAAGTGTGCTGATAGAAGCCATGCGCCGCGAAGGCTACGAATTTGAAGTTGGTCGCCCACAAGTGGTGACGATTGAGGAAGACGGCATGACGAAGGAGCCGATAGAAGAACTATATATAGAAGTTGGGCCAGAATTTGTCGGTGCTGTTAGCCAAGAGCTAGGCGCCCGCCGGGCCGAAATGCGCGGTCAAGAACCCACCGGCAGCGGCACGACTCGCCTGGATTACTTATTGCCAACCCGTGCGCTCATTGGCCTACGCAACACACTACTGACCGCCACCAAGGGTACGGTAATTATGAACAGCTTGCCGCACGGCTACCAGCCGCTTGGGCCTAAGCTAGCGCAAAACCGCAACGGTGTGTTGATTGCCTTTGAGGCGGGCACAACTACCCCATACGCACTGCAAACTGCCGAAGCACGCGGCGAATTATATGTCGGCGCTGGTACTACTGTGTACGCCGGTATGATCATTGGCCTAAACCGCCGCGGCGAAGACATGGAAATCAACGTATGTAAGGCAAAGCACCTTACCAATATGCGCTCCAGTAGCAGCGACGGCGTGGTGCAGCTAACACCATTTACCGATCTTTCGCTCGAGCAATGTATAGATTTCATCGAAGACGACGAACTGCTAGAAGTAACCCCCAAAAGCCTGCGCCTGCGCAAAAAGTACCTAGATGCTAACGAACGCAAAAGACACCAGAAGGACGTGGTGTAACAGGTAAAATTGTGGTACAATCTAGCTTATGCTAGAGCGTATTTTACGCAAACCAAAAATCGTCGAAAAAGGCAGCGATAAAATGAAAACGGCCGTGGTGCATGCTACGGGACCGCTTAAACCTGTCATGAAGAGTCCTGACGAAGCCCTGCAGGAATTATTTGCTGCGGTACAGGATGCCCAAATTTACGAAGATGGCATGACGTTTGTTGATATGGTCCCGAAAGCTCGTGCTAAAGCCCTAGTAAAAAAATACCTAGATGCACGCCATACGGCGGATTTTAACTTAGGTCAGTTTGTGGATGATCACTTCGAAGAGTTAGTAAATGTAAACGCTATTGACTACGCTCCCTCGCCCGAGACATCGACACGCGAGCATGTTCGCAATTTGTGGCCCGTGCTTGTACGCCGAAATCGCAAAGATCGTGGTTCGCTGATTGCTCTACCCTACAAATATATAGTACCGGGCGGAAGGTTTCAGTGCCAATTTTATTGGGACTCCTATTTTATTATGTTAGGCCTTGCGGCTGATAACGAGTGGAAGATGATAGAAGGTATGGTGCGTAACTATTCCTATATGCAGCGCAAGTTTGGCATTATTCCTACTGCCAATCGGAATTACTATCTTAGCCGCTCTCAGCCACCATTTTTCGCTCTTATGGTGAAGTTGCTGGCTCGCCATGAGGGCCGCACGCGCGCTTATGCTGAATTTTTGCCCGCTATGCTTAGCGAGCATCGCTTCTGGATGAAAGGGCGCCGGCAAGTCAATGAACATGTCGATCATTTAGCTATGGCGAGGGTTGTACAAATGCCAAATGGGATTATATTGAACCGCTACTTTGACAACAAAACAACACCACGTCCCGAGTCTCGACGTGAAGATGTAGAAACAGCAGGTCTTTCACGGAGCCATAACAAAGATAAGATTTTTCTTGATCTTCGTGCTGGTGCCGAGAGCGGGTGGGATTTTAGCAGTCGTTGGTTTAGTGACGCAGACGAAATCCAGAGTATTCACACGACCGATATCGTACCGCTTGACCTAAATTGTCTTCTTTATATTTTGGAATCCACCATTGCAGAGGCTTACCAATTACTCAAGCAGCCTCTACTTGCGCGCCGATATCTCAATGCGGCAGAACACCGCGCCGAAACGATTGTGCGCTATTGTTGGAATAGTAAAAGTAACTTTTTTGAAGATTATGATTTTCGTAAAGGTCACTCGACCGGCCAGTTAACGCTTGCAAGTGCATTTCCGCTTTTCGCGAAAATTGCCTCGACTGAGCAAGCGGCACAGGTGGCAAAGCGAATTGAACAAGACTTTCTGAAAGCTGGTGGTCTTATGACAACCTTATATTACAATGGTCAGCAGTGGGATGCACCTAATGGGTGGGCACCGCTGCAGTGGGTAGCAATTATGGGCCTGCGTGAGTATGGTTACCATGCGCTTGCCGATGAAATCCGCGATCGCTGGCTCGCGGTTAATGACAAAGTCTTTGCCGAAAAACGTAAAATGGTAGAAAAATACGATGTTGTCGCCAACGGCTTGGGTGGCGGGGGCGAATACCCACTGCAAGATGGCTTTGGCTGGACAAACGGCGTATACGCGGCACTTTATGACGAAAGGGAACGAGCAAATGGCAAGTAAAAATTGGCGTGATGTCAACGCGATTTATCAGATTTATCCGCGCAGTTTTATGGACAGCAACGGCGACGGCGTGGGGGATTTGCGCGGCGTAATTAACCGGCTGGAATATATCCATGGCCACAAAGATAGTTTGGGGATTGATGCGATTTGGTTTAGCCCGATTTTTCCGTCGCCAATGGCCGATATGGGCTACGATGTGAGTGATTATTGCGGCATTGACCCGCTGTTTGGCACGCTAGATGATTTTAAGGAGCTGATTGCCAAAGCTCACGCCGCCAACATTAACGTGATGGTGGATTTTGTGCCTAACCACACTAGCGAGCAGCACCCGTGGTTTGTGGAATCGCGAACATCGCGCACCAACGATAAAAAAGATTACTATACTTGGCGTGACGCTAAGCCGGATGGCAGCGTGCCAAACAACTGGCAAAGCATATTTGGCGGTAGCGCGTGGGAGTGGGACGAAGGCCGTGGGCAATATTACCTGCATACCTTTTTGAAGGAGCAGCCCGACCTAAACTGGGATAACCCACTGGTGCGCGATGAAATGAAGCGGGTGGTACGCTTTTGGATGGACCTAGGTGTGGATGGTATCCGGGCCGATGCGGTGCGCTGGATGAGCAAAGATCCGCAGTTTCGCGATGACCCCAAAAACCCATTGTGGCGCGATAACGGCACGCTAAATAAATTTGATTCGCTAATACACAAGTATAGCCGTTTTTGGAAAAACCTGTTTCCGTACCTGCGTGAAATTACCGATGTGATAGCCGAATACGACAACCGCATTATCATTTTTGAAGATTACCCCGATGATAATTATAATACCCAAGAGCAATACCTGGGCTTTTACGATATCAACCCAAGCGTGGGTATGCCGTTTAATTTTCAAGGGCTGTGGACGGAATTTTATGCAGATGCTTTTCGTACCTTTGTGACGGAATTTCAGGGTATGCTAGACCCTGCCAAGCACCGGCCGGTGTATTGCTTTAGCAACCACGACCAAAGCCGAATTGTCACCCGCATGGGCGGGTCTGAGCAAGCCCGGCTGATTGCACTGATGCAGCTGACACTGCCTGGCCTACCTACGGTGTACTATGGTGACGAATTGGGCATGCCAAATACGCCGGTGGGGCTAGAGGATTTGCAGGATCTCAGCGCCAAAAGTTCGGGCGACCCGAGTGTCAGCCGCGACCCCGAGCGCACGCCAATGCAATGGCAAAAGGGCCAATATGCCGGCTTTAGCGATGCTAAGCCATGGCTGCCGCTGGGCGAGCATGTGCCGCGGCAAAATGTCGCTACGCAGCTGCACGAGCCAGATTCGTTTTTGTCGCTATACCGCCGCCTGCTACGACTGCGTGCCCGGCACGAAATATTGCGTAATGGTACGTTCGAGGCAATTGGTGAGCTAGAGGCCGATATCTTTACCTATTCGCGCTGGCTGGGCGACCAGCACGTGTTTGTATCGCTGAATTTTAGCGACAGCCAGCAAACAATTCGCCTGCCGCACAAGGGCCGCGTGCTGTGCTGCACGCACCCGGTAGATTACCCGCACATCGACGTTGATGGCACGGTAACCCTGCGCCCCTACGAGGGCGTACTGGTGGAGTGTAGTGAGCATCCGCTGGCGCCAGAGCCTACTGCTGGCCAGTAATTAGCCGCGATATACCGCTAACGCCACGAACCAGTTTGCTAGATAATCGTTTGCGCCTGCCGGCCGGCTTGCTGTTTGGATTTTTCCATTTAGTAATGATATCTTGCAGCACACGTTCGTAATTTGCCACCATGATTTCTTGGCTAAAATGTTTGCGGGCCCGGCTGGCGCAGTCTTTGCGATTAATTTTATGCAGCTTTTCAATGGCCAGTATCATTTCGGCAGAATTATCGACCACAAAGCCTGATTTGCCGTCCTCGATAACCTCGGGTACCGCGCCGCGGCGAAAGGCAATTACTGGCGTGCCGCACGAATTGGCCTCGGCCATCGATAGCCCAAATGGCTCGTCCCACTGAATGGGCGCCAGCACTGCTGCGGCTTTTTGAAAGTACTTTACCAGCTGCTCGCGGTCAAGCATGCCAAGGAACAATATTTTATCATCGAGATACGGCTTGATGTGCTCGTCGAAATACCAATAATTTTGCGGCGTTAGGCTGCCGGCAATTAGTAGGCGGCGCTTGGTTTGCTGGGCGATTTGTACTGCTTCTTTCACTCCCTTTTCAGGGGTTACGCGCCCAGCGATAAGCAAGTAGTCTTCGTGTTCATCGCTGAAGGCAAAGTGCTCCGTATCTACACCGTTATACACAGTGGCTGCATAGTTAAGGTCGGGTATGGCTCGGCGCTGGCTATCCGATATCGAGATGAAAAATTGGTTTGGCGAACTGTGTGACTCGATAACTTCGCGGCGAGCATCGTCCATGTTGTCGTGCAAAATATAGACAATCGGCACCTTGGGAAATAGTGGTGCCAACGGCAGCACAGATTCAAAATGATTAAACACCACGCAGTCAAATTCGCCAGCGTTAGCACGTTCTAGCATAGCGCGCGCCATTACGGCGTCCGATAAGCCAAAGCGGTAATCGCTGAATAAATCGCTGGTAGCAACTTGTTTTTCTAAATCGGCAGACGTAGTGGCGAGGGGGCGTACATTGCAAGTCTCAACGGTTACTTCATTATTCAGCGTGGTGCCTTCAGGCCCAAAAAAGGTAACTCGGTGGCCCTTGCCAGCAAGCCCCTCGGCAATGGCTTTGGCAACACCTGCCGGGGAGTAAGCGATATCATTTTGTGGTGGAGTGGCGATAAACCCGCGCACCATCATTGCTATTCGCATATATTCTTATTATACCACGTATGGTGGTGGGGCTAAATTTCGGCCTCGAAATAGGCTTTTAGCTGCGGGTAAAATGCCTCGGCAAGTTTTTGGTGGCCGGTCCAATTCGGGTGAATACCGTCGTCTAGGTCGGCCAGTGTTAGGGCGCTGTAGCCGTCGACCAGCCTGGTAATTTTACCATTGGCATTAAGGTCAAATACCATGTTGGGCAGCTCGGCATTAAAGGCGGGGATATCAACCGGCTCGCCGGCTTCGGGTGTGGCGGTGGATAGAATGGTAATTATGCCGGGGCGCAAATCGTTCATGTGTTCGATTAGCTCTTGCAGCCGGGCTGGCGCATTTGCCATGTCATCATCTTGCTCGGCATCATTGCTACCAATTAGTAGCAGCACAACATCGGGCATGTTGGCGGCAAACCAGTTGTCAACATTGTCGCGGATATCGCGGATGCGGTAGCCCGAGTGGCCTTCGTGATTCCAGTCGCCCAACTCGGCTGTGCCGTTAGATTGCGTGCCGACAAAATCAAATGAGTAGCCGTCTTCGATAACTAGGCTTTGCCACAAGTAGCGGCGGTAGGCACCGGCGTAGGCTAAGCCGTCGGTGATAGAATCACCCAGCGGCATAACTTTGGGTATGGAGCCGCCTTCGGTTTGGCCGGTGGCCGTTACGGTATTAGTGCTGCTGCCGCTTGCAAAGTTGCCCACCAAAGTGTAGGTGTAGATAAAGCCTGCCATTAGCTCGGTGTCGCTATAGCTGGTGGCGCTGCCATCAATCGTCGCCACTATTTCACCGCCGCGCCGCAGGGTGTAGTTGGCTAGTTCGGGGCCGTCATATTGCCAGCTTAAATTTATTTGTGCAGTGGATACGCCAGTGGCGGTAAAATCGGTAATAGCATAGGCCGCATTTTTGCGCGACATGCGACGGGTGGCAATACTCATGCTACTTTTTAACCTCCTGGTAAGCGCTTATGCTACTTACTATTGTGGCATGCGCATGAGGGCTTTGTCAATCGATGATGTCTGATGGTAAAAAGCCTTTGCTGTGCTTGAAGTCGGCTTGCCATTTGTAGTCTTTGCCGTAGCCGAGGTCTTTCATGAGTTTGGTGGGGGCGTTACGGATGTGTAGTGGCACTGGCGCATCGGGGTATTTTTGGGCTAGGGCTTTGGCGGTATGCATTAGGTCGGTGATTTCACGCGATTTTTCGCTACGAGCCAAGGCGGTGGCGCAGTGGTATAGCATGTAGTTGCTTTCGGGCATGCCCACACGCTCGACAGCTTGAAAGGTGGCGGTGGCTAGGCTCAGCGCGCCGTTGCCGGCTAGGCCAATATCTTCGCTGGCAAATATTACCATGCGCCGGGCAATAAATTTTGGATCTTCGCCGGCGTCAATCATGCGGCTAAGGTAGTATAGCGTGGCGGCCACGTCGCTGCCGCGCATGCTTTTTATAAACGCGCTCACCACATCGTAGTGCATGTCGCCTTTTTTGTCGTAGCCGGGCACCTTTTTTTGGGCGGCGGCTTTGACGACATCGGGTGTGACTTTTTCGCCAAAACTGAGGGCTAGTTCTAGGTTGCCCAGCGCCACGCGGGCGTCGCCACCGCTAAGTTCGGCCAAATAATCTAGGGCTTTTGGCGTGACGTTTTTAGCTTGCTTTAGTTGCTTGAGCGCCCGCTTCAATATGCCGGTAATCTCGGTTTTACTAAGCGGCTGCAGCACCAGCACACGGGTGCGGCTGAGCAGCGGTGTGATGACTTCGAAGCTGGGGTTTTCGGTGGTGGCACCAATCAGGGTGATTAGACCGCTTTCAACATGCGGCAAAAAAGCGTCCTGCTGGGCTTTATTAAACCTATGGATTTCATCTACAAATAAAATCGTCCGCAAATTCAAATTCCAATTTTGCCGGGCGTGCTCCACCACCTTTTCAACATCTTTTTTGCCACTGGTGACAGCCGATAGCTCAATAAATTCGGCGTTGACTTCCTTGGCGATTATCCTTGCCAGCGTGGTTTTGCCGGTGCCGGGCGGCCCCCACAAAATCAGGCTCACCGGCTCTTTTTGTTTTACAATCCGGCGCAAAATTTCGGCATCACCCAAAAGATGCGTCTGCCCGATAACTTCATCCAGCGACGTTGGCCTCATTTGCTCGGCTAGTGGCACACGTGTCATAGGCTATATTGTACTCGGCTGCTTACGGAATCGCGAATTAAGCTCCGAAAACAAAGCTACAATAATCAAGGCAACAACAATCCAAGCGGCAGCAAAAACGCTGTAATTGTGCGCCACCCAGCCAAACAGCAATACAGTAGGTATGTTTACCAAACGCATGGCGGTATTGGCGGCCGAGCCGGCACCGGCGCGCACGTGCGATGGCAGCTGGCGGTGCATTTGCCCAGTCATGGCGGTGCTGGTGGCGTTGGCTAGCATCATAAATATAAACTGTGCTACTAATATTACGTAGATATTGCGCATAAAAACTAACGTTAGTGACATCGCGGCGATAATGCTGAGCGACAGCAAAACCGTTCGCTTGGTGGTAAGATAGCGAGCTAGCAGGCCGCCAAACCCCCAAGTGGCGTTAATTATCGACCCAGCCGCGCCGAAAAACAGCACTGGTGCAGCTAACGCTATGTACCACAGCTGGTGCATCTCGCCCAGCAGGCCATTGGCTAGGCTAATGGCGAACATGGTGATGAGGATAAAAATGAGGTTGCGATTTTTGAATATGGCGCCAAAAGTCTCGACCAAATGTTGGCGCAGGTGGGCGTCTTGCGATTGCTGGTGCTTGGTGCTGTCGCGGAATCGTAGGGTAATCAGCGCCGCCGCTAGCACAATCGGAACAGTTAAAAAGTAATCGGCGCGCAAACTAAGTGCGTCGCCAATCACGCCGCCCAAAAGCCCGGCAATAATGTAGGCTACGCCGCCGATAAATTGGTAAATCCCGTACTCTTTTTCATAGTCTTTCGTGCTGCCGCGCTCTTCATCTAGCACATCGTAGATAATTGCGCTATCGGTGCCCGAGCATAGTGCGTCAAAAAATCCCCAAAAAATCCCCGAAACTATGTATAGCGGTACGCCATAGCTAAAGCCGCCAATTAAACTACACACAGCTAGGCAAAATGCGGCTAGCGCCAGCACGCCTTTGCGGCTCCAGCGGTCGGCCAGTACGCCCGATGGCACCTCCATTAGCACCGACATTAATGCGTAAATAGCAATTACAATGGCGATACTGCCGTCATTAAAACCGATACTTACCATGAATAATTTTTCTATGCTGTACCAAAGCACCAGGCAATATAAAAAACGCCCAATGTAGAGCGGTACCATCCGCCGGCGAAAAGAGTCAAAACGCATAGTACCAGTGTATCACCTACCAAGTGTGCTACACTAGTGGTATGACACGAACCACCGTCCTATTGCTATTCGGCGGGGAATCGTCCGAGCACGATGTATCTATTATGAGTGCCCGCAATGTGTATGCGGCCATGGACGGCGAAAAATACCAGGTGAAACTATGCTACATAGACCGCGGCGGCAAATGGTGGCTGCTAGATGAATGGAAAGACAACCTAGAGCGCCACGGTGGCTCGCAGTTACTGGTGGCGCCGGGCACGGGTAGCTTTATGACCATACCGGGCAACGGCGTGGTGCATGCTGATGTGATATTGCCGATACTACATGGCAAAAATGGCGAAGATGGCACGGTGCAGGGCCTGGCCCGGCTGGCCCATGTGCCAATAGTTGGCTGTGATGTAACGGCTAGCGCGGTGTGTATGGACAAGGCGGCGGCCAAGCAAATTTTAGTCGCTAATGGTATCAAAACTGCTAAATATTATATTCACCGCCGCGGCAGCAAGCAGCCAGAGTATGGCCAGCTGACGGAAGATTTGGGCGAGGTGATGTTTGTTAAGCCATCGCGCTCGGGCAGTTCGGTGGGGGTAAGCCGGGTGCAAAATGCTGCCGAGCTGGCACGGGCTATTGTATTGGCGCTACAGCACGACGATACGGTGCTAATAGAGGAGGCCATAATCGGCCGCGAGCTAGAAACTGCCGTACTGGGCAACCCGCCGGGGCACAAAGTGAGTGGTGTGGGTGAAATTGTAACCGGAGCCGAATTTTACGATTACGACGATAAATATAGCGACGAAAGTAGCGCCCAGGTGCTGACTAATGTGGATTTGCCCGAAAGTGTCGAGGTGGCGATTCGCCAAACATCACACAAAGTGTACGAGGTGCTGGGCTGCCGCGGCCTAGCGCGGGTAGATTATTTGCTAAAGGGCAGCACGCCATACGTTCTAGAGGTAAATACCTTGCCTGGCTTTACCAATATCAGCATGTACCCTAAGCTGTGGCGCGCCGCTGGCTTGCATTACCCAGCACTTATCGACGAACTCATCACAAATGCGCTAACTTAGTAGCCGTCATTCCGCACTTGTTGCGGAATCCAGTGAAAAAGTTAATTAATTATGACTAGATCCCGCAATAAATGCGGGACGACAAAGTATTAGCTGGGTATTTAGTACCAGCTGTACTATAATTAGTACAAGAGTTATTGTAAGGAGGATATATGGAAATAATTATTGGCATATTAGGCTTGGGCTTTCCGGTATTTATATTTGTAGCGTTATTTTTGCTAAGCGGTATTAAGGTGGTAAACCAGTATGAGCGTGGTGTGGTACTGACGTTGGGTAAGTTTTCGGGTATTAAAGATCCGGGGCTAAAATATGTGATACCGGTGTTCCAGAAGCTGCTACGTGTCGATATCCGCACCAACACAATCGACATCCCGAAGCAAGAGGTGATTACGCAAGATAACGTGACGGTAAATGTGGATGCTGTGGTGTACTTTAACGTGACTGAACCAGCCAAGGCGGTGCTTTCGGTGGCTAGCTACGTGTATGCTACCAGCCAGTTTGCCCAAGCGGCGCTGCGCGATGTGTCGGGTAATGTCGATCTAGACTCGCTGCTATCTAAGCGCGAAGAGGTGAGTGCCCAAATTAAAGATATCGTCGATAAACAAACCGAAAATTGGGGTATTAACGTAGAGAGCGTGAAGGTGCAAAATATTGAACTACCCGGTGATATGAAGCGCGCCATGGCCAAGCAAGCTGAAGCCGAGCGCGAACGCCGTGCGGTTATCATCACGGCTGAAGGTGAAAAGGCAGCTGCGCAAGGTATTGCCGATGCAGCGCATATATTGGCAAAATCTGCCGGCGGTATGAACATACGTACCCTGCAAACGCTAGAAAAAATGGCCAGCGAACCTAGCCAAAAAACACTTGTGGTACTACCCAGCGACCTAGCTGGCAGTACCGCCGCGCAGGCAATTGCGTTTAGCGAAACAAGTAAAAAATAAAGCTAAATTACCATCAAAATATCTCCGCATATGCGGAGATATTTTGATGGTGAGTTTTTACGCCCACGCTAGAACCCATTTTAGCACCAAATGCCAGAACTGAGATGTTTCGGCGG
>CAYVSX010000023.1:0-14260 GCA_964454245.1 uncultured Candidatus Saccharibacteria bacterium | reverse complement strand
TCGACACCCTGCTTAAGAGGCAGGTGCTCTAACCAGCTGAGCTACTGGCCCATAACTCACAAAATTATAGCGCATATCACTGTAAATGTAAAGATTTAATAATTAAACGACCCCCGGGAGTTACCCCGGAGGCCGTAACCTACTACAGGGTAACCCCCAGGGGTTACTTGCCGACCCGGATCTTGCCCAGGCCGGTGTTGTGCTTGGTGACCTCGCCGGTCGCCTTGTGCACATGGATGTCACCGGTGCCGCTGGCGCGCAGCTTAGCGTCATGCACAGCCCCGGTCAGATTGACATCGCCCGTACCGGAGTTGCGAACATGGATGGTACCCGCACTTCCGCCATAGTAGACGTCGCCGGTACCGGAGTCGATGATGATCAGGCCGTTCACGTTGCCGTCGTTGATACGGACATCGCCCGTGCCGGAACTCTTGACGTAGGCGTCACCCTTGCAGTAGCCGACCTTGAGATTGCCGGTTCCCTTGAGGGTGGCGTTGATGGACGTCAGCCGCGGCTCGACAGTAACGTTGCCGGTGCCACGGTTCACGAGTTCGAGCCCCACGTTGTCTGGAACCTCGATGGTGATGACGCCGACATCGCAGCCATAGCTGACCACGCCGTTCACGATCGACATGCCACCCGAGATGACGACGCTGCCGAACGATGAGCTCGGGGGGCTGTAGGACTCATTGATCACCAGGGCGTCGCCGCGCTCCCTGATGTCGACGGAGTCGATGAAGGCCTGAGAGCCTTCGACGACTACGCGAACGCCGGGTTCGGCGTGTCGCTTGATCGCAACCTTGGCACTCGACAGGTCGAGCGCCAGCAGGGGCGTGTCTGGGTAGATGAACGCCTTGGGTTCGGGGTTCGGATCTTGCACCGTGTCACGCTGCTGCTGTTTCACCTCTTGGCCGTTGATGAATACACGACCATTGATGATGCTGATATTGGCCATTTCTGGCCTCCTTCCGCTTGGTACATGGTGGCGGGATGCCACACACTAATTCCATTATAGCACAAATTACATAAAATTGCAAATTAATGTATAATGAACAGAGATATGCGAGAACTAAATACAATTGGCCACTACCTGCTGGCGGGGCTGGATAGCGCCAATGTCAGCCGCGATGCCGCAGATCAATCTGCTAAACACGCCGAAAAGGTGAATATTGTGGGTGCCGGCGGGGCGCTAATCGCCGCCTACGAGCAGCTACGCAACGCCGCCGAGAACACCGAGGAGCATTTGCTGCTGCAAAGTGCCATCCGGCGCTTTTTTAAGCAGCTATTTGTTACCCGCGACGAGCAGCTGGTGCACGCCAGTGGCAACGAGCTGGCGGTAGAGCTGACCCTGGCCGGCTATGTGCCCAACAATACGCTGGTAAAAAGCCAGCTAGATATCGTGAGCACCTTGGCCACCGAGCATTACGCCGCCTATGAGCAGCTACAGCGTCGCCGCGGCATCAGCCCCGATACGTCTACCAAGTGGCTACTTGATACCCTAAGTGTGCAGGCGGCGCGCATCATCAGCCCGGCACCGCAAGATGTGGCGTTTATCAATTTTGCCTATTCGTATTTTGAAAAGACCATCGCAAACGACCCAAAACTCTTTGGCAAGGTAGATGACGATGATTTTGCAGCCGCGCTGTTTGCCGCCGTGCACAAAGCGCTACTAAAAAGCGACATCGCCACCATCCGCGCCGGCCTAATGGTGCGCTACCAGGTGGGTGCCGACGAGCTAGAGCGCTACATCGCCTACAATCAGCACATTGACCGCCTGCTAGCCACCACGGTAGAGGATAAATTGTACCGTGTAATCGACCGCCAGGGTGCGACGCTGCGTATCATCCGCCGCATGATAGAAGACAAGCCTGATATACTGCAGCTGCTGCCGCGCCCCGACGCATTTTTAGATGCTTTTGAGCAGCAGGTCAACAAAGAATATTCGCAAATATCACAAAAGGTCAACCGGGCGATTGTGCGCAGTGTGATATTTCTGATTATCACCAAGTTTTTGGTGGGTATCGCCATTGAAGTGCCGTACGATTACTGGGCGCACGGTAGTATTGTGTGGTTGCCACTGATAATAAACCTGTTTTTCCCGCCGCTATATATGGTGGCGCTGCGCCTAACGCTTAATTTGCCTGGGGCTGCCAACACCAATGCTTTGGTAGATCGCGCCGATGTGATGCTATATGGTGAGCGTGTGACGCTAGAAAAGTCGCGCATTGCCGGCCGTAGCTACAGCTCGGTGTTTTCGGTGGTGTATGTGCTGTCTAGCCTGGTGGTGTTTGGCGGTGTGATGTGGCTGCTGTTGATGATTGGCTTTTCACTAGTACATATCGGCATTTTTTTGATGTTCTTTTCGGCCGCCAGCTTTTTGGGCTTTCGCCTTAGCCGGCTTATCCGAGAGCTAGAGGTAGTGCGCTCGGCTAGCAACGGCCTGACCTTTTTGCGCGACCTGATATACCTGCCGTTTGTGGTGGTGGGGCAGTGGATGAGCGAAAAATATGCCAAAATCAACATTGTGGCCATGATACTAGACATGGTGATAGAGTTGCCGATGAAGACAGTGCTGCGCCTGGTGCGCCAGTGGGGGGCATTTATAGACGACCGAAAGGACAGAATATAGCATGGGTAAAATATTGAACGGGCTAGAACTACAAGGATTTATTAAGGAGCGCCAGCTGCGCCAGGTGCGCAACCTGCGCCAAGAGCATAAAATTGTGCCTAAATTGCTGATAATTAAAAGCCCCTCGGCCGGCGCGGTGATAGACACCTACGTGCGTATGAAGGTGGCCTATGCGGCCGATATTGCTATAGAAGTTGCGGTGCAAACCGTGCCCGAAAGCGATATGAAAAACTACATTGCTAGCGCAAATGTTGACTCAAATATTCACGGAATAATTGTACAATTACCACTGGCAGATAAAAGTCAAATTGATGACATATGCAATAGCATTGACTCAAATAAAGATGTTGACGGCCTAGGCGTAAATGCCGGCTACCCCAGCGCCACCGCCCAAGCAATCGATTGGTTGCTGGCCGGCTATAATGTCGAACTAGATGGCAAACACATTGCCATTGTTGGCCACGGCAAGCTAGTGGGCAAGCCGCTAGCAGCAATGTGGAAGCAGCGCGGGCTAGCCGTAACCGTGCTAGATGAAGCATCGGAAAACGTGAGTGAAGTATTGCGTGCCAGCGACGTGATAGTGACCGCCACAGGTGTGCCGCGGCTGATAAAAAGCGACGACCTAAAGCCAGGTGCGGCAATTGTAGATGCCGGCACTGCTAGCGAAAGCGGCCAAATAGTTGGCGACCTATCGCCCGAGGTACGTCAGCGCGACGACCTAACGATCACCCCAACAAAGGGCGGCGTCGGCCCCCTCACCTACACCGTACTGTTCGACCACCTAATCGAAGCCTGCCTGCATCGTGCCGGTAAATTGTAGCCAATAGGCTATTGACAAAGCATTTACATAGGCGTATAACCAAAGTATAAAGCATTTGAGCCCTAGTCACGCCAGGGCAAGCTGAGCGTAAAATGCGCTACGGAGGCCAACCGTAAAGCAGGCAAGCCGAAATCGCTAGAAATAGCACGAGCCGGTCACTGAGAGCTTTACGATAGTAATATCGCAAAGAACAAGGATGGGACCGCGGAAGAGTCTTTTTTATTCTCCTTTCGTTCCTTGGTTAGCAACTTTTTGATGTTAACTAAGGAGCATTGAATAATGAAAAAGACTATAACCACCCCACGCCGCCCTAGCGGGTTTAACGAGTATTTGCCGGCCGAGCAAATTGAGTTTAACCGCATGCAAGATATTATTCGTAGTACCTACGAAAAGTATGGCTATTCGCCGATTGATACGCCCGATTTAGAGTTAAGCGAAGTATTGCTAGCCAAAGGTGGCGGCGAAACCGAGCAGCAAATGTACCGCTTTACCCGCGGCAAAAATGACTTGAGCCTGCGTTTTGACTTAACCGTGCCACTAGCTCGCTACGCGGCCGAGCACGAGGGCCAGTTGGTGTTCCCGTTTCGCCGTTACCACATTGGCAAAGTGCACCGGGCCGAGCGTGCCCAGGCGGGGCGTTACCGCGAATTCTACCAGTGCGACATTGATGTATTGGGCAGCGATAGCCCGATAATTGACGCCGAGTTCCCGGCCGTGATAAACGAAGTGTTTGAACAATTTGGCTTTGGCGAATTTACCATCCGCTTGAATAACCGCTTGGTGCTAAACGGCTTTTTTGCCGGCATTGGCCTAGCCGATGTGTCGGCCCAGGTGCTACGCGTGATTGATAAAATGGAAAAAATCACTCGCGATGAACTAGTGGCCGAGCTGGCCAATGTTGGCTTAAATAGCCAGCAAGTCGAGAAAGTACTGGCTTTTACCGAAATTAGCGGCAGCAACGACGACGTGCTAAAAAGTTTAGAGGCGCTGGGCATAGATAACGAAGCCTTTACCGATGGTGTAGCAAAATTACGCCAGCTGGTGGCGGCACTACGCACTATGAACGTGCCCGAAAAGCGCTTTAAGATAGACCTAAAAATTGCCCGTGGGCTAGACTATTACACTGGCACGGTGTACGAAACGATACTGAACGACCTGCCCGGCGTGGGCAGCGTGTGTTCGGGCGGCCGCTACGATGATTTGGCGGGCAACTACACTAACACCAAGCTAACGGGCGTGGGGATTTCGATTGGCCTATCGCGACTTTTCTACAAATTGATGGAAGCCGGCGTGATAAAACCAACCCAGCAAAGCCTGGCTAAAGTAATAGTCATGCCGCTAGATGACGCTGCAATCCCGCGGGCGCTAGAGGTGGCCTCGCGGTTGCGTGCCCGTGGTGCCGCGACCATCACACATACCGAGCCCGGCGCTATGAAAAAGAAGTTTCGCTACGCCGACCGTATGGGCTGCCGCTACGTGGTAGTGATTGGCGAAACCGAACTAGCCACCGGCATGTTATCTATCAAAGATATGCAAACCGGCGAAACAACCACCGGGTCGCTAAATGACCTGGAAAATTTACTCACCGATTAGGAGATAATTATGACAAGTAAAACAATCGAGCTGGCGCAGCAATTAGTCGCTATACCTAGCTATGTTTCGGCTACTCAAAACGAGGCAGAAGTAATTGACTTTTTAGCCACCTATGCAGCTAAAAAATTACCGCAGTTACGGGTACAAAAATCTGCCCTACCTGATGGCCGCGAAAACCTATATTTGCTGGGCAAAAAATCACCCCGGCTGGTATTTGTGGGGCATGTTGATACCGTGCAGCCAAGCGACGGTTGGCTAACCGACCCACTACAGCCAACCGTAAAAGACGGCAAACTGTATGGTCTGGGTGTGGCTGATATGAAGGGATCGATTGCGGCATTACTAGTGGCATTGCAACAGGTGGATCAAGTGTTGCTGGACGAAATCGCCGTGCTGCTGTATATCGATGAAGAATATGAATTTGCCGGCATGGAGCAATTACTAAAGGATAAAGTAATTACTAAAACCAACCAACCCAAACTGGTGATATCGCTAGATGGTGGCCTACAGGTACTGAGTGGCTGCCGTGGTGTGATGAAAATTGATATGGAAGTGGTGGGCAAAAGTGGTCACGCCAGCAATCCGGCTAATGGCGTGAACGCCATTACAAAACTGATGGATTGTATGCAATTGCTGAACGCCAAGTTGCCCGAATACGCTTCGGACTTGGGCGAAAGCACCATGAACGTGGCTTACTTACGCGGTGGTGCGGTGCAAAATACTAACCAGCCGGTGGATATGCAACGGGCAGGTAATGTGATACCGAACTACGCCGAGTGCATATTAGAACTACGCCCAGCCGCGCCACGTCTAAATGGTGTCGAGGCCGAGCGCTTGCTGCGCACTGCATTTAGTGAGTGTGGCTTGGCGGTAAAATCGCTAAACGTAGTGCTAGATCTGGCGGCTTGGCCTGGGTCGTATGATAGCGACATGACTAGTCTAGTACAGCAATGTTACAAGCAAGCTGGCGCCAAGTACCAGTCAGCTAATCCGCAATACGTTGGCTTTATAGATGTGCAAATGCTAGCGGCGACAATTGATTCGCCAACCTATGTTGTAGGCGTGGGTGGCGACAACCGTCACGGTGCCAACGAGTGCGCCCGCCTAGGTGATTTTGCTACGGTGCAGGCAATTTATGAGCAAATAGTTAAAGAGCTTTTAGGGGCATAGCTATGAAAAAGGTAAAAGCAATCATATTTGACATGGACGGTACATTGTATCAGTTTCCGGGCGGCGGTACATTTATGGAAGTGCCGTTTGGGCAGGCAATTCAGCGTAATGTGCAGCAGTTTATCGGCCGTGAGTTTGGCCTAGATGAGGCCGAAGCGTTGCGCCGCTATGCCGAATTGAGTGAAAAGTTTGACGGCCAAATAAGCTTGGGCTTAGAGCGTGAATTTGGGATTGACCGCATGCGGTTTTTTGCCGAAACGTGGGACTTAGACCCGGCCGAATTTATCGTGCCTGAACCTGGCATACGCGAAGCGTTGCAAGCTATTGATGCTGATGCAGTGTTGCTGAGCGCTGCGCCGCGGGTATGGGTAGACAGAGTGCTAGAGCATATGGGTGTGGCCGATATATTTGGCGACCGCATATATACTGGCGAGCCGGATATCCGCAAACCCAACCCGCTAGCATTTCAGCAGATACTTGATACTCACGGCAAGCTTGCTAGTGAAGTAGTGTCGATTGGTGACCAAGAACACACTGATATCATGCCGGCTAGCGGGCTAGGTATACGTACGGTGCGCATAGGCAATGGCCGGTCGAGCGCTGATTTTACGGCGCCGAATATAGTAGAAGCCATTAAAAAATTACAGCAAGGAGGTTTGCTATGACTAACAAAAAGCTAATTATCGATACCGACCCAGGCCACGACGACGCACTGGCGATATTGCTGATGTGCGCCGCGCCAAATATTGAGGTGTGCGCTGTGACGACAGTGGCTGGCAATTCGACCATCCAAAACGTCACTAATAACGCCAAGCATATTTTAAACTTGGCGGGGCAGCCGGGCATACCGCTGTATTCGGGCGCCGATAAGCCGCTGGTGCGCCAGCAGGTGCTGGCTAATGTGCACGGAGCATCGGGGCTGGACGGTGCAACCATTACCCAGCAAGTGCCGCTAGATGGCCAAGCGGTAGATGAAATATTGCGACTGGTGGGTGAAAACCCGGGCGAAATTACGTTGCTAATTTTGGGGCCACAAACCAACATCGCCCAAGCTATCCAGCGCGACGCCAAAATCATGCAGCAGGTAAAGGAGCTGGTGATAATGGGTGGCGCGTTTGACGTGCCGGGCAATAAAAACCGCGTGGCCGAATTTAACATTTGTGTAGACCCCGACGCGGCGGCGATTGTGGCCGAGCTGCCGGTAAAAAAGACCTACATACCGCTGGATGTTTGTAATGAAATCCAGGTGCCGATAGAAGAATTTGCGCGCATAAAAAATGACGCAGTACGCACAGAGTTGCAATCTGCGCTGGCGCCGTACATCAAAAATATTCAGCGTAGCGAGCTATCTACCCGTGGTGCGCTGATGTATGATGCGCTAGCTGCCTACTTTGTGATGCGGCCAGAGGTGTGTGAAGTTAGTGGCGCGGCAGTTGTGGTGGAAACCAAGGGTGAATTTACCTACGGCATGACGCTGATTGATAAACGGCCATTTAGTCAAAAAGAGCCCGACAACGCGCTAATAGTGACAGCTATCCCCGAGCAGCAGTTTATAGATGATTACTTTGCGACCCTAAACAGCGCCTTGCCGGCTAGCTAATCCCGAGAGTTTCTTTTACCCGAGCGACGACTTGGCTGGGGGTGAGTTCGGCCTTGACGATGTAACTAGAGATATTGAGGTTTTTTAGCTGAGCCGGGGCTTCCTCTTGGCCGAGGTTGGTGAGTACGATAACTGGCACTTTGGCGCCGAGATCGGTTTTGCGGATGATAGATAGTGCCTCGGTGCCGTCCATGTGGGGCATTTGCAAGTCGCACAGTATGATGGCGGGCTTAAACTTTTCTACCATAGCCACACCGGCCTCGCCGTCGCTGGCGGTAGCAACGTCAAACCCAGCCGCCTCAAACTTCATGCGGTACATTTGGTTAATTACAGCGTCATCTTCGATTATGGCGATTTTGGTCATGCTTATAGTATACCACCAAGCGTCCATATTGACAAATGTGGGTAATGTGGGATATAATGGAATTAGAAAGCTATGACAGAAGTACTATCGATACCTAAAAATGAAGCCGAAGGCGCAGACAGGCGCGTGACGGTGTATGACCATCATGTCGTGGATCCGTATATCGATAACACCGAGTTTGTACAGATAACCGCTCAATTACGCCAGCGCGAGGCCGAAGGTTATTACGGTGACTCAAGCATTGATATAGCGCGCAAACGCCCAGGCGATATTGACACCAATAACCCAGCGACGCGCTGGATGTATGAGAACTTACCCGGCTTCCCAGAGTGGCATAGCTTAGTGCCAACTGCAGCAGCGCTAGAGCCACTGTATAATCCTGAAATCACCACCCTGGCAAACGGTAAGGAATTCACGGCCGAAATGCGCCAATGGATGAGCAATATTTACGATGCGATTGGTATACGTAGCCGCGCCGAGGTAATGAAAAATATTGTGGTGGGCGAAGTACTGCGCGCACCAGACAATAGGCGTAAATGGGTTAGCCTAGGTTGTGGCGCCGCCCAGCCAGTCATGGTCGCCCTAGATAGGATTCGTGAATCTGATGCCGTAGTGCCCGATGTAACCTTGGTGGACATCCAAAAAGAAGCACTCACACTAGCCATGAACGGCGCCCAGCAAGCTGGCTTTGCTGACAATGTAACCACTAAGCGTATGAATATCCTTAACCCTAACGGCATAGCTGCCGAGCGCGACGAAAAGGCTGGTTTTTACAGCAATATACTACGGATGGGTAACAAATTGCCAGCCGAATCGTTTGATATGGTGGACGCGGTAGGAATACTGGAATACCTAAAGCCAGGCGACTGGAAATACGCCTACGGTAACGTTATAAAAACTAAACGTGGCATGGCTGGCGCGCGGAGCTTTTTGCATAATGCATTTGAATTAGTAACGCCGGGCGGTCAGTTGATTGTCGGTAACATGCGTGATACTCATCCGCAGCTCGGTTTTACGCTGAACACTATTCAGTGGCCGCACATCCAGCCGCGCTCGGTGGATGAAATGGTGCAGCTGATACGCGAGGCTGGCCTAGAGGGCCAAATTGACGTACATTGCCCCGACGATAACGTTTATGCTATTTACGTTATACACAAAGATTAGTACACTAAAGTAGTGGTAATTATACTGCTATTTTTGGCAGGCATGCTGTCTGCTATTTTGGGACTAATGGTGCTGGTGGGGCAACCTAGGCGGTTGGTTTCGTGGTTATTTTTTGGCACTTCACTTTCTACAGCATTATGGGCTATAGGCGTGGGTGTTTTTTTGATATCGAGCAATGAAAATTCCTTGCTGATTGCTGCTCAAGTGTACTACATTGCGGCTGCGGGTATCGCTTTATTTATGTTACTAACAGCACTGGCACTGGTGGGCAAGCTAAGAGCGGTGGCATATTGGGTTGCCGTGCTGCCGGCCGTCGCACTTATGGTGAGTATCGGCGCAATGCCCCATTTGCTACTATCTTCAGTCAGTGTTGGAGTGCCTAATACGGCCGTACTTAATGTAAACTTTTACCAGCTCTACATCACCTACTTCGTTGTTTACTTTGTTATTACAATCGGCTATTTTTTGTACTTTGCTGGCATAGGCCACCTGGCTAAGCGACGGGCGGCGCAGCTGCGTACAATTGCCCAGGCCTATATGTGGGCGGGTACGGTGGGCATGGTGTTTAACCTGTTTTTGCCGGCCACGGGTAATTATTCGCTGATTTGGGCAGGGCCGCTGTGTCTATTTATATTTGTGCCGATGGTATATTTGGCGATTGCCCGTCACCAGCTGTTTGACCTTAAACTGGCGCTGGTGCGCTCGTCGGCCTATGTGTTTTCGCTGGGCGTACTGTCGCTACTGTACTTTGGTTTGGTGATATTGCTGTCGTTGCCGCTATTGGGCGCGGGCGATACTCAGGCGGTGAGTATCAGCTTTTTGTACGTGGTGCCGGCGCTGGTGCTGGCCTTTGTGTTTCAGCCGGTTAAGCGGTTTTTTGACCGCCTAACCGACCGGCTGTTTTACCGCGATACCTACGATACCGATGAATTTATAGCTAGCCTAGGTGCGTTGCTCACCAGCACTACCCGGCTGCGCGAGGTGCTAGAGCTGTCGCTAGAAAAAATAACTAGCACGCTAAAAAGCAACAGTGGCATGCTAGTGGTGTACCGCGACCACCACGATAACGCGCTGGCGCATACTGGCAAATTTAGCGCCTTAACCGACGACGAGCACGAGCTGCTGCGCCAACTTGTAGATGTCCATGGTGCTAGCCTGCTAGAGGTAGGCAAGGCTGATCGCTACGAAAAGCCATTGGAACGGCAGCTAAACCGCATGTTGGCTAGGCATCATGTGGCGCTGGTGCTGCCGCTAAAAAGCACCCACGAAACAATCGGCTACTTGCTGCTGGGCGAGCAGCTAAATAGCCACTACACACCGCGCGACGTGCGCCTGCTAGAAACGATTGCTAACCAGCTGGTGATAGCTATAATGAACGCGCGTTCGGTGCAGGCGGTGCGCGACCTGAATACGCACCTGGAAGAGCGAGTGGGTTTTGCTACCCGCGAGCTAACGCGCTCGAACCAACGGCTACTAGAGCTAGATGAAACCAAAGATGAATTTTTGAGCATGGCTAGCCACCAGTTGCGCACGCCACTTACCAGCATTAAGGGCTACATAAGCATGGTGCTAGAGGGCGACGTGGGCGACATAACACCAGCACAGCGCCAGCTGCTAAACGAGGCCTACACTAGCAGTGAGCGTATGGTGCATCTAATCGGCGACTTTTTGAACGTCAACCGCCTGCAAACTGGCAAGTTTATGATTGATGCGGCGCAGGTGGATTTGGCCAAGGTGATACGGCAAGAGGTCGACCAGATCCAGCAGATTGCTACTGGCCATGATATAAAAGTGCAATACAAGGCGCCGGCACGGTTCCCGCTGCTGTATGTCGATGAGGGCAAGATCCGCCAGGTGGTGATGAACTTTATAGATAACGCCATTTATTATTCGCCCGAAAGCAAGGTGATAAAGGTGACGCTGAGCATAGAAGATGGCGACGCCGTGCTGCGCGTGGTAGATAAGGGTATGGGTGTGCCAGAAGTGGTGCAAAAGAAGCTGTTTACCAAGTTTTTTAGGGCCGAAAACGCCCGCAAGCAACGGCCCGATGGCACCGGGATTGGCCTGTACCTAGCCCGCAAGGTGATAGATGGCCATGGCGGCAAGGTGGTGTTTGAATCGGCTGAAGGCAAGGGGAGCACCTTTGGCTTTAGGCTGTCGATTAAAAAGCTGTCAACACCACCAAAAATCAAGGTTATCGAAGATTAATAACGAAAACACCACCCTATTTCTAAGGTGGTGTCTGTACTCACCACGCATATATACATGCGTTATACCCCTATTAAGAGTTGCTAGCGGTCAGCTGCGTCACGGCTGGTAATTATAGTAATCAAGCTATGCCTTAACAGTAGTAACTATTGTATGTAGGTGCATCCGCCAGGGGGTTCTGGCGGATGCACCTAGTTTGAGGGCAGAATCAGCGAACGGGCTTTCCGTTCTTGTTGTGCGTTGGGAACGGCGCGTAGTCGACGTGCGGGTTGCCGCTGTCGACCCGGATGGCGGCCGCCCAGTAGACGGCACCGGTCGGTGCCACTGGCACCCACCACACGTCACCGGCCTGCCGGCACTGTTTGCCCTTGGCCGGCTTCAGCGTGCCCTCTTTGTAGAGGGTTGTGCCGTTGCCGCAGCTGGCGCTGCTGAACTGCACCGGCACCATGCCCAAGCCGCTCAGGAAGCGGCCGTGCAGGGCGTCGGGTGTGCGGTCGCTCAGTTCGTCGGCCACGGCCTGGCCAGCCTTGGTGTTAGCCAGCCAATCGGCCAGCAAGGCCTGCGACTTGAGCGCCAACCCCTCCGAAGCCGGATAGACACCGGCGTCGTACGAGTTGGCCTCCCAGTCCACCTTGCCGCCTACCTTGACCTCGGTGGACAGCCAGCCCATCTGGGCCAGAGATTCGGCCAGCACCTTGGCGACAGCCTTCGGGTCCAGGTCGGGGGCGGTGGCCGCCAGGCCTCGGCTGATCAGGATGCTCAGGATCTCGGCGTCGGATTGCTCCTTGCCGCCCGGCATGGCGCACGAGCCGGGGTGCGCTTTGCACTCCTGCTTGTACACCTCGACGGCTTTCGCCGTCTTGGCCTTCTGGTCCCGCAGCTCGGTCTCGAGCTTGGCGGCCAGGCTGGCCTTCTCGGCGGCCACGCTCTTGGCGGTGGCTGCCGGCTGCACCGGTGCGGCGCAGGCTGCCAGCACCAGGGCCGACAGTAGCGCCACCGCACTGGTGGCCAGGTATGACCACCGGATGATGGTGTTGCTGCCTTGGTTCATCCAGCCGGCGATGCACGCCACCACGCCGACCACGCCGAGCGCGCTGGTGACGGCCCACACCTTGGCCAGCCAGTCGATGTCGGCCTGGTTGAAGCCGGTGCCGACGATCAGCGCACCGAACGTCAGTCCGGTGGCCGTCAGGAGCGGCGGCTTCACTTCCAGTTTGCTATTCATCCAGAATAGGATGATGAGCGCCACCATGGCGAAGAAGCCGATGGTCCACCAGCTGCTGGGGATCACCCAGAAGATGGTCGATGACGGAACGAAGTTCACTTCGCTCCTCCTTCCTTTCGTTGATTCTTGCACTTCTGCTACCATCGGGGTAGCAGCAGATGCCGCGAGGCTCGCGAACTCTGCTGCCACCCTGACGGTAGGTTACTACAGTAAGGTATAGCCTGATTATTAACGTACCAACAAAAATAGGTGGCTGCTACTCTACCTACCCGTGACCCTTTCATTTTATCACAAAATGTAAAAAATGTCAATTCATAACACCATAATTTCGACAATTTAGCCCATCTGTAGCTAGTATGTCGTTAAAGTGTTGCCTATGGTTGCTTTTAGGTAGCAAAAATTGTACTATGTGAGTATCCAATTTCGACCCCCGACGAAAAGGAAGTACCTTGTGAGTATGCCAAAGCGTGAACTGCCCAGCAACCTGTGGTGCGTGACGCACCTAGCGGGGCAGACGCTAGAAGAGCTGTTTGAGCCCAGCCGGCTGGCCCGGCTAGAGAAGATGGCGCTGTACAAGACTATCGGTGTGTTGCGCCGGGAGACAAGCCCCGATTACGCTGTGCCTGGTAGTGATGACCTGGCGGAGCTGGTGCTGTACGTGCGCGCCAACATCGGCAGCTGGCGCGGGTTTGTGACCCTGCGCGACCTGCCGGCGGCCTACCATGGCTACAGGGGTACGTTGGCCAAGCAAGTGCTGGCCGACGCCAGGGCGATGTTGCTGTTGCGTGCCATTGGCAACATCCCGCCGTGGCAGCTGTGGTATCACTCCGGCCACGGCCATTGGCAGGCGGCACAGTCGCTGATCGACCAGTACCGGCCGCTGCAGCGGGCGGTTTGGCGGCTGCCTGCGCCCAAGCCTACGGCCAAGTTCGACGACCGCCACTACCATGGCCGGCCAGAGCGTGACCGCACCAACGGCACGCCCGAGGGCGTATCGACCGGCCGTGGCTCGCACAGCCAGCGGCGCTAACCCCCCGCAACAGGGTGGTGGTGTGAACAATGTTCGCGCCACCACCCTTATTTTTTGCTAATTTATTGGAGGTTACTATTGTTATTTCGCGGAGAAATCGCCAGCAAGCTGGCTCCTCCGCTCGTTCATGAAAAAATGTAAACACTTTTTCATTTCACTCGCTACGCCGAACTCCTTTTGTTTCACAAAAAAATCGGGTTCAATTCACTGTGCAATATCAGCCAAGAAAAATGACTCATCCATTGATGGTTCATTTTTCTTGGTGATTTTACCGGGAATATACATATAAAACGCCGTCGCAAATAAGTTTGCCGGGTTTTATCGAACCGCGATGGGCTCAATTCGCTGGATAAACCCAGCTATAGAAAAAGCCCCAGACATAAATGCCTGAGGCTTTTTCTATGGTGATCTCACCGGGAATCGAACCCGGATTGCCAGGATGAAAACCTGGTGTCCT
>CAYVSX010000022.1:0-14888 GCA_964454245.1 uncultured Candidatus Saccharibacteria bacterium | reverse complement strand
CAGTTGGTTAGAGCGCGAGACTCATAAGCTCGAGGTCACAGGATCATTCCCTGTCAGTGCTACCAAAGAAAAACGACCACTCATGCGGTGGCCGTTTTTCTTTGCCATTTTATTCCGTTGCGTCCATCGGTTTGATGGTGTCGTAGCTAGACGCGCCATCGGCGTACAGGTTGTAGCACACGTCGCCGGCTGGGTGGGCGCTGATGCTGGTCACGTAGCCGTAGTAGTCAGACGCCGAGGTACTGACAGTGTCGCCCGTGGTGTAGTTCTTTTCGTTATAGCTATAATTGTAAGTATCCTTTTTTTCGTTTTTATAGGTAGTGCACAGCTGGTAGTAATAGCGTGTGGCATTATCGTAACGGTACGACACACCGCTATAAGCAGAGCTTTCGGGGCTATAGCTATTGCCATCCTCGGCCGGTATAGTATTTGCCTTATATTTCACTAGGCCGCTATCTATTAGCAACTGCACCTCCTCGGCGTAATAGCTGCTGGTGTGGGTGACATCAGCCAAGCTAGCGGGCAACTTGTCGTTATCGCTAGTATATTCACGGATATCGCTAGCCAGCGATGGCAAGGCGCTCTCAATCAGCCGGTCGTCCTTGGTGCGCACCGCCTCGACGGCCGGGCCGGCAATGCTAGCGATAATAAACCCAAGGGCAATCACACCCATAGATACGCGCGCAATTATCCGCACCAATCGCTTACTGCCAAAGAACGCCCGTGCGGCGGCCAAGCCTATCACTACAGTTACCACCGCGGCTACCAGCATTACCTGCAGCGGGCCGTCGTTGCCCGATAGTGGGCTACTGTTTAGTGTCATATTTATCAGCGAAAATACAATCGTCACTAGCGAACCAATCGCTATCAGTACAAATGGCACCACGTGTAGCAGCATAATTACATTGGCGCCACCCACCTTTTTAGCTGGCTCGCGCTTAGCGTAAAAGAAGTCTGCCACCAGCGCCATGGCCAGCATTATCAGCACCGAGGCTAGCGGGTAGGCCAATATCAAACCCCAATCGCTATAGTCTGTGCTGCCGGCCACAAAAAAGTTAATTACCACGCCGGCCAGCCAGCTAATCGATACTGTAAACCAAAACCAAAAGGCATAGGTCAGCCACTGCAGCACCAGCACGCCACCGCTATTGCCCTCTTTTGGCACAGCTTGTGGCGGCGGGGTAGGGGCGGCAACAACAGCTGGCTGCTCTTGCAGTTGCTTCACCGGCACTTCTGGAGTTTCATCAACCACTGGTGCGGCAACGGCAGGTTCGGCTACCGGCTCGGCTGCCACCACTGGCGCTTGGGCGTCGGTATTATCATCAGCTTCCAACAAATGCTCGGCATCGGTAATTGGAATTTGCTTTTTTTCGGGCTCGTTCATAAAAATACTACCTACTTTATATACTGTAGGTAGTATAGCATAACCGTAATGATTATTCTTAGATTAACCTTAGAACGGCGCGAAATATGCCAAATACATAGGTTGTTTTAAAAGTCAAAATCTTCAGTATCGTTCGCATCCTCACGCATAGCCACAAACGATCGTAAATCGCTAAGTGTGCGGGGGATATTCCAAGTTGCTAGTTCTGATTCCATTTTTTATTGCCCTTTGTTTGTTTTTATTGGCTTATGTATTTAATATAGCACAAACTTTACAAAAAAGCAATACCTTTTTGAAAGATTATTAAGAAAACTGCCCTACTCTACCAAATCTATATGGCAATTGCCGATGGTGCTAAGGTAAATGTCGTCTTTTGTGCCGCCCAGCAAATAACGCGCCGCTTGTATAACACCCGAGTGCGTCACTAGCAATATAACCTTATTTTCGTAATTAGCTTCTAGTTCCGCCAAAAATTCCTCCAGCCGCATCGCAACCTGCAGGTCACTTTCGCCATTTGGGAAGGCGTCGCGCACAATTTCGTCTAGCTCTTTCCGGCCCCAACTATCCCAAATATCTGAGTGTTGCGCGGCAATGTCAGCGTACGCCATGCCCTGTATATCGCCGCCGTCTTTTTCCATCAGTCGGCTGTCGGCCATATGTTCATGCCCCGGCACAACGATTTCCATGGTTTGGGTGGTGCGCTTTAGTGGCGAATTAAACACTAAATCGGGCTTTAGCGGCAATTCAACCGCCCTAGCCTGTTCCCTGCCGGTGTCATTTAGATCATAGTCAAGCCGACCCATGTAAATCTTTTTATTATTGGCCTCGGTTTGGCCATGGCGTAGCAAAATATACTTATTTTTAAACGGGTATTGGGCTTTTGTTAGCCTAACTGGGTTACTGTACATTAGTGTTTATTATAGCACCCCCGTGACTACTTTACCTATATACGCTTATGGTATAATTAACCTAGAGGAACTTAAGATAACAAACATGGATACTCTGACTACCTTTGCTGTAATTGCGCTCGCCGCGCTTATTCATGCTAGTTTCCAGCTGAGCGTTAGTGTGGTCACGTTACTTACCAGCCACACCGCTGGCAAAAAGGTTAATCCTAAAAAGGCTTTGCGGCTGGTCGGCGCCTTTTTAGGCGGCGTTGTTACCGTTACCACCCTGTTGGCCTGTACCGCCCTATACCTAGCCGACACCCTGCCAATTTGGCGCGATAGCCTGCTGGTATGGACGACCGCCTGCGGCATATTAATCGGTGTAGGGCTATCGGTGTGGATATTTTACTACCGCCACCAGGCCGGCACCAGCCTGTGGATACCGCGCGCCCTAGCCCGCTTTTTGGACAAGCGCGTGCGCGCCACAACGCTAAGTGCCGAGGCCTTTAGCCTGGGCTTGACCACTGTTATTGCCGAATTGCCGTTTATATTTGCCCCCCTGGCCGTGGCCGCCATGGCCATGCGCTCGCTAGCGCCCAGTTTGCAAATGTACGGGCTGCTAGGCTATGTGCTTGTCGCCTCGCTTAGCATCATCGTCGTTACCATCCTAATTGGCAGCGGCCACAACATCAGCCGTATCCAGCGTTGGCGCGAGCACAACAAGCGCTTTTTGCAATTTGCAGCCGGTGCCGGGCTAATAATTTTAGGCTTCTTTTTGTACGTTACCGAAGTAACTACGGTTGTGGTAGCTGGCGGAGGTAGCTACTAATGGCACTGGCGGTAGATGTAGTAAAACGCCGCGGCAAGCGCCCTAGCGAGCAATTTAATCGCGACAAATTGCATGCCAGCATCTACGCCACCTGCCTAAGTGTGCGCAGCCTAGATGGCCATGCCCAAGACACCGCCGACCATGTGTGCAACGTGGTGCTAAGCTGGGCCGATAACAAATCCGAAGTCACCACTGCCGATATCCGCCGCGCCGCCACCGCCGCTCTAGATAAAGTCCACCCCGATGCAGCATACCTATATAAACACCACAAACAGATCATATAAGGAGACCTAACGCCATGGCTAAAAAACCCACATTTGACTACGACCTAATAGTTATCGGCAGCGGTGCTGGCGGCAGTGCAGCCGCTACCATTGCCGCCCGCGAGGGTAAAAAGGTGGCAATTATAGAGGAAGATACCTTTGGTGGCGATTCACCCAACTACAGCGACATCCCCACTAAAGCCCTACTACACGCCGCTCAACTGTACGACGAAGCCCGCCACGGCGCCCGCTTTGGCCTGCGCTCTAACACCTTAGGCTACAACTACCCTAGCTTACGCGCCTGGAAGGACCTAGCCGTGCAACGCACCGGTGCGGCCGGCAATCGCAAATTTTACGAATCGCAAGGTATAGATACTATCCAGGGCCGGGCGCACTTTTTGTCGCCGCACGAAGTATCAGTCAATCGCAAACACTTATCGGCCAGCCACTTTTTGGTGGCCACTGGGTCTAACTGGGTGGCGCCCAACATCCCCGGCATCGATAAAGTGCCCTACCTAACGCCACGTACTGTGCTAGAATCGATCCGCCCACCCAAAAGCCTGTACATCATCGGCGCTGGCACTGTGGGAGTAGAAATCGCCCAATTACTAGCCATTTTTGGCACCAAAGTGTACTTGGCCGAAATCGCCGCCCGCATATTGCCTAAAGAGGAAGAAGAGGTAGGTGAGCTATTTGAACGCACCCTACGCGAAGCCAAAGGCGTAACCAGCCTTACCGGCACGCGCACCGTAGCCGTGGTAAAAGATGGCCTGGGCTACCGCGTAACCTTTTTGCGCGGCGGGGCCGAAAAATCGGTGCGGGTAGATGAAATACTGGTGGCCACCGGCCGCATGCCAGCTGTAGATTTAGGGCTAGAAAACGCTAGTGTACAGTACGACCCAACCGGCATAAAAACCAATGAATTCTTGCAAACCACCGCCCGCCACATTTACGCCGCCGGCGATGTGCTGGGGCACAGTAGCCACACCCACACCGCCCTGCTAGAAAGCCGCATTGCCGCCCACAACCTGTTCCACAAAACCCAGCTAAGCCCCGATTACACCGCCACCCCACGCCTAACCTTTACCTTTCCAGGCATTGCCACCGTTGGCTTTACCGAAGACGATTGCATAAAGCGCGACCTACACGCCGCCACCGCCCTAGCGCCACTAAACATTGTGGCCCGTAGCAACACCAGCGACTTTAGGGACGGCTTTGTAAAGTTAGTGGCCGGCAAAAACGGCGTACTGCTAGGCGCGACTGTAGTAGCGCCACACGCCGCCGAAATCATCCACGAACTTGCCCTAGCCGTAAAATACGGCCTAACCGCCCGCCAGGTGGCCGAAACCCCGCATGCCTTTTTAAGCTGGAGCGAAGCCGTGCGCGTAGCCGCCGGCAAATTGGTAAAGTAAATGTACTTGCACGATTTTTCTGCCAAATACCTGCTGTTGCAGCAAGTGATTGGCCTGTGGGTGTGCTTTGTAGGGCTGCTACTACTGGCCAAATACAAAATCCCCCACCGCACACTGCACAATGTCATCAACCTGCTACTCGCCCTCGGCTCGCTAGTCGAATTTGGGGCGATTGTGTATATATCGGTGCGGTTTGCGTTTTAACTTGCAAATTATAGCCATCTCTGTTACTATAGATTGAGTATCGCGGGGTGGAGCAGCCCGGTCAGCTCGCTTGGCTCATAACCAAGAGGTCGCAAGTTCAAATCTTGCCCCCGCAACCAAGAAAGATTTCGAAGGTTCTTCGGAGTCTTTTTTAGTTGGTAGTACTCTGTAAAATGCACTAATTTCGCTGGTTCCAAACCTGTGGTTTTCGTAGTCGTATACCAACCCCTGTGGGAATAATATGCTTTGGAACCTTACCCTAGCACTTGGTGAGGCAAGCAGCCACTGCCTATCTACATCTCGCATAATCTCAAGGGCAACATCTATATCGGTTTCTCGTATTGTCTGCTGACGCTCTAGCTGGCGTAGTTCGTCGGTTATTGTCACTTTGTCATCATCGTATGCATTTACTAGCTCTGTTTTCTCATCGACGGTCAGTTGGTCGGCGTTGAACTTCTTGATAGCACTAAGACGATTTTCTGCGATAGTGTCGAGTTGATTGCGAGCCTTACTAATCTTTCCGTTGAGGCTACCTAGTTGATTTGCGGCTTCTGTAACGAGCACTTCTTTATATAAAGCCAAAAGCCTGTCATCGGGTTTGATACGTTGCAGCATTTTCTCAAAATCATCGTGCATTACATCGGCTTTGATTGATTTATATTTACCTTTGCATTGAGGGCGGGAGCAGTGATAGCGTGGTGATTTGCCTCCTGCACCAGTCTTCGGTGCAGACGCATAAAGAGGTTTTGTGCAATTAGGGCATAGTACGAGACCTTTTAGTGGGTAGTCGGGGTTAAACTTCTGACGAACTTCGCCAGCTCTTTTACGTTTGCCATATAGAAGCCTCTGGTTAATCTCGTAGGTGTCACGAGAGATGATTGCTTCGTGTCTGCCATCCACTAACTCCCAGCCTGTTTGTCTGTTGGCAACGTAACCTGCGTATATGGCGTGCTTTATCATTGCGTGTATGCGGTCTTCACTTAGCTTTTTGCCATACCTGCTGCGTACCCCGATGGAGGCAGCATAGCGAGTAAGCTCTGCTTTTGTTATATCACCCTCTGAGAAACGTTCTAGCACCTGCTTGACGAGCGGAGCCATAGGGTTCGGCTTGAGTGTCGGCCGTAGCTTACCGACCTCGTTAGGTATCTTATGGGTATCATAACCAACCATTGCTGGGGCTTGCCACCAGCCCTGTAGAGATAGGTTAGTCATATTATCTACAGTGAAAGCACGCTTTGTTTCGTTGTCCATCTGGCCAACAAGCACATTCAGCATTTCCATAAACTGACCGTATGCGCTGTCATCGGTCGGCTCAGTTGCAGAGCGTATTGTTATGCCTAGTCGTTTCAGGGGTAACAGAAAACCTGTCACATAACTTGTCATATCACGAGAGGCTCTATTCATTTTATAGACGATTACATGGTCAATATCATCTTTGTGTTTCTCGGCATATTGTATCAACTCTTTAAGTGCAGGGCGGTCTGTATTTTTGCCACTTTTAGCTTCGTCATAGAATGTTTTGGCAATCTCGATGCCGTTATTAAGTGCAAAATTGTTTATTGCTTGCAGTTGAGTTTCTGGACTTTCGCCGTTTATCTGACGCTGGCTTGATATGCGAATATACGCTAGAGCACGTTTTTTATGTGAGGTTTGGTATAGATTCCTTTGTGTCATTCTTGGAACCATTATACACCAGCTGTTCTTTTGCTAACAGATGTAGAGAATAAATAAGGTCTTTGACTTGGTCGTCACTCATAGAGTGTGCAAGTGTTCCCAGTATCCTGCGAGCTTTCTGTACACTGACAACAAGTGAACCCATCTTCGTAGGGCTATTGTCATAAGAATACAGTTTGCTGGCCATATTTCTATGGTATGTTTGTCGGCAGCTAAAGTATCCAGTCTATATTTATGCTATTTATAGCCCCTCGACAACACCTTTATAGTATTTTCTAAAATCATTCTCGCTCAATGTTGGCGACTTGCCTTCATAACCCTCAAGCCTCTTATGGGCGTAGTCATCAAATATATCTGCCATCTTTCGCCCCTTGAGTACGCGCTGTCGATGTATGAGATACGCCAGCTCTGGGTTAATAGATTGCTTGCCACCAGAGCCCCCAATATCTTGCTGCAACTTCTTTACGAGCCGCCATACGGTATCTATATCTTTCTTTGTTGTTTTCCTGTGGAGGCGCAATACAATCTCGTCACCCTCACGCTTGATATGCGGCAGGTATCTTGTGCTGTATGAGACAGGGTGCTTCGGGTCGAGTAACAGTTTCAATGCAGTCACTTTGCTTATGTTGAATACCTCGCTAATTTCATCTGCACAGGCGTGAACCTTTCGAGCCGACTCGTCGTCACCCTCTACTCGTTTGAGTAGGCTATAAACGCCCATAAATACACCGTCTAGGTGCTTTTTTTCGATAACCTCAAACTCTGCACTCTGCATAACATAAGTCAAAAATACCTCTTGATTGCCTCTAAGCACTGATAGGTATTTGTGGTGGTTTTCGTCTGGCATAGTATGTCTTATTATACCTAAATAACATACTTACACGCGGTAGGCGACTCCTACTAATTCTTACTTGCTAGTATCTTCCGACCCAATTCTTCACCCGCCTGCTCAATAATATCCTTATCAATAAAGTCTTCTGGCAGCGTAGGTATCACAAACCCTTTAATAAGCGGCACGGCATTGTCGCTCTCGATATTCATATCTATATCCTGCTTCGGCCGACCCTCTGTGCGGTCTGTAATCTCCTTGGTGCATTTCAGCGCAAACTCACCATCACCCGTAGCGGCTTGTATCTTCGTCCAAGCAATACGCTGGGCGCTACTAGCTGGCTTGAATTTATCGAACTCGTCTTCTGGTATGCGTAGTAGTTTGTTATACCAGTAAGATATACTCTCTTCTTTATTCCAATGGCCACTACTGCGGTCTTGAGGCCGTGCGCCAAATCCACCCTTGCCAGTGGGATTTGCATTGTTACCAAGAGCAAACCTACCATTCTCGTGACGCGACATCTCACCGTCTTGCTTCGTAGACGGTTCCACCTCCGTTATGGTCGCATCGCTATTCATACTCTTATTTTAGCGTGAGTACGGGTAGAAAGGCTGGGCGTTTTACAAACTTGCTCGACACTCTTGATACTTGCTATATGCCGCATTTCCTTTGTTTAACGCATCCTGCCAGTCTGATTGCAGTAAGTCGAGCTGGGTTTCTTGGTTGTCGTATGCCTGTTGCGCGTCTGTGCTATTACCGTACTGGCTGTAAAAATAGCCATAATTTTTACGTGCTGCAAAAGCATTGTCGTAGGTGCTTTTCTTTTGGTCTGCGGCCTGTCGCAAACTTATTGCGTTACTGTTCAGAGGTTCGCATTTACTAGGGTCATACGGCTTTGCTGCGGGCGCAGGACTGCCACTATTTGAGCTACCTGGGTGCTGCGCATTATTGCCAGAGGATACACCCTGCGTAGAGCTATCTGTGATTGTTGAGTCTATTTCGGTGGCAGTGTCCTGAGGAACTTCGTCATTATCGGTGGTCGTTTGGGATGAGTTTGGTGGATAACTCTTGTCTGCGTCACTCTCCTTATCTGTTCCGCTAAAATAAGCGACCGCTCCCCATGCCAGGCCTACAAGTAGAATAACAACTACCAGAGCTTTAATTGCTGGCTTAAACTTATCAAACTTACTATCTTCAAAGCCCGAAGCAAAATCGCTATCGAATAGATTACTAGATGACTGTCTTGAATTAGGTTTCTTTGATTTATTTATCTGCATGGTTTTTCGCCTCTCGTGCATCCATATCCTTAGTGGTAATAAAAACAGTTCTCTTGAAAGCTGGATTTCTTAGTTCACTCACCAGCCCCTCATCTTCGAGCCGTTTCATAAATGCATTAGCCTGAGTCTGGCCGATAGACAAGTTGTCTCGTATCAATGTAGTATCAGCAAGTTGCGTACGCGCGACTAGCGACACAGCTTCTTCGTATAATTCGTTTTCGTCGTTAGACCGAGGCGTCCATCGCGGTTGAAGCTCTAGCAGCATGGTCGTTCCTCTAGCGGCCCTCAGCCATTCCAGCATTCCAATGTATCGGCCGAGTTTTTTGTCCTTATGCCGCACTGGCTTACCGTAATCTGCTTCTAATTCTTCTAGCTTCTGCCTCTCATAGGTCAAGTGTCTGTTGATGATATTGTACATCCCAGTAGGGCTTACGAGCTGCTTATATCGACCACTAGAGGTCTCGGAGTGTTCGTAGGTTTTTCTATTGCGAGTTACCCCGTACGGCTCCGTAACGAGCTGTCCATCTTCGTTCACATACACTGTAATATCATCTGGCAGGGCGTAGAGCATAATCTCAAGTCTAGCTAACAATATATTCTTTTCGAGTATTTGCTCCTTGAGTTGAGTCTTGCTGCGGTTCTGCATTATTTTTCTTTCAGCGTAAACAACTTAACGCCGCCGACCATAATATCAGTCACTTTGCTATCGTTTCCAAGGTAAATCAGCTCTAGTGAATTTAGCTTTTCGCTATCGTCCGTAGAACCAGCCTTAGCTATTTTCTTGAGTCGCTCAATTTCGTGCTTCTGTTGAGCTTTGTTCATTTGGCGGAAAGCCTCTACATACCTATGCCACTGCATACGCTCTTCGGCGTTCTGCTTTTCCTCTAGGTAATGCTGCTGGAGTAGCATGAGCTGCACGATGGCTGTCTGCTTGCCATCCTCGACTACTAGGCTTCTCAATTCCTCTGTGTATGATGCGAGTCCGTCCTTACCCGTTTGTATGAGTATTTTCGTTTCAAGCCACTGCACCAATTCATCAGAAACACCGTCAACTTCAAGTTCATTAACAAGTGACATGAAGCCATCTCTAGCATTGATATTTGCTATACTATGAGCCTTATCTTCGCGTCTACTATTCACCCAGTAGGCTATGCCTGCTATCACGGCGAACACCACTAATGCACTCGGTATTTCCATGCTATTTATTCTCCTTATTAACATTCTTAAAGTGCGGCGATATAACCTCATCAACTTCAAATAGATGTAAATCGACAGCACCATCCAGGACACGGTCGAGCTTCGTATGCTTATCTAGATGAATAAATGTCTTAAAGTCCAGCGTAAAGAGTCTATCCTCTTCATGAATCTCTACAGCTGTTGTTACAGAGGTGGATTTAAGATTAGCTTCGTTCACCGACAATACCAATGAGTCTATATTCGTAGTGTCGGTTAGTTTGTGGATTGTTTTTGTAACTATCAGTACGCCGTGCGCCAGGCCTGGGTATTCGTGACAAAAGAAGCTCATCACCTTGTTTTCATCTATCTCGATTTGCAAGGTGTCGTATTCTTCACCAGACGAAACCAACGAGAACTCTTCACCCCTACGGCTTAATATCTTGGCAAGCTGTTTACCTAATTCTGTCTGGATATTTTTCATAATGTTTTTTGTGCCAAAACAAAAGGCACCCATATCTAGGTGCCTAAACCAGCTAAAGGGATAGAACCCGATAGTTTTCGATATGGATGCCGTCAATAGGTTCTATCCATTTCGAAAAAATGTGGATATAAATATATCCCTTATAACTGGTTTAGGCTCTTTTATTATATCATTGGTGGGTATATTTTCATTTACCCCTTAGATAATAGGGGTAAATGAAAGATAAGGCTTATTGGTCTATACGCATAACTATGTCAACTAGCTTCAACTGTTATGTCAACGCTATTTTCGACTTCAACATTAATCATCTGGCTGATTTCCTGATGTATGTCAATGTTGTCATCCTGTTCCATGTCTTCAATGGTCACAACGACGGAGTAGTCTTGCGTAATATCATCGGTCATATACTTTGAGCAAGGTTCTGCTATAACTTCTAGGCTCCACATTTCACCCATATGCTCAATTGTATTCTTTGTAACTTCATCATAAATCTTTACATTTGATTTGCGGTGCGCACCATCTTTTGATTTTGTAGTCGTAAAGTTGCTCATGTCTTGGCCGTCCGAACGGACAAGTTTTGCTGCAATTACTATGGGGTTGTACATAGCAATATCGACACTATTTACAGGTGGGTTATAGACTAAGGTAGTCTTGACGCGTAAGCGCAGCCTCGATGAGCCAGCAAGCGAGGCTGGCATTGGGATGCTTACCTTCTTCTTGTGGTTAATCTGAATACTATCCTCAATAACAAGTGACGTAGAGTTTGATAGCGAATATAGGGCTTTATCTAAATCTGGCATGCCGTTTCCAACCAAAGTGTGCAAAATATCATTATTGGTGACTTTTTTTGATGCTCCTAAATCTTCGGCAAAATGGAGAAGTAGGGCTTTTAGTGTATTGGCATTGTATGAAGGATACCTTTTCGCAAGCATTCCTAGCGCAAAGCTGGATAGGGGTGCTGCAAAACTAGTGCCTGCTGCTCGTATGAGATTTCCATCTTCGGCGGCCATATACGGACCGTTCTCTTCGCCAGTAAATTGGACATCAAAATTAGAATCGTACTGTACTACATCTGGTTTGATTGAATGGTTGTGTTTTGTGTTCAAAAACCCTCTTCGTGTTATGGGTGAAGGGTCTTTAGAATCTGCCATCGAATCAGGTGTTGCACCATATACTACCGACCCTACGGCGATATTGTTGATGCTATCGGAGGGTGGAAGTATGCAAGTTTCCTCTCGCATAAAATAGTCAGGGTAGCCTAGGCTAAATAACTCTTGAGCTACTTCTGGTGGCCAATGATTTTCCTGGAATAAATTACCTGTTGCGATAGTGAATACCGCGTTATACTTACGCGCCCACTCATCGAATAGGATGCTCATTTTATCTACCTTATTGCGTGAGTACATAGGCCATAGATAGTTGTTAATTGAGAAGTTTGCAATAGTCGCTTTGGTCCTAGAGTGACTATTTTTTAGAACCTCTTCGATTAGCGGCTCGTTAATCGTTATGCCGTAGGGGGTAGTGATGAATGCATTAATTGGCAGAACCTTGTTTTCGACAGCAAACTGACGCGTTGCACTAATATGTGGCCCGCATGCTATTAAGCTACCTACCATTGTTCCATGGTCTTTCTGTCCAGATAGTTCACCTTGCTGCGCTAAAGCAGCAATCTTTAGGATTGGGTGTTCACTGTTGATTGCGGAATCAATGAGCAGTATGGGTTTTGCGTTAGTGTCCGTATTGTCATCAATATTATATTCATTGACCTCTTTGCTTTCGCCGCTTGAAAATATAACCAAGGGCGCACGCTCTACGCTTATTATTCCTGAGAATACCTCTGTCATACTCTCAAGTGACGACTTGCTAGCTTCAACTCGAAAATAATGCATATCAGCAGAATCAACTGCTACAACTATGTCATCGCTGTATAGGCTATTAAAAGTCTGTAGTTCACCATCCGTTGTTAGAGAGCCACTTCCGAACACAACGTCAACAAGCTGCTTATCATCGCTCTCACTTATTACTTTATACAATTCAGGTTCTGTTATCTCGTCAAGAGTTAGTGGTGCAATGTCTTCGACAAAATCAAAATAAGATTTTAGCCTTCCTGTTTTTGCATAAGTGTCAAATTCACGCTGAAAATGCTCATAGTCAGATGTTGTCCTTCCTTCTGAGCGGGCTGTACTAATCTTCGCTATGACTACATCATTAGCGTATTCTTGTTCGTCTGGCCTGTCGTCATAGCGTTGATATACTTTTGCGTGATATCGGTCGAGGAACTCGACATTGGCAAGCCCACGGAAACGAATCTTCATATCGACTTGCTCTGCAATTTCACCAGTTTTTTCCAATTTCTTCTCTTGGAAACTGCTTAAACGGCTAATACCCTTACTTAGGCGCTCTTTATGAGCACTTATATTTTGTAGCTTAGGGATATTCTGGATATTACGACCCCTGCGCGTATTGGCGTGGTCGCCGAATTCGCTAATAAGCTGCTCTGGGATTGTGATGTGATTATATTTCTTTGCCATAGTTCAATAATGAGTTACGATGCATACCGAGAATCTCGGCAACATCTGTTTTAGTGTACTGTATTGAAAATAGTTTTATCAATTTTGCATATAAATCAGGCTTCTCGCTTCCAAGGCGTTTCAATGTATTCGCATCAATGAGTCCGTTATTTAGCATGCTGATTGCTATATTCTGCATATGAATCGAATCTGATTTCTCGACATGTGCAGACACGATACTTGAGTCAATAACGCCTTTTATCGCATCAACCGTCTTTAGGTCAGATTCACGAAGTATAGTGTCAAAAAGTTCAAGGTCCTTCATCGACAGTTTTATAGGTATATAGGACTGTTTTACTAGAAAATTAATGAAGTCTATACGCTCTGACTTATTGAGCTTGCCCACGTGAACCTTGATGGGGAATCGACGTGCAATGGCAGGGTCAATGGTTTCAACTAAATTGGTCGCTACGATTACAATCTTATTGCTTGGCAGCATATCAAGCGTCTGAATAAGTGAGTTCACTATCCGTTTCAGCTCACCAACATCATTAGAGTCAAAACGACTCTTGGCGAATGCATCAAACTCGTCAATAAAAATTATAGAAGAGCCTTCATCATTAAAGACTTCTGAGATGTTCTTTAGCGTCTCTCCAAATTTATAAGATATAACATCGCTTACTTTCACGTACTTGATTGGATAGCCCATTTTCTTGGCAAGGTATAAACCGATAGTCGTCTTACCAGTGCCAGGTACGCCATGAAGGAGTATTCTATTGAACTTCACTTTGATATCTTCGGGTAGCGTTTGGTCTGCGAGTAGTTTAGAGACTAAACTAATCCTATCTTCAAGACGCTTTGGAAACCATAATTTGTCTTCGCCGCGAATAGGGATAACTTGCCCTGTCGGCAAGCCTGATACCTGCCACTGCGCCTTGCTATTGCTTTCATAATCCTCTAGCAGTTCAGATATTTTCTTATAGAGGGTTAATCTTCTTTCATCAGCGCTACGTGCTGCAAGTTTTCTTAGATAGTTGATTAATTTATTCTTGTCACCATCCAACCCAAGCTGGGCCATCTCAATAAGTAAATCGGAATTCATGTTTAATTTCGTTGTATGCACAAATTTATTATACACGAAAAGAATTGTGCATGGAATACGTTTATGCTTATTAGACTTTCCTGGTGAGTTAGTATCCAGTCTTCAATCTAGTTCTAATTCGATACGGGTATCTTTCCTACAGTAACTAGACCCCTATTAGCTGCCTCCATGCGAGTATGTCTTTACAGATTTGGTTCCAATGTAGGCCCACTTGGGCAACCAAGAAAAGAGTCAGTCCCTAGGACTGGCTTTTTTCGTGGTTTTCAAGCTAGCTCTGCAACCCCTTAGCACTCTGCCCAGTCAAAAACTTCAGCCATTGCACTAGGTTACTATCGGTGGTTTTGGCCTCTATGCGCTGGGTGGTGCGCTTTTCCTCGGCGGCATCGGCATCTAGCACCGCCTGGCTATTGGGTGGCAGCACCAACACCTTTTCGCCGGGCGCCACCAGGCCTAGCTTTTCGCGGGCGGCTAAGTCTTTGTATTCATCACTGCTGTAATAATTCTTTTGATATTCTAGCGTCGCCACCTCTAGCTCAGTAAGCTGTAGCTGGCGCTGCTGATCGTCGACGGCCTTTTGGGCGGCAAAATTGGTTTGCATTTGGGCAATTGTGCCCCACGCCCAGCTGGCAGCAATAGCCAGCGCCACTGCCATGACGATGTTATTAAGCGTGCCATAGGTGCGCCACAAATGACGCACGCGTTTTTGTAATCCAGAAAGCGGCATATTAACTAGTATACTATGTATAGCCCTACGGGGTAAAATACTGTATAATCGTACCAGACCACGGGGGTGTAGCTCAGTGGTTAGAGCAGCGGGCTCATAACCTGTTGGTCGTTGGTTCAATCCCAACCACCCCCAC
>CAYVSX010000021.1:0-16121 GCA_964454245.1 uncultured Candidatus Saccharibacteria bacterium | reverse complement strand
GCCTTCACCCAGTCGCGCCAGGCGTCGTCGGCCATGGCCTTGCCCGCCAGCTGCATCATGATGTCAGCCGGCGGGATCTCGATGTACTCGTCCTTCGGCCCGACCTTGATCTGGCTGAGCGGACGGAGCACGTGGCCGAGCGGCGACGTGATCAGCTTCCCCAACATGGGGCTGCAGAACGCCGCCATCATCGACTCGACCCCACTGGAGGCGTCCTCGATGATGTCTTTCAGGCGATCCAGATGGATACCGAGGTCCCGTTGCCGCCAAAGATCGACGACGAACGGGATCAGCATGCCACCGAGCGACGAGCCGATCAGGATGACCTGACCCTTCAGAGCCTGCTCGTACAGCAGGTTGGCCGCCTCGGCGATGTACTTGTCGGCCACAAATTCGTTACGCGGATCGTAGGCGATCACGCGGTCGATATCGTAGCCGAGCGGGTCGAACTTGTCGCCGTGGTTCAGGATACCCGTCAGGGCAATCACATATGCACCGTTGTGCATACATCTCACCAACTTTCAAAAGGTCTCCGGGGCTTTCCCCGGCGGGTAGCACGGTGCTACATCTTTTCATTATAGCATAAATGCGATAAAAAAGCAATGGCAGAAGGCTATTGCACTCTGTTTTAGGCTAATTTTCTACGCGATAAAACCCGCCACCAGCTCGGCAACTGGCATCGACATTTCGTGCTTCGTCATATCAGCACTGGTATCTACGACTACCATCGGGCGCTCAGCGTCAATTTGATCGTCACGAATACCGGCAGGCAAGTGACATATCGGCGCATCAGCAGGTAATACAAGCGGCTCTACCTCACGCACGCGGTCGCGGTGGTTGCGGGTGTATATTTGCTCCACCAGCGCATCCACCTCTTGGCGTTGCTCATCAGTCAGGTCATCATACTGCGTAGCGGCGTAGCCGAGCGTGCGGCGAGCGCCCATCACGTCATCGCACACAAAATACAGCCCCAGGCGGTAGTCACACAGCTTTTCGGCGTGCATTTCGCGGGCAATCGCCTCTAGGGCACGGCCATCTATCAGCACCACCTCGTAGCCCTCGTTGCCGGCATCGTGCAGCCACTTTTTGGTCAGGTTTTTCACAAATTCTTGGCTGGCTGGCCGCGCGCCCACCTTGGCGCTGTTTTCGCCAACTTCGTTGGTGTATAGCAGGCCGTCGCGCTCACCCTTGGCCATATGGTACACATCTTTCACAAACTGCACGCAATCAGCAATATTTTGCGGATCGGTCAAAAAGGCATCTAGCGCCGCTGGGTCGTCCAAATCCACCCCAGCCCGGGCGGCGGCCACCACTAGTACGCGAAAGGTTTGGCCGCGGTCTATTAGCATCACCTTTTTGCCTAGCGTATCGCGCAAGTAATCTTTTACCATACCAACTACCGTACCTTTGCCGCTGCGGGCCTCGCCGTCAAAGGTAATTAGCTTGGGTAGAGTAATCATCTGTACTACTATACACCTTTTAGCAATTGATGAAAACACCGGTTTTGAAGATAAATGATAAGCATATTGACATTTTTACAATTTTTTGCTATAATTGAAGAAGGGACGGGACTTTATGTACCGCCCCGTACTTTTTAGTGTGTACTTACCTGATTTTGTTCGGCTTATGCTTGTTTCGCATAAAACCGAGGCCGGCTAGGCCGAATAACAAAGGAGGTACCAATGGACAAGCAACCCGGTCGCAAGCGTGCAACCGTAGCCATCGTCAGCGCCGCGTGTGCTGTACTGGCCGTCATCTTGCTGTTTGTGCTGCCCGGGGCAACCCGGTTGGCACTGGTGGCAGGGCAGGGCATCTTGGCCGCCGATTTCATCAGGGCGATCTTCTACATCGTAGGAGGCGTCCTTGGTGTCTCGGCTGGCGCAGGTGCTACCTGGACGACCGTGCAGATCGTAGGCGACCGCCGCAAGGCCAAGCAGTTGGAACGCCGCAAGGCTTACCAGCTGCCCAGCCGCAGCGAGACCGACCCCGATGTCATCGGCGAACACTTGGCCCATGTGGCCGAGCTGTACCCCAGCGTGTCGGATCTCATCAACGACAGCCTGGAGAAGCTCCGGTTGCTCCAGCAGCATCTGGCAAACATCGGCCAGATCTTCGGGGTCAACCCGGGCTTGCTGGCCCAGGGCGACACCCAATTCGAGTACGGCAAGTTCGAGGTTCTCCTCGGACGGGTCATCGAAGAGGCGTCGCGCGACCTGAACAAGGTCGTGTACCAAGCGTTTGCCCGCACCGGCGACAGCCAGGCTCCCATCGAGCCGCTGGCCGACGCCATCAGGCAGGTCAACAGGGCCAATCAACAGCGAGTCGACGCGGCCCGCGAATTGTCGGACAAGGCGGCCCAGACGGCGGCCGAGTTCGACGGTGATACCTACATCACCACGGCCACCGAACAGGTCCAGCAGCTCATCGTGAGGCTGGACGCAACCAACAGGAAGAAGGTGTTCTGATGAAGACCCTGAAGATGATCTTGCTGACGCTTGTCACTAGCATGCTCGTGCTCACCGGCTGCGGCCAAGGCGGCTTGGACAACCTCACGCCCAAACAGGCGAAGGAGCAAGTCGACTCGTACGTCAACAACGGCGACGTGAAGTACACGACCGTAAGTCACGACGAAGACACTAGCTGGGTCGGCACCGATACCACAGCTGATGAACTGCCCGACATCGACAAGTACCCGCTGAGCGTCAGAGGCGAAGGCGACATTGTCGTCGAGATCGCCAGCAGCACCGAGAAAGCCAACGTCTCGCAGGAACGCTGGCTGGACCAGATGGCCCGAAAGTTCAACGCTTCGGGCGCTACCGTGGGCGGCAAGCGTATCGCCATCTCCGTCCGGCCGATTGCCTCTGGCATGGCGCTGGACTACATCACCAGCCGCAAGTATGTGCCCAACGCCTACAGTCCGTCTAACGAGCTATGGGCACCGATGATCGAGTCGTCGGGTATGCGGATGGAGCTGGTGGAACAGCGCTTGACCGGCAACGCCGCGGGCATCCTGATGACTCAGGAGGTCTACGACAACTTCATCAAGACGTACGGTGAAATCACCGTACCCAACGCCGTGAAGGCGGTACTGGCCGGCGATCTGAAGTTGGCTCACACCGACCCCAACCAGTCGTCGACCGGGCTGAACTTCCTCACCCAGGAACTACTGGCTCTAGACAGCGCCAACCCGCTAAGCGCGCAGGCAGTCAAGGCCTACCAGGAGTTCCGCGCCAAGGTGCCGGCGGCGTCTCCCACCACCGACGAACTGTCGCAGGTGGCAAGCAAGGGCTTCGTCAACGCCGCCATCATGGAAGCGCAGGCCTGGAAGGCTGCCCCGTCGCTGACTACCGGCTGGGTGTTCACTCCACTGGGAGCGCGACACGACAGCCCACTGTACGCCATGGACGGCCTGAATGGCGACAAGCTGGCAGCGCTGAAGCAGTTCAGCAAATTCAGCTTGAGTGCCGATGCGCAAGCCTCGGCCAGCCAGTTCGGCTTCAACCAGTACAACGACTACAAATACACAGGCCCTAAGCTGAGTGCCGCTCAGCTCATCGGCTCCCTGAAGCTCTGGAAGGAGAACAAGGACTCCGGCGTGCCGGTGGTGTCGATGTTTGTACTGGACAGGTCAGCCAGTATGGGCAACAACAAGAAGATGGAGAACGCCAAGAAGGCGGTGCGCATCGCCGGCAACTACGTCAACCCGAACAACTACGTCGGGCTGATCAGCTACGCTAGCGACATCACACTGGACTTGCCGATTGGCAAGTTTACCGACCAGCAGCACAATCTGCTCACTGGCGCCATCAATGATGACAAGCTGCAACCCGGTGGCAACACCGCCACCAATAGCGCCATCATCGCGGCGTTGCACCACATGCTGCAGTTCGCTGACGCCAATCTGCCTGACCAAGCCGTCAAATTCCGCATCATCCTCGTCAGTGACGGGGAAACAACGGAAGGCCTGAGCCTGAATCGGGTACTACCGGTCATCAATGGCCTGGGAGTGCCGGTGTACGGCGTATCCTTCGAGACTGACAGCACGCTGGACGATATGAAGAAGATGGCTGGGCTCGGCGAATCCGGAGCCTATGTCATCACGGCCGACACCGAAGACGCCGCCAGCAAGCTGAAGGCTCTGGCGCGCGCCGCACTGTAACCGCTTGTCCACCCACTAAAGGGTCGTCCCTCCCGCTCAGCCGAGCGTGGAGGGGCGGCCCTCTTAAATTTGGTTATTAATCCTATCGTATCAATATAGCGCTCGGACTCCTAGTGTATACTATAGTTATGAAGTTGTATTCCTGGAACGTAAACGGCATTAGGGCGGTATTAAATAAGGGCGCATTGCAAAGCTTTATTGCCGCACACGACCCCGATATTTTGTGCCTGCAAGAAACCAAGGCCGAGCGGGGGCAGGTAGAGATCGACCTGCCGCAGTACCACGAGCATTTTTACAGCGCTGCCAAAAAGGGCTACAGCGGCACGGCAATATTTTCTAAAATGCCAGCAATTCGCTATATCGATGGCTTTCCACAAGACATTGTAAAACAATTCAGCGTTACCGGCGACACCTACGGCGACCCAAACGCCGAAGGGCGCATTATTGCGGCCGAATTTGCCGACTACTGGGTGGTAACTTGCTACACACCCAATAGCAAGGGCGATTTAAGCCGCCTAAAGCTCCGCTACGACCACTGGGACCGCGCCTGCCTGGCATACTTGCAGCAACTCGAGGCCACCAAGCCGGTGCTGTACTGCGGCGATATGAACGTAGCGCACGCCGAAATCGACCTAGCCAACCCTAAGGCAAATGTGGGCAAACATGGCTTTACCAATGAAGAGCGCGAGCGCTTTGGCGACTACTTGGCAGCCGGTTTTATCGACACCTTTCGTGCGGCCTTTCCAGGCGAGCCAGCCAAATACACCTGGTGGACACACTGGGCCAACGCCCGCGCCCGCAACGTCGGTTGGCGCATAGATTACTGGCTAGCCAGTCGCGCCATCGCTAAAAACGTCACCAACCCCCAAATCCACCCCGAAGTAATGGGCAGCGACCACTGCCCGGTAAGTATAGAGGTAACACTATGATTGGTGTCGGCGAAATCACCCAGGAAAGACTGGGCAGAATAAAAGATGATGAAAAATATTACTACCCAAACGAACGGGTGGTTAAGGCGATTGGCGAAAAATCGCTAGCACCATTTATTGGGCCGATGTTGACTGGCAAAAGCACGCTAATAGATGCCATAGTGCAGCTAGACCATCGTTTTGGCAAGGTAAAAAGTTTTAGCACCCGCGACCCACGACCCGACGACACGCCCGACACCATGGAATGTATACCGTGGCGCGAGCCCGACGTGCGACGAATTTGCAATGTTATCGATGCTGGCGATGGCGTACAGTACACTTTTCACCCCACCACGGGCGATATATATGGCACCACGCTGGATTCGTACCCCAAGCAATATAACCTACTGCCGGCTCTTAGCAACAGTGTAGAATCGCTACTTCACTTACCGTTTAATGATGTGCGGCCAATTGGGCTGGTGGTGTCGCCCGATGAATTTACTGCCCGCAAGCGCGAGCGACAATTCGCTAGCGCCAGTGACCTGCAAAAGCGGCTAGCCGAAGGGGCAGCATCGCTAGAGTGGATGCTCGACAACCCCGATGTAGCGATATTTAGCAACCCCGACGGCCAGCTTGCCCAAACCGCCAAAGATGTGCGCAAATATATATTAGCCGATGGCCCGGATACACTATGGAACCGCGAAGAAGGCGTCGCCAAAGAACTACTGAGCCACATTAAAAGCCTAATGTAACCCCTTATGGTTGACAGGCGGCCAACACGCAGTAGATACTGGTAGCACTATGACCAAGCAAAAATTCGCTGCTTTTGATATCGATGGCACGCTGTTTCGCAGTGGGCTGTACCGCGAGGTCAGCTACGAGCTAACCAAAATGGGCAAAATCCCTAAAGATATCGCCGACGACCTAACAATAATGCACCGCAAATGGCGCCACCGCCTGCACGGCAACGCCTTTGAAGAGTTTGAACAGGCGCTAGTGGCAGTAGTAGACGAAATGACCGTTAAAATCCGCATTGCCGACTACGAGATAGCCGTGGCGCACGTGCTGGAAAAGAAGGCCGAAAATGTGTATGTGTACACCCGCGATTTACTGCGGCAACTGAAGGCTCAGGGGTACTTTTTGGTCGCCATTAGCGGCTCGCAAATCGAGCTGGTAGAGCCATTTGCCCGCAAATACGGCTTTGACGCCTGGGTAGGGCAGGAGTGGGAGCGCGGCGACGAATTTTTTACCGGCAACATCACCAGAACCCACACCGGCAAAGACAAAATTATTAAAAACTTGCTAGCCGAACATAATTTGACCCTAAAAGACAGCGTAGCCGTGGGTGACAGCAACGGCGACACCGGTATGCTAGCGCTGGTAGACCGCCCCATAGCCTTCAACCCAACAGCCGAACTGTACGAAAAGGCCGTAGCTAATGGCTGGGATATCGTCGTCGAGCGCAAAAACATGATTTACCAACTGGGCAAAACCGACGGCCACTATACCCTCAACTCCGCCCAGCCGTTCTAGCAGTGGTACACTAGATACATGGATACACCGTACTGGCGGCAGCAGACCGCCGATAAGCCACTATTCCCCGATATAGAGTGGGGCAAGCCCGAGCAGCGTAGCATGCGCGGCCGTTTAGGCATACTTGGCGGCCACAAGCTGGGCTTTGCTGGCGTGGCTGAAGCCTATACTACAGCACTCGATAGCGGGGCGGGCGAGGTGCGCGTACTTTTACCTGATTGTTTACGCAATACCATACCTAAAACGATGACTGATGTCATATTCGGCGCATGTAACCCCAGCGGCAGCCTATCGCGTGACGCACTACCTGAAATAGGGGCACTCACCACCTGGGCTAGCGGCCTATTGCTAGCGGGCGACGCCGGCCGCAACAGCGAAACGGCGATTGTGTACAGCGACCTCATCCGCGAATACGCCGGGCCACTAATTATTACGCGCGATGCGGTAGATTTAGTTAAGAACGATGCCGAAGCCTTAGTGAACCGGCCAAACACCGTGCTGGTAGTTAGCTTTGCCCAGCTGCAAAAGCTGTTTCAGGCGGTGTATTACCCCAAAATCCTTACCTTTAGCATGCAATTACTGCAGCTGGTAGAGGCGGTGCATAAATTTACCATCACTTACCCGGTAACACTGGTGGTACTACACCGCGAAACCCTAATTACAGCGCACGACGGTCAAGTGGTCACCACCAAATGGGACAACCCCATGGCCATCTGGCGTGGCCAAACCGCCGCTCACGCCGCCAGCTACTGGCTATGGACCCCTAGCCAACCATTGGAAGCCATCGCAGCTAGCCTAATTTCCAAACAATAGCGGCGGCAAAAATCCAAAGTAAAAAGCTAGCATTTCGCTAGCTTTTTACTTTGGTACCGCGAGCCGGACTTGAACCGGCACGCCCCGGAGGGCACAAGATTTTGAGTCTGGCGTGTCTACCAATTCCACCATCGCGGCACAATTCCAACGATAGCGACACACGTGTCTACGAATACTTACGTTTCACGCAGCCACCATCGCGGCACAATTCCAGCGATAGCGACACGCGTGTCTACGAATACTTACGTTTCACGCAGCCACCATCGCGGTATACAAAATATTATACCACAGCACCCTAGTGGCCACGAAATTTATAAGCATAAACACTATCAACCACAATGTTGTATACTAGTAGCAGAGCTTTTACGTATGCGCCCAGACGATAACCGACCCAGCACTGGCATAAGTATACCGTCGCGCCAAATGGCGGCGGAGCCTTCGCATAGGGTGCAAAACGGCCAAACCCACGCCGCGGCCGATGTGGTGCGTGGCCAAATTGATAGTATTTATAATAACGACCCACACCACACTCAGCCGGTCGCCCAAGCGGCGCCGGCCGCCACGCCACAGCCAGTCGTAGCGCCTACTGTGCAGCCTGCCACACCAGCCAAAACCACTGTACAGCCCGGCCCAGGGGCGATTAATATGCAAGCCGCCGCCCAGGCCGCCACACCCGACAGCCCCTACGAACGCACTCACAACGAAAAACAGCACGCCACCAGCCCCGGCGAGTGGCAAAAATACCACACCGCCTGGCAAAGCTACTATCAGCAGTATTACGAGCGCTACTACGTGGGCAAGGTGCACGAAGTAAAGCAAAATCTAGAAACCGAATCGAACGTCAAACCCAGCGAACCCGAAGCGATTTCGACCGACGAAGCCATGTACGACCTGCGCAGCAAACTACGCAGCCAAATAGAAGATAAGGCCAAAAAAGTGCGCAAAAGCCGCCACTTTGTGCCGGTAATGGCCGGCGTGATGGTGATGCTGGTGTTTCTATTTTTGCAGTACAACCGCACCGTTATGGCGGCGGTCGAGGCCTATGTCACCCCTGGTAGCTTAGACCCATCATCGCTGATTATCGACCCCAACGCCGCCACCGAAGTAAGCGAAGATCCGCGGCTGATTATACCTAAAATTGGCGTGGACGCGCCAATTGTGTGGACGGCCAACGCCGCCAGCCAAGATTCGCTAAATGCCGCCATGGACAACGGCGTGGCATGGTTTAACATCAAGGGCGCCAGTGCCAAGCCCGGCGAAATGGGCAACTTTGTGGTGTCGGGCCACTCTAGCAACGATTGGCTAGATAAAGGCGACTACAAATTTATCTTTGCCCGGCTAGAGCAAATGGGCGAAGGCGACGTGATATACGCCAACTACAACGGCACGCGCTACACCTACAGCGTCACCCACACCAAGGTGGTCACACCCACCGATGTCAGCGCCCTAATGACCGGCACCGACAAGCCACACATCACTATCATCACCTGTACGCCGCTGGGCACAGCCCTCAACCGCCTGCTCGTGTTTGGCGACCAAATCAGCCCCGACCCATCCACCGCTACCGCCGCAGCCGACACCGAAGAGTCCAGCGACGCCACCACCATGCCATCCAATTCGCCAACGTTTATTGAGCGACTATTTGGCTTAGGCAACTAGCCGGGCAAACCCAGCCCTGACGACCGGCTACCTTTTTTACACATTTGGCTATGATTATATATAAACGCAAGAGGTGCGGATACCGAGTGCAGTTCGTTCGTTCTCCACGAGGAACTCCAGTGAGCCGTATTTTACATACGGTGAGCGAGTACCGCAGTGGAAACGGGCGAAATGTGCCGGTATACGTGGCTCTAATCTGTTGTCAGCTTCACGCGCTGCAGCGCCACACCGTCATCAACGGTAGCAAAGTAGTACAAATACTTTTCGTTATTACTCATCACGGCCGGCTGGTCTAGGGCGCTGGCGGCAAATTGCTGGCCGTTAGTGCCATCGTAATCGTAAAAATGCGCCGTGCCACCAGTGGCCATAATATGGAACTCATCGAGCCACTGCACATCGCGGGTAAGCGGGCTTTGCAGCGTCACCGTGGCGTTAACTAGCAGCTCTAGGTCGTAGGTCACCACCTTGCTGCCGCGCCCCACATACACCATCCGGTTGCTGGCGGGCGAAAAGCCCAGGTGGTCGCCACCATCGGCAATCGTCAGCTGGGCGATCTTTTTTAGCGATACATCAGCCGTGCTGTCGCTCGCTGGCAAATCGCCGCGCAATATCACCAGCGTTTCGCCACGTAATACCGCCACATAGTGCTGGCCGTAGTAATTGCCAGTCGCCACTTGAAGCCCAGCCGTGCCTAGCGAATCGTAGCTAAATAGCGTTTTGGCGGTATTATTGCCCTGGGTCACATAGCCAACCGTCCGCACGCCGTCGGCATCGGCCAACGTGGTATAGGCAATCACGCGCGATTCATCCACCGCCACGCTGTCTACATTGGTAGCCAACGGCCCCGAAACAGTCGCTGAGCCCAGCGTAACGCGGCGTAGCTCGTGCGCCGTGGTCAGCACATACAGCACATTACTATCTTGCAGTGAATAGTCAATATCAGCAATCTCGATGCCCAGCTCTTTAGTGATGTTATGCGCCGTCGCATCGCGGGTATCAAACGAAATATACTCGGTTTTATCGCCATATGTATGGCGCACCAGCAGCAAATTATTATCTTTATCCCACTGCAGCAGGCTAAAAGCCTGGGCCTGCCCCTCATCGGGCGCCGTGTAGGCGGTGGCTGGTATGGTCAGTTTAGTACTTTTGGGCGTGGTGTCGTTTAGGGTGACTAGCGTGATTTCCGGCTCGGTATCTACCGGCAGCACCACCATAGTTTTTTGGTTGGGCGCGGGCAGGGCAGATGCCACACCGCTAAAGCTCGCTGCTTGCGACACCGCCAGGCTAGTCGGCAGCAGCCGCGCGTAGTTCAGCCACAATATACCACCGGCTTTTACCACCACGTCCTTTTTCCAGCTAGTGTAGCCATCTTTGGTCATGGTCACGGTGTGCGCGCCAGCGGTCAGCGTCACCTTGCTGGCAGTTTTGTTGGCCAGCGTGGCGTCATCTACCGTCACCGTGGCGCCAGTTGGCCGCGAATTAAACTGCACCAGGCCGCCTTGCTCTACCTTGCCATCGTAGCGATTGTAGCGGTAACCCTGAATTACTAATACCAAAATTGTCAAAATTGATAGCACAGCCAGCCCCATAAGGGTGTATACAAAGGTCAATTGTATGCGTAGCCGGCGCTTATTACGGCGTTTATTCATGTATACAATATATCACTCTTGCGCAACTGTAGCCATATACGCTATTATTATGGTAAGCATGAGCAGGGTAGGCTCTATAGGTAATTAGGGGATAATATGACATCAAAAACAGTATCAGTAAATGGCATGGTATACGATAGCAGCACTGGCAAGCCGCTGCGCCACGAGCGCGGCCACGAATCGGCCAAGCCACGTGCCGCCCAGGCGCTGCATACGCAAACCCAGCGGTCTAAAACGCTAGCCAGGCGCTATGTTAAGCGTGATGGCACGGTTACCAAGGCCACACGGGTACTCACCAGCACGCCAGCTACACCGGTACGGCAGGTTAATGCCGCCGCTGGCGTACACGCCACCCACACCGTCACCAGGCGGCCCGCCCCAATTGCGCCGCGGCCCAGCCACACACCCAGCCCGGCTGTTACCAAGTTTGCCAAGTCAGCCACTCCCCAGGCTGCACCAGCTGCCACCCCAGACGTAAAGCCAGTGCCACACGCCCTACACCAAGCCGCCACCCAAAAGGTCCAGGCAACTCAGGCGCAAAAGCAAACTGTGCGCGAGGTCAGGCCATCGCAGGTGATTAAAAACGAATCTATCCAGCACGCCCTGGCCAACAGTACGCCCAAGCACCACAAAAAAGAGGTGAAAGCCAAAAAATCTCGCAGCAAGGCCGGCCGCCTAATGAGCGTCGCCAGCGCCTCGCTCGCCATTGTGCTACTAGGTGGCTACCTAACCTACCTTAATATGCCAGCGTTATCTACCCGCGTGGCCGCCGCCCAGGCCGGCATCGACGCCAGCTACCCCAGCTACCAGCCTAGCGGCTACAGCCTATCTGGCCCCGTGGCCTACAGCCAGGGCAGCGTCACCATGAAGTTTGCCGCCAACGCCGGCCCCGGCAGCTACACTCTTACCCAAAAAGATTCCAACTGGGACTCTAGCGCCGTGCTAGAAAACGCTGTCGAGCCAAAATCTAGCGGCGCTTACACCACTACCACCGCCAGCGGCCTCACCATCTACAGCTACGACACCACCTCGGTATGGGTCAACAACGGCATCCTATACACCGTCACCGGCGACGCACCGCTTTCAAGCGAGCAGATCCGTAATATCGCGACGAGTTTGTAGTTAATCGCTTAATAGAAACTGTTCTCAATCCTATAAAAAATAGCACCTCTACTGGGTGCTATTTAAACAGAAAAACATGGGTGAACCACAAGCAGTCGGAATACAGGCAGATGAACTGCCCGATAAACCATTATCTACCTGTGACTCACCCGGGGGTCAGCGGAGCTCCCGGAACCCCTCGCGCGAGGGGGCGTACAAGACGGAGTAACTCCCATCCCAGCTCGACTCGCGCTTGACGAAGCCCTCGCGGCCGAGGGCGCGCAGCGCGAAGTGCACCGGAACCGTGACCACCAGTGCGGCCAGGTACACAGCCGACACAGCCACAGCGGCGATCGATGTCGCGACCTTACCGGCCGGCGACTTGACCTCGCGGCCGAGAAACTCATACTTGATGGGCATGAGCCCACCTCCGTTCCAGATAGATACTGCTTGTGGTGAACGACGCCAAGATTATGACATCTAATCTCATTATATCAAATTTATGATATTTTGTCAAGTTATAGTAAAATAAATGATATATGACATCTGTACGCACCCGTTTCGCACCATCACCAACCGGCTTTTTACACGTGGGGGGCATTCGCACCGCATTGTTTGCCTTTTTAGTCGCCCGGCAGGCCGGCGGGGCGTTTGTACTGCGGTTTGAAGACACCGACAAAAAACGTGAGGTAGCCGGCAGCGCCGAACACCTCATATCCAGCCTAAAAGCCATCGGCATAGAATACGACGAAGGCCCCGATATCGGCGGGCCATACGCGCCATATATTCAGAGCCAACGACTCGAACACTACAAAACATGGGCCAAAAAGCTCATCCAGCAGGGCAGGGCCTATGCCGACCCCTACACCCCAGAGCAAATCCAGGCCTTTCGCGATGAAGCCGCTGCTAATAAGCGCGCCTTTCGCTACCGCGACTACCGCCCCGAAAACCCACCAGCCTGGGACGGTACCACGCCACTGCGCTTTAAAAGCGAACCCAAAAACTACACCTACCACGATGAAGTAATGGGCGATATTACCACCAGCCGAGAGGTAGTAGACGATTTTATTTTGATTAAAAGCGATGGCTACCCAACCTACAACTTCGCCCACATCATCGACGACGCCGAAATGCACATCACCCACGTTATCCGCGGCCAAGAATTCATCAGCAGCATGCCAAATTACCTTGCGCTGTACGAAGCGCTGGGTTTTGATCGCCCAATCTTCGCCCACATGCCACACATCATGAACGAGCAAGGGAACAAGAAACTGGGCAAACGCGACGGCGCCAAAGATGTACTCGATTACATCCGTGACGGCTACCTGCCCGAAACTATGATGAGCTTTATCGCCACCATGGGCTGGAACGACGGCACCGAGCAAGAGGTGTTTACTAAGCAAGAACTAATAGATAAATTTAGCCTCGACCGCGTGCAAAAAAGCGGCGCCCGCTTTGACGAAAAGCGCCTACTGTGGATGAACGGCCACTTTATCCGCGAACTCTCGCTCGACGAACTAGCCGACCGCATAGAGTTCTTTTGGCCAGCCAGTGCCAAAAAAGCCAGCGAAAGCTACAAAAAGCAGGTGCTCGCCCTAGCCCAAGACCGCCTAAAAACCTTTAAAGACCTACCCGGCCTGACTAGCTACTTTTTTGAAGAGCCAACCCGTAACGATAGCCTGATCACCGACAACAAGCAGCTCAAAAAATTATCGCCTGAAGATATTTCACATCTGTTACGTTTAGTCAAAACCGAATTTGAACATATTGACGATTGGACGCCCGAGGCAATCCAAAACAGCCTAAATAACCTGCTAGAAACCACCAGCCAAAAGCCCGGCACGCTATTTAGCCTAGTACGCATCGTCACCACCTGGGCACCATTTAGCCCCCAGCTTAACGACACCTTAGCCTTGCTGGGCAAAGCCACCACCTTGCAGCGCCTGACTGCCCTATAGCAGGGTGTGAAACGTAAGCACTTTGCGGTATAATGGTACTATATGCAGCCAGGTCAACTGCCGCCAGTTCAGCCGCACCACGCCCACCGGTATAAAAAGCCGAGTATTTGGCGGCGGCTTAAAGATTGGGCCGGGCACCACCCGCGCAAAGCGTGGTTTTACGGCATTTTGGCAGCTTTAGGTACGGCAGCTATCATCACGCTAATTGTGGCGGCGGTTTTGCCCCAAAAAACGCCAGGCAAGCTACCTACCACCAGCCTAGAAAAGCCAGCGGCCACTAAATATTATTCGCCACTCACCGGGGTAGAGGTGGCCAATGAAGCCGCCACCAAGCAGCCCGTAACGGCCATAATGATAGAAAACTCACCCGACGCCCGGCCCCAAAGCGGCCTAAAGCAGGCTGGCGTGGTGTACGAGGCAATTGCCGAGGGCGGCATCACCCGCTTTTTGACCCTGCACCAAGAGGACAAACCGCAGCTAATAGGCCCGGTGCGCAGCGTGCGCATGTACTATGTAGATTGGCTAGCGCCCTACAACGCCAGCGTGGCCCACGTGGGTGGTAGCGCCGCCGCCCTAGCCGAGGTGCGTAACGGCAATTACCGCGATATCGACCAGTTTTTTAACGCCGGCAGCTACTGGCGCGCCACCGATCGCTACGCGCCACACAATGTCTACACCAGCTTTGAAAAGTTAGATGCCCTCAATGCCGCCAAAGGCTACACCGAATCTAGCTTTACCGCCTGGCCACGCCGCAACGGCAAGGCAGCCGAAACGCCTAATGCCGCCAGTGTGGATATCAACTTTTCGAGCGCCTTATTTAACACCCATTACGATTACGAAGCCAGCAGCAACACCTACCTGCGCAGTGTTGGCGGCGCGGCCAGCAACGACCGCGAAGACGGCCGGATTGCGCCCAGCGTAGTGATTGCCATGAAGGTAAATATGACGCTGGTGATGGAAGATGGCTACCGCGAATCAATCACCACAACAGGGGAGGGCGAGGCGATTATATTCCAAAACGGCACGGCCACTACCGCCACCTGGCACAAGGCATCGCGGGCCGATAGTATCAAATTTACCGATGCCGAAGGCAAAGAAATCGCCCTAAACCGCGGCCAAACCTGGGTAGCCGCCGTTCCAAACGGCAGCGGGAGCGTGTCGTGGCAGTAAAAGCCAAACCGGTGGGCAAGTCCGAACCGCAAATCCGCGACTATTGGCGCAATTATCGCCGCACCGCCCTCAGTATTACAGTGGTAATGCAAATTATCGTCACGCTAATTATTGGTATGTCTATGATGGTGGGCGGCCTAGCGCCCGATTCGATGGCATTTTGGGTGACACTCCCGGCCACACTAGTGGCTACCACCTTTTTAAATTACCTAATTGTCGACTTTTTGCTAGCGCCCCTGCGCGACATAGCCATGGCTATCACCAGCGCCGCCAACCAAAAGCCCACCCATCCGCTGGCCAACCCCAATATCCGGCGCTATGCCAGCAATGGCTTTAAGCCCATGCTGCAGTTTATTTACGACCGTGCTGCTGCCAAAGATACGGTAGAGGCAGCCGCGCCAGCTAGCGACGACAGCAAACGCCTGCTAGCTGCCCTAAACGAAACCGCCGCCGGCTTGGTAATTATGGATGCCGAAGGCGCCGTACAGTTTGCCAATCGCGCCGCGCCGGTAGCCACCGCCAGCGATGGCAGCCAAAAGCTCGACCTGCTATTTGCCGACGATGCCGAATTTACCAATTGGCTGGCCGAGTGCCGCAAAAGTGCCGTCCATGCCCAAAAAATCTGGTCGCGCGTACCTAATAAAATCGTCGGTGATGACAATCGCCGTATCTTTAATATCACCGCCAACTACGAAAAGGGTAGTACCGCCGAGGTGGTGCTAGTGGCCTACGACGCCACCGCCGCCTATCAGCCCGAAGACGACGAACTAGACTTCATATCATTTGCCGCCCACGAACTACGCGGGCCAATCACGGTTATCCGCGGCTACCTAGATGTGCTCGACATGGAGCTATCCGACCAAATCCAGCCCGACCAAAAAGAGCTGTTTAAGCGCCTTATCGTCAGCGCCAACCGCCTATCGGGCTACATCAATAACATCCTCAACACCAGCAAATACGACCGCCGCCACCTGCGCGTTCACCTCAGCGAAGAGTCGCTGGCCGGTGTGTACGACACCATCCGCGACGATATGGAACTGCGCGCCCAGTCGCAACGCCGGCTGCTGTCGGTAAATATTCCGTCTAGCTTGCCGACTGTGGCGGTCGATCGCTCTAGCATCAGCGAAGTGATATCCAATCTCATCGACAACGCCCTAAAGTACTCTAACGA
>CAYVSX010000020.1:0-16538 GCA_964454245.1 uncultured Candidatus Saccharibacteria bacterium | reverse complement strand
AATGAGTAGCAGGGGTGGCGGTGCGGCAGCGAGGCGCGAGCCTGCGCCAGTTCGTGCCAGCAGTAGCGAGACAGTTCACGATGAGCCTGCGGTGCATCACCGTGCTGCTGCGGACACTCATCGCGCTGCCACTGTGAAAAAGCAGCCGAAGCAAAAAGGGTATCTGAAATGGATAATCACCACAATAATTGTGCTGGCATTAGCGGCCGGCGGCTGGGTTGCATGGCAAAAGCTCGCTGTTGATGATGGTATCGACACCAGCAAGTACCAGGCCGTGTTCTTTTCAAATGGCCAGGTGTATTTTGGCAAGCTGACTGTGCTTAGCGATGTGCAGCTTAAGCTAACAAACGTATTCTACGTGCAATCACAAGAGGACGAGACGGCCGAAAAGGCTGAGGGCGAGGTAGCGGCTAACCAAAATAATATGCAGCTGATAAAAATGGGCAATGAGGTGCATGGACCAGAGGATACGATGATTATCAATCGCGACCAAGTATTGTTTTATGAGAACTTAAAGCCGGACGGCAAAGTATCGCAAACCATCAACCAATACAAACCATAGGCCTAGCCGCACGTATCAAGCGGGCTGAGTGTGCCGGTGATTAGTGTTTTGCCGCCATTTAGGCGATAGTCTACGTCTGGGCGGACCGGTGAGTAGACAACGCTAATATCGGTAATATGTGCACGGTTACTGTCGCCAAATGTGCCATTGGTAGCGTCGTCGAGTATGGCCGAAAGCCACACATATCTAGCATTGCCAAAGGCGCCAACACACGCATCACCAAAGCCGGGGAACTGGACGTTTTTCAGCTCGCCAAATACACCATTTGTCTCGGCGGTGCGATAGTTAATCTGTAGGGCACCGCCCGGCAGCACGCCATTATAGGTGATATTGATGACGCGACCGAGCATGCCAATATCGACAAGCTTGCTATAGGTGCCTTTACGCGTAATAGTATTGAGCGCCGTATAGCGGGTAGTGGCAAGCAGGCTACCACCTACATCTTCGCCGGTGACATACATATAGCCGTTGTGCGCGGTGGCGCTGACATGTCGAAAGTCGTTGCTAACGATACGCTGACCCTGCCACTGCCCAACGGTGCCATTGCCGTTTATGGGGGCAAATTGTATATCGCCACGAGCTACGTCTGTGCCACTGGCGTCGACACCGCCAATGATGTACAGAAAGCCATTGTAGGCTACCGCCCCATGATTGGCCCGACCCAGATGGAAGCTGGTGGTGTATGCCCATGCACCGATACTGCCATTGCCGCTGTTTATGGCGGCGTATTGCACATCATTTTTGCCTGATGCATCCTCGCCGCCAATGACATACAAATAACCGTTGTACGCCAGGCACTGGCCATTAGAGCGTCCATCGGTAAAGCTGGTGCCATTTTGCCACGCACCAATAGTACCATCGCTATTTTGGGTGGCATAGCGGGTGGTGTCATGGTCGTTCACATTATCCCACCCACCCAGACTATATAGGTAACCATTGTAGGCTACTAGGCAGGCACCTTGGCCAGCATTGCTGACGTTAGCGCCAGCTGCTGCCCAGGCACCCAGACTGCCATCCGTGTTGATTTTGGCGTACTGGATATCTTTGTAGTAGCTGCCGCCGCGCCCACCTAGTATATACATATAGCCATTCATGGCGGCGGCACCCAGCGTAACGCGTGCATTGGCAAAGCTACTTGTGGCCGCCCAGCTACCCACGCTACCATCAGGCGATAGTGGCGCATACTGCACGTCATTTAGGGCTGTGCTGGCACTATTTTGCCCACCCAATATATATATGTAGCCGTTATATATAACAGTTTGATGTAGCCGCCGTGCGGTAGTAAATGGTCCGGTGGCATCTTCTGTCCAGGCAGTACTATTGCCGCCGCCACCGTTATTCACCGCAGCAACTTGCACATTATTATAGTAGGTGCCACCGTTATATCCACCCACCACATACAGCATGCCATTGGCGGTATCCATACCCACACCAGCTCGTGCTGTGGCTAGGGTGCTGCCACTCGAGGTGCCCCAGGTGCCGATGGTGCCGTCGGTATTGATGGGGGCCGACTGAGTGTCGTTGTAGTAGGTGGTGTTGGTTCGGCCGCCAGCAATGTATAATCGTCCATTCATTGCGGTCATGCCATGGTCGCCACGTGCAGTGGTAAAGGCAGTGGTGGTGGTCAGTGCCCCCGACCCAGCTAGGTTGCCACTGGCGCCAATGGCAGCATGCAGTACGGTATTCTGTGAGGTAGAACAGGAGGTGGGACCGGCACTACAGCCGCCGGCAACGTACAGTGTGCCGCCGTAAATTGTGCTGGTTGTGTAAGCTATGGCGGTGGGCAGGGTGCGCGTTGTGTTACTCCACGCGCCAGTGATGGCACCATTCGCCGCGATGGCATGGTAATCGATAGTGTTGTTAAAAGTACTACCATTTAGTCCGCCCATCACGTATAGGTAGCCATTGTACACTGCTGCGGATAGTCCGTACCGTGCGGTGGTGATGGTGCCAGATTCGGTGGTCCAGGCACTTAAGTTGCCGTTAGTTGTGTCGATGGTGGCAGAGTACACGGTGGTAGCATTGTTGCCCGCTGTGGTACATGATGTCCAGGCGCTAGAGCAGCCACCAATCACATAAAGCTTGTTGTTGTACGCCACCGCTGCCGCATAGGTACGGTTGGCTGGTAGCGCGGTGGTGGTGCTAAACGACCCAACCGTTCCAGCGCTGGCAACAAGCGCTCGATATACGGTATTGGTGGCACCAGAACCATTATCACCACCTATGGCATATAAGTATGAGCCATATAGTACCGTTGCGGCACCCCGCCTAGTGGCGCCAAGTGTGCTGCCGCTAGTGGTGTAGGTGCCAGCGGTACCGGCATCGGTAATTTTGCTGTACTGCACACCATCGTATAGCACAGAGCCGCCGGGCTGCCACCCACTGTCGCCGCCCACCACATACATATAGCCGTTGTACGCGCCAGTGCTGTGCCAGGCGCGATTTGGTGCGGTAAACTGCGTAGTGGCGGCCCAGCTGCCCACCACACCGTTAGCCCCAATAGGCGCGTACAGTACATCCCTAGTGGTGGCGCCAGATACCAGCCCACCTAGTACGTATAGGTAGCCATTATGGATAAACGCGCCATCGCTGGTGGGCGATCGTCCTGTGGGCATCACCGTATCGCTGGCCATGGCGCTGAGCGATCCGTCGGTATTAATAGTGGCGCGCAATACGGTGTTGTATGTTGTGCCGCCAGTGGTATTGCCACCTATAAAGTAAATACTATCATTTAGGGCGACCATGGCTAGGTTGCCGCGACCTGTTGGTAGTGATGTGGTAGCGGCCCAAGCGCCCAGGCTGCCGTCGGCATTAATTTTTGTGTAGTAGGTGCTGGATTGGTTTTGTGCCCACCAGTCAAATTCGCCACCAGAGACATACAAGTAGCCATTCGCCGCTACCGAGCTATGCGCGGCGCGCACACCAGTAAATGCCGGGCCGCTTACCCAGGCACCCAGGCTTCCATTCGGGTTGATTGGCGCATAGTAAGTAGTACTGACAAAATCATTGTTGCCACTGGTCATGCCGCCGGTAACATACACATAGCCATTGTAGGCGACGAGTTCGTGGCCAGCTAGTGGGGTGGGTAGCGATGTGGTGGCTGTCCAGGTGCCTACGGTGCCATTGCTATTTATTGGTGCGTAGGCAGAATTTTGCTGGTAGGCACCCGACCCGCCGGCGCCACCCACAATGTACATATAGCCATTATGTATGGTGAAGCCCATTTGAGTACGGTTGCTGCCAATTGCGCTGGAAAATGATGTAGTAGCCGCCCAGCTGCCAGCGGTGCCGCCTGATAATGCGCTGCGGGTGATTTGATCAGGTGTGGCGTAATCTATCATTCCCTCAGCATTGCCGGTGGCGAAGTCGCTGCTGCTGGTAATAACAACGCTGGGATCGATGGTAAGCGGGTAGCTGAGCTTCAGTAGCCCGCGGGCGTGCACAGTGAGCACATCGCCCGCCAGTGAAAAGCTACCTGGCACGCGGGCACCCTTGCCATCGATGATAATAGGGGCGGGCAGGCCGAAGGCCAAGTAATCTTTGGGGGCGGATTCGCGCGCGGTACGGAGCTTTTCGGCGTCGGTATCTTGCGCGGCCTGAGCACTGTATAGCAAGGGGTTGGCGCTGTAAATACCTACCGATCCGTCGGGCTGTATTTTGGCGGTGAGTGATGCTGGCAGGTCGAGCGCGTAGCTATAGCTTAGCTCGTCGGCAATGGCGGTATCTAGGATGATATCTTCTTTAAATCCATTTGCTTTAATGGTGTACACCGCCTTGGCATTATCGGCCATGGGGTAGATGAGGCGGTTATCTACTAGCTTACCGGCAGCCTTTTTAAACTGGGGTTTGATAGCGAACGATAGCTGGGTAGCGTTATCGGTATAGCGGATGCCCTTGCTGGCGTCTTCGTACACCGTGGCCGAGTACAGCGTAGTGCTACTGGTGCTACCGCTACTTACCTGCGCGCGCAGTAGCAGTTCCTCCACCTGGCTTTTACTGGCAGGTTTCTCGATATTGTTAAACAGCCAGGCCTTTTCCTGGCTATCATACTGTAGCTTGCTTGTGAGATTGCTATTAGGTGCGCCCACTAATTTTTTGGCTTCTGGCGAAAGCGCGTAGGCGCCGCTCATCAGCAGGATATTTAGTAGCGGGATAAGTACCGACAGTACCATCAGTCCGGCCGCCCCAATACGCGCGTAGCGCCACTTGCCCGCGGCGGTAAAAAACAGTTGAATGTAGTTGCCTATCTTCCCGATCATCACTTATTACTCAAGTAGTTTAGCACGATGTTGCCGACATCGGTATTGGCGCTGCTAGCGCTCGACATACGGATGCGCAAAGTAATGTAGTCACCTGCCGTGTAGGTGCCCGTAAGACAATTTGGTGTGTTGGTAATCCATGTATTGGTGCTGCCCATGGTAAGCGGGGTGAAGTTGCATCGTATGCTACCAGTCGAGTCGCGCAGCTCTAGTGTAATTGTACCGTTGGCGACACTCGAGGTGCGGCTGGTAATTGACAACGGGTTGGATGGCGCCCAGGCGCTGAAATCTTGCGGAATTGGTACCTGTGTGACGATATCGTAGCTCTGTGCACTACCTGACGCAGCAATCCATCGATAGAAATTGATGCGGCTACCAACATCGGCGCTCGATAGCATAGTGCCGGCGTTGTTGCCTGTCATGCCATTGTCGAGTACGGTGTTGGCGTATTCGGCTGCCAGGCGGATTTGCTTGGTGCCGCGAGCGTTACCGGCGAAGCTGATGCCGCTTGATGACAGCGTGATGGTATCGCCGCCGTTACCGATGACCACTTGCATGTTGGTAGTGTCAGCAGTCAGGAGTGCGGTTGATGAGGCATTTTGCACCTGGAAGGCGGTTGTGCTGTTGTTGCCGCTGGTAGACTTAACCAGTGCGCGGCCGTTCATGGTGGTCAGGATATTGCCACTGGTTGTACCCATGTTGATGGCAGTAGCAGTGGTGGTGCCGATAGTGAGCGTGGTAGCCGTGGTGGTATCCAGCGTACCAGCCACTAGCACGGCGTTGTTGCTGGTATTCACGGTCAGCGCGCTTACGCCGGCGGCATTTTGCACCTGGAAGGCAGTAGCGTTATTCGTGAGCGTTTGCACCGTGCTGCCGCCCGTTGATTTATTCACCAGCTTGCCGTTGCTATCGAGCTGATTGCTGTAAATATTGCCTGTACTGCTGTCACTAATTTGCCCGCCGCCCAGATTATTGCCCGTTAGGGTGTTGCTATTCGAAGCGGCGTTGCTAAAAGTAATCGCATTATTGGTAGTGGTCGATGAATTATCGGTGGTGTGGTTGTTGAGTAGTAGGTTGTTGCCAGATGAAGCCAGATAAATAGCATTGTTGTGGGCGTTGCCGCCGCTACTCATAACGCGGTTGTTGATGAGTTTATTGCCGTACGATTCGTACAAGTAAATACCAGACGCCGCTGCAAAGCTAACGGTGTTATCGGTAAGGGTGACATTATATGAATCATTAAGATAAATGCCATTACTGCGCCAGCTATTAATCGCAACATTACGTACAGTAGTGCTCAGGTTGACCCCGCTAAAGTAAATACCATTCATCGTGCCGCTGCTTTGGTTATTTTCATTGCCCTCGATACGCATATCCTGGACAGTGATGCCGGTGCCGCTCCCGCCGCCCGTTAGATTGGTGATGGCGTTGATATTGGTGTTGTGACCATTTGGTATGGTGATATTAGTGCTGTTGCCCGCGCCAGAAAGTACGGTGTGGTTGGGAACGGCAATACTGGCATTAATGGTATAGGTACCGGCGGCCAGGTACACCTTGTTGCCCTCGGCCGCTACCAGCGCGGCGTTGATTTCTACTTGGTCACCGGTGCCGTCGGCTACGTAGTCGGCATTATCCTTGATGATTTGCAGCGAGTTGCTAGCTGCTACCACCTTCACATTGGCGTCTTTGCTGGTCTGCCATTTGCCGTTGGAATATACCAAGATTTGCTTTGTGTCGGTATCAAAGTAGAGTGTGCCCTCACTTGGGCTAGCAGGGCGGCTGGCGGTGTTGCCCCCGGCGAGTGTCAGGCTCTTACCAGCTGCGACTGTTACATCATCTGCCATGGTAATGCTAGTGGCGTTCGTGCCACCAAGCGTAAGCGTGCCCGCGCTGGCGGTATCGAGACTACCCGCTTGCAGGCTAGTGGCGGTACCTGTGCCAACGATGTTAAAATCGGCAGTTTGCGGAGAGGTGCCATTTTGTATAAATCCATCTGCGGTGCGACCGCCCAGTTGCGCTGAGTTGAGCGCAAACGGCACCGATGTAATTCGCTTCATCGGCGTCATTTCACCATCTGGGCTACAAGAGGCAAAGGTAGTACAGCTTGGGCTGTTGCCTGCAATATTCATGCTGAGGTATAACGTGTCATCATTCCAGTTTACTAAGCTAGCAAAGGCAGTTTTAGAGCCTAGGTTTACCGAGAAGTAGCCGTTTTTCACATTTACCCCGGCGTTGGCGTTGTTGTTGGTGTAGGCTTCTGACCATTTCTCAGTTCCGCCGCCAGAGGCAGTGCCGCCCTCGTAAATTTTAAACTGCATGTTGTAGTAGCCATCTGGCACTACACCGCCAGCCGAGGTAAGCAACCGCCCCTGGAAACTAAGTGTTTGGTTAATGCCTGGCGCCGCATACGTGGCACTATTCAAGAATAACGTTGTAATAAATGCAACGCATACAGCAATCAGCCCTGCCATTCGCAGTGCACTCTTGCATTTAAGAATAGTGGATTGGTGGTACCACACAGTCATTTTTTTGTAGTTTTTCTTTTATTTTTCTCTGTTATTTTAAGAAAAATATTTGTTTCACTATGACGTGTGGTGGGTCATCAAAGCTTGTGCTTATAGTACCAAAAGCACCATGTTTTGACAACTATTTCACCATATTTTTGTGTGCTTTTTGTCACGCTTTTCGCGTGTTGTGACGCTTGTGCTAAGCATGGTATAATTACCTCATGAATATAAGGGGTGTTACTGCTACAGCTATTGCTATTTGCCTGGCATTGGCTACGAGCTTGCCTGCAGCGGCTGAAACGTACGGCGGTGGGAGCGTGCAAGGGTATGCCGCCGAAACACCGCTTGATACCGGCACGATTGTGCAGCTGACAGGCAAGGGATCAAATACAGTCAAAATAGCTACCCAATCTGAGCTGCAGAATATGTTTGGCGTAACGGTTGATGCCAGCCAGCAGCCGCTCACGGTATCGAACGATGATGCAAAAAACGAAGTGTTTGTAGCGGTATCGGGTACCTATAATGTTCTTGTTAGCACCCAGGGGGGCGATATAAAATCGGGTGACTATGTCACGCTATCGTCGCTTAATGGTATTGCTATGAAGACTAGTACCGAGCAGAAGACCGTATTTGGCCGTGCTAACCGCGATTTTGACGGCAAAGGCGCAAAGCTGGGCACTGCTAGCCTAAAGGACGATGCCGGCGGTACGAAAACGGTAACCCTAGGGGTAGTACCAGTAACAATAGATATCCGGCGCAATCCTAATGATAAAAGCACTAAGGCGAATGTGCCTGAATTTTTGGAGCGCATAGGCGAAGCAGTTGCCGAAAAAGAAGTCAGCCCGATTCGCATTTACCTAAGTATGGGTATCACTGTAGTGAGTATCATCGCAGCAATTGCTATGCTGTATGCCGGCATCCGCAACGGCGTGATATCAATTGGCCGCAACCCAATGTCTAAAAAGTCGATATTCAGGGCACTTCTTGAAGTGGTGCTTACCAGTATGCTCATTTTGGTAATTGGCTTATTTGCGGTATATTTACTATTAAGGTTATGATTAGAAAAACAAGGGCGGGCTACTAGGCGTGGGATTATTTCATCACAAGCAATCTAAAAAAGATTCGGGTGCGGACGGCGAAAACCAGGATCAGTTTTTTGATGAATATTTTCGTGAGGAGCTGCGCAATCGCGGCCGCTGGTATTTTGAAAAGGTCATCACCGAAAACGGCGATCTGTTCAAGCAAGATCTTGATGCCACTATTACTGAAGTAAAAGCCGAGCTAGACGAGCATGTCACGAAGCAGGTTGACGCAACCATCGGGCAGATTGACCAGTACCTAAGGGCGCATGTCACGCGCAAGCTAGATGAGCAGTTTGCTAACTATAACGATGCCCTAAAGGCGGCACAAGATGCGGCGCTGGCGAGCGTGACCGAAAGTACGGCAAAGCTGCAAGAGCAGCATAAACAGTTGGCCGCGGCGCTGGAGCGCAGCGCAGCCGAGCAGAGCGCATTACTGCACAGCGCTTTTGATGATAACAGGGCTGAAATTGCCGCTATGAAAGATGCCCAAGGCCAGGCACTTGTAGCGCTACAGCATAGTGCTGCTGAAGTGCAGGCGCAATATCAGCAAATTAGTACTACGCTGCAGCAGCAGGTTGCTCAGCAGCAGCAAATGCTGGTGGGCGCCTTTGAAAATAATATGGCCGCCGTGGTAGAGCACTACGTACTAGGTGCGCTGGGCGAGCAATTTGACCTAAAGGCACAGCTGCCGTCGATTATCAAACAAATGCAAGCCAATAAAGATGCGATGGTGGATGATTTAAAGCTATGAGCGAGGATGCGAATACACCTGAGCAGGGTTTGCGCTTGCCGCCCAGTGTGGTGAGCAAGGCTGATGTGGCGCGCTTGGCAACCGAGCTAGAGCGCATCGATAACGACCTGAGCACAAATAGTGTGCGCACTAAGGTGGGCGCCGGAACATTCGACGTGCCACCGATGAGTCGCCAGCTGGCGGATTTTGTGCTGGAAAACAAGCTGGATTTAGCGGTAGCAACCACACGCACCCGGCTGATCAAGCAGGTAGGTACCATGAAAGATACGCTGCCTATTGTCCATATGACGTTTGCAAGCGAAGCCGACCGTGAAAGCCTGGGGCAGCTAGCCCTGTGGCTCCGTACATCGGTGCACCCGCAGGCCGTTATAGACGTTGGCCTGCAGCCGGGCCTGGTGGCCGGGGTGTACCTGCGCACCGCTAACCGCGTATTCGACCTTAGCTTAAAGGGTGCACTAAAACAGGGGCGGGGCATCCTGGCGAGTGACCTGGAGGCGCTACGTGCAAGGGGCTAGCGTATTTGAAAAGTTGGTTGCTGCGGGCAATCCGGTGGGCGAAATCACTGGTATAGATAGCTTTATGGTGAAGGTAAAAGGCTTGCAGCCAACTAACGTGCACGCCACCGTGCGGTTTGACGACGATACCCGGGGCTACGTGCACCAAGTGCTCGAAGATCACGTGGTGGCGATGAAGCTTGACCCTTCGCCGCTTCAAGTCGGCTCGGTATGCGTGATAGAAAAGCCGGATATCATGACCCCGGTGGGCAAAAACTTTATCGGCCGCGTTGTAAACGTATTTGGCGAGCCGATTGATGGCAAGGGTGAGATTATCCCCGACCAAGAATGGGATGTCTTTCATAATGCGCCGGCACTATTTGAGCGCGAACTCTTGGACAAGCCGGTAGAAACAGGTATTACCATCCTTGACCTTGAATATAGCTTGGCTCGCGGCCAGCGTATGGCTATGCTGGGCGACAGCAAGGTAGGTAAGACCGCGCTCGCCGCTTCAGTGGCTATTAACCAAAAAAATACTGACCTAACGGTTATTTATGTACTGATCGCCAAGCGTCAGCGCGATGTGGCCGACCTCGTAACGACGCTTACCAAGAATGATGCTCTAAAAAAGGCCGTCGTCGTCGTCACCAACTCGTTCGAATCACTCATCCTTACCTACCTCGTGCCATATGTCGGTGCCGCACACGGTGAATACTTTTGGCACCAGTGCAATATGGACACGCTGGTGATTTACGATGACCTTACGGCGCACGCTCAGGCGTATCGCGAAATCTCACTGATTGCGGGGGTGTCCCCGGGTCGCGACAGCTACCCTGGCGACATGTTCTACACGCACTCCAGCCTGCTCGAGCGCGGCGGCAAAACCGAAAGTAATCACGCGAGCCAAACGCTGATACCAATTGTGTATGCCCCGGGTGCCGATATTACTGCCTATTTGCCAACCAATATTATGTCCATAACCGATGGCCAGTGGATTTTAGACGGTCAGATATTCAAAGATACCATGCGTCCTGCTATCAGCACTGCCCTATCGGTAACGCGCGTAGGCGGTGTAGGGCAGAATAAACGCCAAAAAGGCCTCGCCGATAAACTGAATTTAACGCTCGCCGGCTACCGCACCGCTGAAGAGTACGCCCACTTTGGTACCGAGCTTAGCCCCCAAGCACAGGCCGACTACGACAAAGGTAAGGTGCTATTTAAGCTGATGAACCAAGCGATTGGTGAGGTGTACAGTTTTGCGGAGCAGCAGTTTTTGATGAGTATTGTGCTGGGCAGCGAGCCGCAAGAAATCGTTGATATAGAAAAGCTCAAAGCCAAAGTGCATGACTACGCAGCGAAGCTGCAAGAAGACAAGGATATGAACGGCAACTTTGATGAACTAGCGGCTGCGTTAAAGGCTGAAGTGACGACAATTGATGAGGTGAAGCAAAAGGCGATTGAAAAGGCGGCCAAAGCCGAGGCCGAGAAGAAGCGCCAGGCCGAAGAAGCAGCGAAGGCCGCCGAGGCTGAGAATGCCCCGGCAGCACCTGCTGAGGAGAAGAAGTAATGAGACGTCCGCTAGAGATTAAAGCCGAAGAAGCCTCAGTCCGCTCCGTTGTAAGTCTTACATCGGCACTCGAATCCTTGAGTAGTATGCAGATTGCTAAAACGAAAAATAAAGTATTGATTAGTAACCAGTTTTTCGATGAAGTATGGAATATCTACAAGCAAATCCGCGTGGACGTACTATTTAACTTTGGCCGTGCGCCAGAGGAAAAGCCAATTGATAAAGAGCTGCTGATACTCATTACCGCTAAAGGCGGCCTGAGCGGCGATATTGACCAGCGGCTTATTCGCAAAGTGGTTGAACGCTACGATGAAACCAAGAATGATGTGTTGGTGATTGGCCATCATGGGGCACTGAAGCTCAAGCAATCGCATATCGACTACACCTACTACTTTGAGCTGCCTGAAAAGGATTATATAAACGTCGATCCGCTGATGGATATTATTCGTAAGTATGCAAAAAGTCGTATTTACTACCAAAATTACATTTCGCTCAGCCAGCAGGAAATTAAGGATGTTGACCTCAGCGAGGTGGTATCGAGCAAAGGTCGCGTGGCTGACCTCGACACAGTGGGCGACGATGTGGTGAGTGAAAAAACCTATATTTTTGAACCAAGCTCCTACCAAGTTGCAGCGTACTTAGAAAATTCTATCTTGCGCCTAACGATTTCGCAGTTTATTCACGATAGCCGCTTGGCACAGGTAGCCAGCCGCTTTAAGGCGATGTCGGCCGCAAAAGAGCGCTCCATTGATAATGCTAATACCTTGCATACTGAATACAACCGCGCCAAGCGCAACCAGGTGGACACGCGCCTTAAGGAATCACTAGCAGGACTAAAAAAGATACGAGCTGGAGGCGCAACATAATGAGCGATACAACCCAAACGGTTTACAAAAAAGGTATCGTCCGTAGCCTAAAAGGCCTGGTGATTAAAATTCAGTTTATCGAGGACATACCAAACCTCAACGAAATGCTGTATGTCGATAATGAAAAGAAATCACCACTACTGGTAAGCAGCCTAAGCGGTGGCGATACCGCAGTGTGCCTAAATATCGGCGGCGATTACAGTATCAAAAAGGGCGATACAGTAACGCGTAGCGGCCGCAGCCTAGAGATACCGGTGGGTGATGCCATGATTGGTCGTGTGTGGGATGCCATGGGCCGGCCAATCGACGGCAAGCCACAATTGCCGCAAGAGATGCTGGATACAATGCCTAAAAGGGCGATATTCGCCCCATCGTTCCAGGAAACCAGCCTGGAAAGCCGCCAAGATGACGTGCTGGAAACCGGGCTGAAGGTGCTCGACTTCTTCACGCCATTTGTGAAAGGCCGTAAAATCGGTATCGTTGGTGGTGCCGGTGTGGGCAAAACAGTCCTCACCATGGAAATCATCAACAACGTTGCCGAAGGCTCGGGTGCGATTAGTATGTTTGCCGGTATCGGTGAGCGTATCCGCGAGGGCCACGAACTGTACAAGACGCTGGGCGACAACGACCTCTTAAAAACCACCGCCATGTTCTTCGGCCAGATGAATGAAAACCCAGTCCAGCGTAGCCTGATTGGCCTCTCCGCCATTACGTTGGCCGAATATTTCCGTGATGACCAGAAAAAGGATGTGTTGCTCTTCGCTGACAACATGTACCGCTATATTCAGGCGAAAAACGAAGTATCAACGATTGTTGACCAGACCCCAGCTGAAGGTGGCTACCAGCCAACGGTATTTAGTGACGTCAAGACCTTCCAAGATCGCCTGGCAAGCAATCAAAACGGCTCTATTACTGCGCTACAGACTATTTACGTACCAGCCGACGACCTGTCTGACCCCGCGGTGCAGATGATTCAGCATGAGCTGGATAGTACGATCGTGCTATCGCGTGCCGTAGCCGCCCAAGGCATTCGCCCAGCGGTAGATATTCTCGCATCAAAATCCAGCCTGCTCACGCCCGAAGTCGTCGGCGAGCGTCACTATGATCTTGCCACTCGCGCGACGGCGATTCTACAGAAATACGAATCGCTGAAGGGTATTATTGCCATCATTGGCGAATCCGAACTCTCGGCTGAAGACCGCGACGATTACAATAAAGCCAAGCAACTAATCGAATTCTTTAAGCAGCGCTTTAATGTGATGGAAAAGGTAACTGGCGTACCAGGCGAACATATGACGCGCGAGGATACGCTAAATGGCGTAGAGGAAATCATTGGTAAGAGCGATATAATCGATGATGTAAAGTCAGCTGCTGAAGCCCCAAGCGGCGTACCGGCAAGCAGCCCGGCACCAAACGATGGGGCCGCATCGGATGACGACGATACTGATGATGTCGAACCTGACAAAGATGCTGAAGCGGCTGATGCTCAGAATGACCCAGCCAAAGAGGTGAAATAATGGCCGACGACGCACCGGTAACAGCTGAATCTACAGAGGTGACTAAGCCTAGCGGTAAGCCTACGATGGCAGTGAAGGTATATGCGCCGTTCCAAGTGTATTTTGAAGGCGATGCCTATAGTGTAAGTGCGGTCAACGCCACTGGGCCGTTCGATATTTTGCCTAAGCACCATAATTTCTTATGTATGCTGGTACCCTGTTCGCTTACGGTGAAGCCAGTTGAGGGCCCAGATAAAGTTATCAAAATTCACCGCGCGCTTATGCACGTCAAAGCTGACCGTGTCGTTGTATTTATGGACGTTTAATCTACCCAGCTACAAAATAGTCAAAGGCAAATGACTGGTTTGCAGGAGCCGGGTTGTTGGTGCAAATACTGAAGCCATTATTACTGCGCGTGGTGTAATATTGGGTTTGCCCTGCGGCGGCGCCAATCGGACTAACGATAACGCGCGGTTGGCTGGCGAACGGCTGATTAAAGGTAATCTGGGCAAAGCAGCCCGCCGTCGGGTTATTGCCGGTATTCACATTTACAGTACCTGAAGTATCGGAGCCACTGATGGATGCCGTGCCGCCACTACCTAGCACGCCACTATTGACCGAACGGCTCGGCGTAGGGCCGGTAAAACTAAGGTGATTTGGTACTTGTAGTATTGCGTTACCGCTCAGTATCAGCCGCGCTACGGTAATTTGTGAGGCGGTTACCGCACCACTAAACGACGATGCGCCAGACACGCTAAGGTCGCGCATCGTGGTACTACCCTGTATGGCAGTATTGGCTGATACCTGCAGGCTGTTTACCTGCGTTTCGCCTAGGTTGGTAGCGCCTGCAATGGTAATGGTAGGGGCAGTAATGCCGCCGCCAGTCTGTAAATTACCAGCAACATTCAGGTTGCCGCGCATCAATGTTTGCCCGGCAATGATGGCATTGCCTTGTATAGTCAGCGTTTGGTTAGTATTGCCTACGCTTGCATCGGTATTAGCCAATTGCTTTAGTGTCTCTGGGCTAAGCGATTGGCTACTGGTGCCGGGTTGTTCAGGCGTTTTTTGGCTATTGAGATATAGCACCACGCTTACGATACCGGCAACTACCATGATTAAAATAAATATCAGCAGGTAGACATTGACCTTGCGCAGCAGGCGTTTAACGGGTGATAGCTTTTTTTCTTCGGGCGTAGTGGTGGCTGCGGCCTGGGGGCTTGCGGCTTGCTCGGCTTCTAGGTCGTCGGGGGTGCGACTCAAAGCATCAGCCGGCGCTTGCTGGCTGGTATCTGGTGTTGCTTCCCCTTCGGGCGGAGTTGTTTTGTCCGAATCCATGCTTATATATACGTATTGTTTATGCTTACATTTACTATACTACATAAGCCCTGCTTGGCGCCAGTGGCGATAGGGTGGTACTATAGGGTAAGCGTATGCGATATGGGAGGATACTGCAAGTTGTAGCATTAACGCTAGCGATAGCGTGTGTTCCGCTTGCGCTTGCCCCGGCAGTGTCGGCCGAAACTAGCAGTTCGCCTAACTTTAAAGTCACAGAAACCGAATTTGGCTCCGGCTCCTCAGCCGAGACGTGTAAAGGCCAGTACTGTATGCGTGGCTCTATTGGCAATATGGTGGCTGGAACCAGCGGTACCGCTAGCTTCGGGCCCATTACGCCAGATGTTCCCACGCTAGAGGTTATCGTGGCGGCCGGCCCAGAGCCATCACACCTCGGCGTCCTCACCACAGAACAAACCGCCACCAAAACCATGACCGTAAAGGTACGCAGCTACCTGAGCAATGGTTATTTCTTGCAAATTGCCGGTAAGGCGCCCACCTACAGTGGTCATTCGCTCGCCGCCCTCGGTTCGCCTACGGCAGCTGCTGCAGGTACCGAGCAGTTTGGTATCAATGCCGTGGCTAATACTTCGCCCACTAATTTCGGCGCCGACGCCGTACAGGTTCCTAGTAGTGAATTTAGCTATGGTACGGTAGAGCCCAATTATGCCACGCCCAACCTCTATATGTACCAGCCGGGCGGTACGGTGGCGCGCAGTCTTGTGGCGTCAGGGCAAACCGATTACACCATCAGCATGATCATTAACGTTGCTAACAATACCCCGGCAGGACTATACACCACCGAATTTTCGGCCGTGGTTGTGCCTATGTATTAACCTGTGGAAAACTTGCTCTTGCTGTCTATTGCGCTAATGCTATTGTTAATGCTACAATGCCAGCATATCCCTATTAAAAAGGGCTACATATAAAAACAAAAAAGGAGACATATGAGTAAACAAACACTCAAGTCAATCGCTCAGCGCGGTATGACGCTTGGTGCCGCTTTTGCTGTAGTTGCAGCATCGTTGGCGCAAGCAGTACCTGCGTACGCTGATGCGTTGAATCCGCTGACGGAGCGTAGCCTAACGCTTTCGAGCGGTTCTCCGGGCTGGGCCTTTACGGACGGTTCGGGTAATAGCACCTACGCACCACCAAACAGCGGTGCTAACGGTCAAAAAACCGGTAATACATTTGCATTCAGAACAAGCAGTGCTGGCGCAGTAGAAGGCTTCTCCTTCCAGTACTGTACGGCACCGGCAGGTGCTTGTATGGGCCCTGGTGACATTCCATTTGTGGGTACACCTGGTTCGTACACACACGCATCTAACGCTGCTGCATTAGCGAACCAACAGAGCGATCTAGAGATTGTGACATCGAGCCCAACTGAAGCGACGGCGACATTCAACACCAGCACTGGTGCAATTACGGCCGTTCCAGCTCCGGGTACCGCTGGTACTAACTTTGCCGTCCTATACAACAACGGTGGTACCTGGCAACAGAGCACTGGCTGGGCTATGACAACATCAGTTAACCAGCACCTTGATAACTATGCAACCGCTGGCGATGTAGCAGACGGGACGAGCACGGGCAAACACAACTACATCCGCCTCACTAATGGTGCT
>CAYVSX010000019.1:0-17980 GCA_964454245.1 uncultured Candidatus Saccharibacteria bacterium | reverse complement strand
GAACCAGATCTTTTGCTTTAGCAAAAGTGGTTCGTGTAGCGCCGTGCAGTAAAAATGTGTTTACATATTTTTACAAACAAGCGGAAATAGGGAGCAAAGCGACCGCCCCCAGCTGCCGGAGCCAAGAGTATAATGTGACAGAAAGTCCAGTAAGCATTCACGCTACTGGACTTCTTTGATTTATAATTAACGTATGAAAGGTTACCTCGAAAAGCACCGTAGATTTTTTGGCATTGTTGGCGGAATGATTGCTTTTGTTGTTGCGATAATTTATGTCAAAGTTATACCCGAAGAAGCATCAACCGTTAGTGGGCTTCAAAAAATAATTCTTGTATACGGACACTCTCTCTGCTGGATTTTGTTATGTGGAGCAAGTATTTTATGGGCAATAATAAAGAAAAATAAATGGTCGAAAATTTTGGCATATGTGGCATTAGCTACGTACATTATTTTCATGAGCACATTGCTAATCATAAAATTGTTATAAAGTCCGTGACCTGTAAGCTGAGCCAGACTCAGCAAATATATAAAGATATATAAAGTTCACCCCTGAGAAGGGTTGTTTTGACCGATTGAATAAAAAACCTGCTAATGTTTATAATAAGTTGAGTGAAGCTAAGGCTAAAAAAGTTGCTAAAAAGATTCCCCCGCTGGCTGCGAAAACGCCCAGCGGTGTTTTGGGCTGGTGTGGTTTTGGCGGCGCTGCTGGCGGCGTATACTATAAGTAGTATGAACCAACGACTAAGCGTAGACCCGGCCACCTGTAAACCGTTGCTTGCTTTGATAGCCAAGGCGGAAAGCAAGGGGAATTATAATGCCTACTTTGGCAATGCCGGGAATACCGATATTAAGTTTACCGAAATGCCGGTGGGTGAGGTGATAAAGTGGCAGCAAGACTTTATTGCGGCAGGCAATGCTAGCAGTGCTGTCGGCCGCTACCAATTTATCAGCACCACCTTGGCTGGCTTGGTACAACAATTGCATATCGATGCGAACCAGCCGTTTAATGAAGCAATGCAAGATGGGTTGGCAATCGCATTACTAGAGCGCCGCGGTGCAACCGAATATGTAAACAACCAAATCGATGGCCGCCAGTTTGCGGCTGAGCTCGCTAAAGAGTGGGCGGGGTTACCGAAGGTGCTAGGCGATAGACCAGAGCAAAGCTACTATGCTGGCGATGGGCTAAATAGGTCACTGGTGAGAGTTGACGAGGTGCTACAGGCGGTGGGTAAGATAAATAGTGCTATGTAACGTTGATGTTACGTTATAACAGGGGTTACGCAACCACAGGTTGACATAAAAATACCAATTGTTATGCATGGTTGGTAGTGCCCAGTTGTTGCTCGCTATACACTTGGGGTATGATAACAACAACGAAAGGAATATCATGAAAGTAGCAGCAAATATTCAGCGCTTACGGCGGGATAAAGGATTGAGCCAAGAGCAGCTAGCAGAGGCCCTGGATGTATCGCGCCAGGCGGTATCACGCTGGGAATCGGGCGATAGCGTGCCGGAGGTTGATAAACTGATGGGTCTTAGTGAACTATTTGGCGTGTCCCTCGATGAATTGGTGAACGAATCAAGCCCCGCAGGTAAGGGTGCGGTAGATGTAGCGGCTCGCAAAGCTACATTCGACCAAATGTATTGCCGCTTTGCCAATGCTATTGCCGGGAGTATCGGCCTAATCTTACTAAGCCTAGCGCCTACAGTGTGGTTTAGTGATGCAAACGATGCTGATGGGCGGGCGGCACTATTCTTCCTCGGCGCAATTGTTATAGCGGTGCCGGTGATTGTGTACTATTCTATTATGCTTAGGGCAGCGAAAGACGAGATGAATACTGACCTACCTGCGCTATATACCGCCAGCGATGCCGCGGCTTATGCGCGCCCATTTGCGGCACAACTTGTAACAGGCCTTTGCCTTATATTGCTTAGTATTTTATATATTGTAGTAATTCAAACGTTTATTAGTAACGATGCGGCAGCACGCTGGGCGCCAGCCGGTATGTTTGTAGCGTTAGCTGCTGGAGTGACGTTAATTATACGCGCGGGTATACTAAAAAGCCGCTTTAATCAGGTAAGTGCACGCAGAGTCGCAGCCATTGCCGATGCTGAAGGCGACAACCCGCTAATTGGCAAAATTTGCGGTACTATTATGCTATCAGCGACACTCATTTACCTATTGTGTGGATTCTTGGCCAACATGTGGGGTGAGGCCTGGGTGGTGTTCCCTGTTGGTGGCATACTGTGTGGGATTGTTGGGGTAATTTTTGGGACGAACAACAAGCAGTAGCCGTATTCTTAATGCAAGGTATACTGTAAGCATGGGTAATGCAAGCTACGCAGATAATTACCGCGATATCGATTTTCGCAAACACCCCGAACTATACAAAATAGGGCGGGGTGAGCAAGGGGTGCTTATTGCCGAGCCGTATAAGAGTGAGATACTGCCGTACTGGAAGTTTAAAACGCCTGAAATAGCCGAGGCTTCGGCGCGAAAAATCTATGAACTGTTTGAAGAATATAAACAACAGGCTGATTTTGTAGGGATGGATATGGCACGCAAGTTTTTACAAATGGGCTTTACGCGTGCCCGCCGCTACGCCAACCACGCGAGCGGTAAAAAGTACGCACCCGACGGCAGTACGCGCCCCCAAGAATCAGACTGGAAAGATTCCGAAAAGGCGCAGTCCGCGGCTATCTTTTACCGATATTATGTGATGGCAAAGGATGATTCGGAGTACTTGCGGTTGAAGGCTGAGCACAAGAAAAGAACGAGCTCGTAATGTATACTTAATGTAAGATGACAAGCAAACTCATTATTATCAGGGGGAATTCGGGCAGCGGCAAAACAACCGTTGCTAAGCGTGTGCAGCATGAGCTAGGCAAGGGCACCATGCTTGTTCCGCAGGATATATTGCGTCGTGAAATTGTATGGGTGAGGGATGGGGCTGATAATCCAAGCATTGAACTTATTAAACGCACGGTACTGTATGGTAAAGAAATTGGCTACGATGTAATACTTGAGGGAATTTTGGCTAAAAAATTTCATGACTCAATGATCAATGAGCTGATTGAGGAGTTTGCCGGTAACGTACGTGCGTACTATTTTGATTTATCATTTGACGAAACGCTGAGTAGACATGCCACCAAACCAAATGCGCAGGACTTTGGTGAAGCGGAAATGCGCGAATGGTGGAATGAAAAAGATTACCTAGGTATTTCAAGTGAGCAGAAAATATCGGTAGAAGAGTCTGAAGAGGAAATAGTGGCACGAATTGTGAATGACTGCCGCCACTGAAATTTGAAGGCGACAATATCATATATTGAGCACAAAGCTTCTACCCCAAAACTCTTAATTCACCAGGGTGAATTTTGTAGGTAAGCGGAGATGAGAGCTTAGAGAGTTCGCCGTCGTGCGATACTGATAAATGCGAACGCTTTGTTTTTATGGTGATTTCTGTAGGGTAGTATCGGCTAAATTCGTCGAGTTGTTTTACTTTGCCAATGAGCGCGAAGAGCGCGATTTTAAGCAGTGTGAGCCGCGACTTTGTTTTGGCAGAGTAGACGGTGAGCACGCCTTCGTTGAGTCGCGTACGCTTGGTACCACCGAGTTTAGCGAGTGAGTAGCGATTGTTGCCGATGAAAATAAATGGTGTCACGAATGCTTCGCCATTAATCGTGACACGATATACTTTCAGTCGCACTAGCGCCCGCCACGAAGCAGCGACGGCAGCTGGCCATTTACCAATATGCGATTCGTACTCTTCACGGGTGCGTAATGATAGCGGGTAAATGCCAAGGCTTGAATTATTGATAAAGTACGTTTTCTCACCTACGCTGGCTACATCCACGCGCCGCGGCTTGCATGTTTTTAACCGGCCAAGTGCCTGGCTGACGTCTTGTGGGATACCGAGGTCTTTGGTGAAATGATTGAGTGTGCCGCCGGGCAGTGGGATAAGGGTGGCCTTGGTGCCGACAAGCAGCCCGGCAACGGCGCCGATGGTGCCATCGCCGCCAATCACAGCGATGTATTTACCCTCGGCAATGTGTGGCTGCAGCTTGTGTTTGATTGTGCTGCTAATAGCAATAAAAGTCTCTACTTTTATGCCTGCGGCTCTACAGTGATTGCGCAATACTTGTTTGGTCGGTGCTGAGCCAGATTTTGGATTGTATACCAAAATTACGTTCATGCTAACGGCTTTACAATAAATATGATGGCGCATAACCCCGCGGCACCCAGTAGCCACCCCGCTAAAACATCACTAGGGAAGTGCGCGCCAAGATAAATACGCGACACACCAATAAGGAGTATAAGCATGATGAATATAATAGCAACAATATATCCCCAGGGTTGTGGTAGTATATTCCAAGCGAGGAATGCTAGTAGCCCATAGGCCACAGCCGCCCCACTGCTGTGGCCACTAGGAAAACTCATAGTATCAAACACCATATTAGCCGCATAGTCGGTAGTGGGCCGCTCGCGGCCAACCAGCAGCTTAATAAAAGAGCCTATACCGAGCGTCAGCCATATAATCCCGCCGCTAACGGCGAGCCGGATATTTGTAGCATATATGCCCCAGGCAGCAATGACGCAACCGATGCAAATTGTAACGATAGGACTACCAAGTGTCGTTACAGCAACAAAAAAGGGCTGTAGCCAGATTGGCAATTTAACGATAGCTCCGGTAAGAGTGGTGTCAAAATAGTGAAGTAACGCTTTCATGCTATATAGTATAGCATCGCCAGAATACGGTACTTTACCAAAGCTGCCGAGACTGTCGTTAAACGATTATTTCGTCTTCCTTCGATTAGTATGTGCTCATAGCTTACGCCCTTTGCGCGTAAAAGTCTACCAGCTTATTTTGGTGCTAAATCTCATCTTTTGGACGGGCAAGGGTAAAGAGTTTTGCGATACCCCATGCGATTAACAGGTAGATTGCAATTGCAAGCAGACTGCTAACTTCGAATACCGACGTCCCGTAGGCTGGTTCCCCAAAGATACCCACGAATGGCGCGACAAACGGCGCGCTAAGCGAATAGATAAAATCGGTAAATCCCGCACTGCGATTAGCGCCAAGTAATAGGAACACGAACCGCAAGGCAATGATCACGCTGATAAGCCCTGCTATAAACCAGATCACACGTTGTGCCACCACTACACCTGGTGTTTCCTCACGGTGCGCAACCGTTTGCCGTTGAACGGTAGTGTCTCCGTCTAAAGTAGTAGTTTCTCGAACCTCGGTTTCTTGCGTATCTTGTTGCATAATACCTCCGGATTAACTAGTTGTACCTATTAGTACACTCCTTGTTATAGACTTTTGGTATTTTCATTTGCGATAAAAAGCGCTTCAGTGGGCAGGCCAAGGACACCTGCGAGTTTATCGAGCTTTTGGAATTTGCAATATTTGATCGGCCTGCCATCGGCTGAGTAAATACGATAGTAATGATCGTATTGGACTGTTTCTCCGCGGAAGTTTTTCGCGCTTGTCGGCTGATTTATACGCCGAATGTACCAGCCGTCGGGCTGCTCGGCGAGGATACGCTTGATTTTGGCATAATGATTGAAAGCCATAGTAAGAGTATACTAAATATATGAATAAACTTACCGACGAAGAAAAGCGGATCATTATTGGCAAGGGTACGGAACTGCCATTTAGCGGGGAATTGCTGGATGAAGAGAGGGTTGGAACGTATGTTTGCCGCCAGTGTGATGCACCGCTGTACCGCTCGGAAGATAAGTTTGATGCACATTGCGGCTGGCCGAGCTTTGATGATGAAATACCGGGCGCAGTGAAGCGAACGCTCGATGCCGACGGCCAGCGCATAGAAATCACCTGCGCCAATTGCGGCGGACACTTGGGACATGTGTTTGAGGGCGAGCAGGATTCGCCCGAAAAAGCATTTGACTATATGCAATCGACAATTGGCGATGTGGGGCCGTGGGCGAGCGACGCCCGCAAACGCGCCTTTATAAATGCTATACCCAACTACATAAACATGCTGTCGGACAACGGTGTAAAATGGGCCCGCGCCAAAAAATACGCCGACTACTCTACCCCGACCTACCCAGCGGCATGGCCGGCCGCAGCATCGAGCCGCAGCCATTTAATATGCGCAAGCTAGGCAAGTGGGGCAAGCTAAAGCAAGAGGGCGGCATACCAGCGCCCATCCGCAACGACGATATGTATTTGCTGACCCGCGCGTGGTCGAGCCCTAGCGGCTTTTTGCGCGGTGCGCAGTTTGTGTTCCGCACCATTGGCTACATGCTGGTTAGCAAGCTAGTGGGCATGGGCGCCAGCCTAGCCAGCCATTTAATGTGGATTGGCCACACTAAATTGGGCGTGCAGGTGTGGCTAAATTCGCCCATAAAAGAAGTGGTGGTAGAAGGCGGCCGGGCAGTTGGTGCCGTGGTAGAAAAAGACGGTAAACTGGTGCGCGTAAAAGCTAGGCGCGGCGTAATGTTAGCGGCTGGCGGCTTTTCGCACAATGTTGAGTGGCGCAAAAAATACCAAGGCGTGCACGGCTGGTCGGCCTCGCCGATGGGCCAACAGGGCCAGGGTATTGAAGTTGGCCACAAGGCTGGCGGTGCGCTGGGCATGATGGATGACGCTTGGTGGGGTACAACGGTTGCTAATGCCGATGGCGGCGAGCAGCACGGCTTTGTGCTAAACGAGCGCTCGGACCCATGGAGCTTGGTAGTTGACCAAACTGGCGTGCGCTACCTAAACGAATCGGAAAGTTGTAGATTTTGGCCACCACATACTAGAGCGTGACAAAAAAACTGGTGGCAAAGTGCTGCCATCGTGGCTGGTGACTGATCACCGCCACACCACGCACTTTTTAAACCCCGGTCTAATGGTGCCGGGAGTTACCAAGAAGTTGCTAGCTAAGGGCGAATTGGTGCAGGCCGATACGCTAGATGAATTAGCCGCCAAAATGGGCGTAGAAAAAAACTGTTTGCCGATACCATTAGCCGCTTTAACGAATTTGCCGTCAATGGGGTAGACGAAGATTTTCAGCGTGGTCGCACCAGCTACGACCGCTACTACGGCAGCCCACAAGTTAAGCCCAACCCTAACCTGGGTACGATAGAAAATGCGCCATTTAGGGCCGTAAAATTGTACCCCGGCGACCTAAGTACTAAGGGCGGGCTAGTGACCGACGAATACGCCCGCGTGATGCGCAGCGATGACACGGTAATACCTGGCCTATATGCCGCTGGCAACAACACCGCCAGCGTAATGGGCCACACCTACCCTGGCCCAGGCGCCAGCATTGCGCCAGCCGGCGTGTTTGGCTACCTGGGCGCATTGCACGCCAGCCAGCAAGCCCAAAACCCCGCGCATACTGATGAAACTACGATACCTTGGGGTGAGTAAAACTAAAAAAACCTAGCTTGGGCGCCGTGCACTTATAAAGCACGGGCCTAACGCTAGAATAGTGCCTTATACCTGGCGGCGCAAAGGGGACGGCCGGTGGTGTTTTCGGGGTAGAGCCAGCCGTTGGACCAATCTTGGTTAAGGTAGGTTTCGTACAGTAGTTGGCCGGCGCCAGTGCCGTAATTGTTGGCGAAAAAATTGTACATGTAGTCGATGTAGTCTGGATTGTCACTGGTGTAATAGCTACTTAGGCACCACGAGTGTATTGCCATCGGCTTGCCGTGGGTTAAGGCGAAGGCTTGGTGGAGCGCCAGCGATTGCGGGCCGCCGTTTTCGTCGTACGGTAATGAATCTTGGATAGTCCAGTGGTTGCTGTGCCAAAGTGTGGCGTAGACGTCGACGTAGCTATCGCCGGGCCACAGTGTGCGCCAATCGTAATTAAAGCCAACGGTATTGCCGTGCGGTGAAAACACTAATTTACTAGCTGGCCAAACAGTTTGCTGGATGTTGCGAAAGCGGATCCAGGCGGTACGAAAGTTGGCTTCTTCGCCATCGGCTACCGACCAATCAGTCCAGTCGCCGTTCATGTCGTCGGCAAATTTAATATACATTTGGCCGCGAGTTTTGTTGTTCCAATAGTTGCGTAGGCTGGTTATGACTGTTGTCCAGCGGGTATCATAGCTGCCGCTAGCTGCGGCTGCCCAGGTTTCGCCCTCGCTTTTGTAAATTGCGCCAAATGCCCAGTCAAAGTCACCGGCCCAGTTTTCGTATATGGCGCCGCCACCAATTACCCAGCCCGGGGCTTCTTGCTGATAGTAAATGCTGCCCGCAGCCGAATTGCCGGCAATATCAACGGTGGTGCCACGCCAGGTGGCAAAATCGCCGGTAGCCACGTCATCGCCGCTAGCGCCCGATTGCCACGGCAAGCTAGGCAAGCCGCTAATATAAGACGAGGCAATAGTGCCGTGGCTCATGCGCTGAGTCGCCCGACCAGCAGCCAGGTGTTGGTAGCGGTCTTTACTAGCTCGGCGCTGCCGTAGGTGGTGGCGATTTTGAGACCAGGGTCGGCCCCGACCGTCACGCCGCCAGCCGGTGCAACCGTAACTTGCCCAGCGCCCATTTGAGCGATGATTATTTTGGTGCCAGTAGGGAAGGCTACGCTGGCGTTGGTAGGCACGGTAAGGGTGATGGCCGAAGCATTGGTAAGGGTAATCAGGCGGTCGGCATCGGCCAGTACCAAAGTATAGCTAGTGCCGGTTTGGGCGTTGATAGTGTAGCCGATACTAGCCTTGCTATCGAGTGCCGCCTGCAGGCCGCTAATGCCAGCTATAGTGGTGGCGCCAGATGGGCCAGTGGCGCCGGTTGCACCCACTGTACCGGTGGCTCCGGTTGGTCCTGTGGCACCAGTAGCACCGATTGCGCCAGTAGCGCCTGCGGCTCCGGTGGCGCCGGTCTCACCATCAGCACCATCGGTGCCGTTAGTGCCGGCTGCGCCTTGGGCGCCAGATGGGCCGGTAGCGCCTATGGGGCCAGTTGCCCCAACCGCGCCAGCTGTGCCAGTCGCACCGGTGGGTCCGGTGGGGCCAGTCGCGCCAGTTGGCCCGGTGGCACCTTGTGGGCCGCGGATTTCGCCAACTGATACCCAGGCGGTTCCGCTCCAGACATGTAATTGGCCATCATCTTCAGTTAGGTAGCCGTCGCCAGCATCGCTAGGGCCTAGGTCGGTTGGTAGTGCGGCAGCATTTGCCACCGAGCCCTGGATTGTTACCGATGTGCCATCTTCGCCATCAGCACCGGCTGGGCCGGTGGGGCCAGTTGCACCCGTGGCGCCAGTAGCGCCAGTTGCACCAACAGTACCGGTGGTACCCATCGCGCCGGTAGAGCCCGTGGCGCCGGTTGCTCCAACCGCACCAGCCACACCAGCTGGTCCAGTCGCACCGGTAGCCCCTGCAGCTCCGGCCGCCCCTTGGGCACCGGTCGCACCCGTAGCACCAGTCGCACCCGTAGCACCGGTTGCTCCGGTAGCTCCAGTTGGCCCACCAACGGCATTTAGCTTGGCAATTACTGGCGGGGTAAGGTTGGGCTCATCAACAATACCGGCCCGCAAGGTGCCGTCGGTATTATGCGCTGTTGATAGGTAGGCATTAAGAATCGTCCCCCATTCGCCGCTATCTGATCCTGGTACTGGTAGTCGTGGCACGTCATTATCCTCCGCTTAGCGCTTTTGCGCTATTTATGCTTATGATTATATCGCAAAATTGCTGATTGCGGTATAATTAAATAGAATGTGGGCGCATAAAAATAAAAAACCAAACGGTTTTACAGTAGTAGAGCTGCTGATTGTTATGGTTGTGATGGCAATACTAGTGACGCTAGTAGTGGTGGTATACAATGGCATACAGCGCAATTCGGCCAAAACCATAGTGATAGACACGCTAAAAAAGACCAGCGACGCCCTGCGGGTGGAACGGACATTTGATAAAAATGCCGCCTGGCGGTACCCGAGGATGTGAAGGTGGCGGATGGAATAAGTGTTGATGTAATTGACCTGAGTGCGGCTGGGGGTGAAAGTAGCCTACACTACAGCAACCTGTCGGCAGTGCAGAACGGCGTGTTGTTTTATGAGATTTGCGAAGAGCTGATAAGTCTAGAGTACTATTCGACAATCCATCCGTTATTTGGGAGTGGCTCTAGTAGTGTAGTGATGAGGTGCACTGATAATATAAATGCTAGTAGCATGTTGATCACTGGCTGGGAGTCGCGAACCTGGAGCGTACCTGTTACTGAAGAGAAAATCCAGAACTATATAGATAGTGTACCGTATGATGCCTGGTGGGTAGATAGGCAGACGGTGGTACGTGGCTTTTACGAGGAGTTAATAGCGCGTTTTATTGATCGTGGTGGTAGTTGGCCTATAACTTCTTTTTGGGATTACAATAATGAAACGTGGGGCGTAAAAAAACAGGCATTACCCGAACCTGATGCCATAAATAGTAGCGCAGGTATGGGTATCTACTGCATACAAGTATCTCATAGTAAATATTCGGGAATTATATACCACACAGTAGGTGCTGACGGGGCGATAGAGGAGGACGGTTGCTAACCGTTGAACCGGCCATACCTCTTATGGTATAGTAATATACATAACGATTTTGTAGAGGGAGTATAGATGGATATGGGACCTTTTGGAGCCTCGCGATCGGCGAGTGGTAATAGGGGTGGTACTGCGACGCGGCGCGAGCCGGCACCAGCGCGGGCAGTGGCGGCGGCCGAACCTGATGATCACGACGAGCCCGTGACGCATCACCGCAATACGGCAACAATGCACCATACACCAATAGCTAGGCAGCCCAAGCGCCCCAAGTGGATAGTGTGGCTGCTGGCCGCCTTGCTGGTACTGGCGGTGGTGCTGATTGGCTGGCTGGCTACCCGAACAGCTTTTGTAGATAATGGCATCGACAGCAAAAAGTACCAAGCCGTGTTCTTTACCAATGGCCAGGTGTATTTTGGCAAGCTAGTGGCGCTAAATGACACCCAGTTTAAACTGACCGAGGTGTTTTACGTGCAGTCACAAAGTGATACTAGCGCTGAAAAGTCTGAAGGCGAAGTTACCACTAACCAAAGCGATATGCGGCTTATAAAAATGGGCAACGAAGTACATGGGCCAGAAGATGCGATGATTATTGAGCGTGCCCAAGTGCTGTTTTACGAGAACTTGAAGCCAGATGGCAAAGTAACCCAAATCATTAACGAATATAACGATAAATAGACTTACTCGTCACAGGTGTCAAGGGCTGATAGGTCGCCGTTTTCGAGGGTTTTGCCGCCATGCAGTCGTACATCGGGGGCTGGGTGAATTGACTGGTATATAGTAGTGATGTCGGTTAGTACAGAATTGAGGCCGGTGGCAGTATCGTCCATAGTGACCGATAGCCACACATAGCGCCCCAGACCATAAGTACCGACACAGGGACCTTCGGGTGATGGTGGCCGACCAACATTATACGTGGTGCCAAACACACCATTGTCACCAGCTATGCGGTAGTTAATATTTTTGGTGCCGCTAGATAATGTGCCACCATAAGTGACGCCGGTGATTTTGTTAACACTGCCGACATCAACTAACTTGCTGTACTTGGCGAGGCGCGGAATGGTGGACAGTGATGCGATGGCTGTGCTGCCCAGGTAGGTGCCGGTGTTTTGGCCAGGTATATATAGACGGCCGTTATATACGGCAGCATCGGCGTATGGATATGCGCCAGGCGAAGCGACATTTTGCCAGTTACCTAGAGTTCCATTGGCATTGATAGGTGCGAACTGAGCATCATTACGGGCAGTACTTTCCTTAAGAACGGCTCCGCCTATGACATACATATAGCCATTGTAAGCAATCATGGCATGGTCGGAGCGCGTGATATTGTAGTACGAAGTATAGTTCCAGCTACCAATGCTACCGTCGCTATTTATTAGGGTATATTGAACATCATTTTTGCTGGTAGAATCTTCGCCGCCAGATAAATACATGTAATCGCCATATATAGCACAGTTAAGATTGGAGCGTGAGGTGGTAAATGAATTGGCATTTTGCCAAGCGCCGACCGTACCGTTGGTGTTTTGGGCAGCATACACCACTGTGTTGTAGTCGGTGCTGCCGCCATCGTTGCCGCCAATGCTGTATATGTAGCCATTATGGGCCAGCATACAGGCACCTATGCCACCGTTGGATACGTCACTGCCGGCTGATAGCCAAGTACCCAGTGTGCCATCAGTATTGATGGGGGCGTAGCGGATGTCGCGCCCGGTAGAGGCGGTTTTTTGGCCGCCTAAAATATACATATAATCGTTCATGGCGGCGGCCGCAAAGTATCGGCGGGCATCAGTAAAGGCGGTGGTGGTGGCCCAGGTGCCAACTGTACCATCGGCGTTTATTGGTGCGTATTCGACAGTATTTAAAAAGGTTGTGGCGGCGGTGCGACCACCCAATACATACAGATAACCATTATATGCGACGGTTTGGTGTAGGGCGCGCGGGGTGTTGATTGCGCCAACACTATCAACCGTCCAGGCGGTAATGGCACCGCTACCACCGTTATTAACATTAGCCCGTAATACCGTATTGTAGTAGGTACTTCCATTAAACCCACCTATAGAATATAATGTACCGTTAGCCAGTACGACCCGGTTGCCAGCCCGGGCAGTAGCTAAAGTGCTGCCGTTGGCCGTGCTCCAGGTGCCGACGGTTCCGTCGCTGTTTATCGGTGCAAACTGAGTATCGTTATAGTAGGTTGTGCTGTTACGGCCGCCAGTAATATACAGGTAGCCATTAGTAGCTGCCATCCCAAAGTCTCCACGGGCGTCAGTAAAAGTGCCTGACTGAGTCATGGAACCCGACCCAGCTAATGATCCGTCGTTATTTATAGTGGCATAATAGACAGCATTACTAGTAGTGGTGCAAGTGATAGGATTGACCGTACAGCCGCCCGCTACATACAATACGCCGCCATGTATAACACTCGCCATGTGTGCCATGCTAGCTGGCAGTGTGCGCGTGGCGGTCGTCCAGGCACCAACAGAACCGTTGCTAGCAATAGTAGCGTACTGGATTGTGTTATAAAACGTTGCAGTACTCACTCCACCCATTACGTATATGCGGCCATTGTAAACAGCAGCCGATATGCCATAGCGGGCTGTGCCAATATTAGTAGTGCTGGTCCAGCTAGCAACATTGCCACTAGAATCGACGGCGCCATAATACACTTGGTTGGCTGATCCACTAGTAGTACAGTTACTGAAGGTTGCTTGGGAGCACCCACCAATCACGTAGATGTAGCCATTATAGGACACTGCAGCACCATAGGCTCTAATCCCCACCAAGCTGGTGGTGGCGCTAAAGCTCCCCACTGTACCATCACTACTTATAAGTGCTCGGTAAACTGCTGATGTAGAGGCGCTTGTGGTGGTGCCGCCACTAATAACAAATAGATACGAATTGTGTACCACGACGGATGCTCCGCGGAGGTTGACGGGTAATGAATTGCTATTGGCTGTATATGCGGTGGTTGATCCAGTGGGGTTGATGCTGACGTACTGGACATCACCGTAAAAGGTAGTGCTAGACGCCGATGTAGGTGTGTCGCCACCCATGATATACAGGCGGTCATTGTAGGCGTGCAAGGCGCCGACGATGCGGGCATTAGTAAAGCTGGTGGTGGTGCCCCAGGTGCCGATGCTGCCATCGGCATTGACGGGAGCGTAGTAAACCACATTAGTGCGCGTGGCATAGGTGGTGTAGCCGCCATCCCAGCCACCAGCCAAGTATACATAGCCTTTGTAAAAGACTACACTATTCATATTTATAACTCGCTCCCCCGGCAAGCTGGTGTCGGTCGCCCAGCTGCCAAGAGTACCATCGCTATTGATGGCGGCTCTAAGTACTGATGTGTATATTGTGCCGCCAGGTCCGTAGTAGCCGCCAAGCACATATACATTATCGTTGTAGGTAAATATACCCATGTGGGCTCGCGTACCAGTCAGGGATGTGGTTGTCTGCCAGGTTCCCAGTGTACCGTCAACATTAATAGCAGCATACTGTACATCGCTTAGGCCGGTGCCGTAGCTACTTTGCCCGCCTAAAATGTACATATAATTACCATATACCGCCGCTGCGGCTGCGCTACGGCCAGTGCTAAACGAGCTGGTGGTGCTCCAACTACCCAGGCCGCCGCCACTGTTAATTGGCGCATAACGGACTGTACTGTAGAACGATGCGCCACCACCTTCGGTGCCGCCCAATACATACATATAGCCATTATGGGCCACGGCGCTTATTTCGGAACTTGCGACCGGTAGTGATGTGGTGGTCTGCCAGGTGCCCACCGTACCATCGGAATTTATCGGTGCGTAGGCGGTATCGGAACGGCCAACTCCGCTGTAGCCACCTAAAATATACACATAACCATTATATATAACGCTACCGATGTTGGTGCGGGCTACAAGTGCCGAGCTAAATGATGTTGTGGTACCCCAGCTGCCAATAGTGCCGCCCGATACGGTGCCGCGGCTAATTTGCCCATTGACGCTATAGTCAATCATGCCGTCGCCCCGGCTATTGGAGGCAAAATCAGTACTACTTGTCACCACCACCGTCGGGTCGATCGCTACTGGATACTGGGCTTTATCCATGTTGCGGGCTGTGATGGTTAGTATGCCGCCAGATAAGCCAAAACGCGCTGTGGCCTTGGTATCACTATCGCCACTTTGGGCTATGGTAGGGGCAGGGATAGCAAATAGTAGGTGGGTTTTTTCGGCGTGTTCGCGGGCGCTAGCTAGTTTTTCGGCATCACCATCGCTACCAGTGCTGACATTGCCCAGAAGCGTCGGGTCAATCGAATACACACCCACCGACCCATCTTGTAGTACCCGGGCTGAAAGTGTGTCAGGTAGGTCCAGTTTGTATGAATAGATTAGTTCCGCACCTATAAACTCTGGCAGTACAATATCTTCCTTCATGCCGTTATTTTTTGGTGTGTACACCAGTTGTCCGCCACCTGGCATGGCATATACTATGCGATTATCCTTGGTGGCCTTGCCGCCTCCCAACCTAAATTGCGGAGTCATCGTAAACGATATTTGAGTCTGTGAGTCGTATACCGTGACACCTTTTGTGGGGTCGGTAGGGAAGTCGATAGCGTAAAGGCTTTCGTCACCCTCGCCACTGCCGCCTAGCTGTGCCTTTAGTTCAGGTGGTATGTTATCGGCTGGGTCGGTACTGCTAGTATCGGTGATGGCGTCTTTATTAAACTGCCACTGCGAATTGATAGTGTCGTAGGTTAGTTTACTAGCTAAATTAGCGTTACTTTTACCCAACAGTTTTAAAGTAGCGTCGTCTAGCGTATAGCGGTGAGCCTGCATTATATAGCGCACGGTTGGTATAGCTGCAGCCAGCATCAGCACGGCCGCCACTAGGCCGCATACAATTCGCTGGCGCATTGTTAGGTTGTGCACCCGCCGCATCAACCAGTGTGTAGATTTTGTCCACCATTTACGTATTTGTTTTACCATACTACCCATACTACCCATACTACTTACTACTTAAATAGTTTAGCATAATGTTGCCGATATCTACCTTAGCGCTGTTTTTAGCAGTCGGGCGCAGGCGGATAGTTAGGTAGTCGCCCGGAGTGTAAGTGCCAGAGCTCAAGCAGCTTGGTGTGTTGGTAATCCAGCTGTTGGCCGTCCCCATACTTACGCTGACAAAATTACATATTACGGTGTTTGACGAGTCGCGTACCTCCATGGTCATAGTGCCATCGGCCGTACTGTCGGTGCGGCTAGTGATAGATAGCGGGTTAGATGCCGCCCAAGCGCTAAAGTCTTGCGGAATAGGCACCTGGACGACAATATCGTAGCTTTGCGCCGTGGCTGGTGTGGCTGTCCAGCGGTAGAAGTTCATGCGGTTGGTCAGGTCTAGGCTACTAGTCATGGTGCCGCTGTTATTGCCAGTGCTACCGTTGTCTAGCACGGCGTTTTGGTATTCGGCCGCCAAGCGGATTTGCTTAGTACCACGAGCATTGCCCGCAAGTGCAATACCGCTTGAAGATAACGTGATGGTATTGCCACCACTACCAATGACAACCTGCATGTTAGTAGTATCAGCCGTTAAAAGGGCAGTAGCTGCTGCATTTTGCACTTGGAAGGCGGTGGTGCTGTTGTTGCCGGCGGTTGATTTGATTAGTGTGCGGCCGTTTAGGGTGGTTAGCACATTGCCACTGGCGTTGCCAATACTCACACTAGTGGCGGTGGTGGCACCAAGGGTGAGGGCGGTGGCCGTGGTCGTGTCTAATGCGCCGGCCACCAAAGCGCGGCTATTTGTCGTATCAATTTGCAGCACGTTGCTGCCGGCGGCGTTTTGCACCTGGAACGCGGTAGTGGTGTTGGTGCTGGCTTGCACCGTGGTGCCAGCACTAGATTTGTTGATAATCTTGCCGGTGTTATCTAGCTGGCCACTATATACGGTGCTGGTAGATAGGTCGTTAATGCCGGTTACCGTGCCGGTGATAACGTTGGCGTTAAGTACGGTTTGGCCGGCATTAGCGGTGAGGTAGATGGCGTAGCCGCTACCAGCGCTATCATATAACGAGTTGCCGGTAATGGTATTAGCCGATGCGTTATCGACGGCGATCGTACTATTAGCAGTACTGGCGGTGTTGTCGCGGAAAGAGTTGCCAATAATAGTATTGGTGCCGCTCGCTCCGTTAAGGAGTATGCCGCCACCAGCTAGAGAACCAGCAATCGTACCATTGCTAGCAAAAGCATTAGTGCTAACCACCGTGCCATTACTACCGCCTAGGCGCACACCCCAAATAGTGTTAGCTACAAATGTGTTATTTGTGATAGTGCTGCGATGCAAACTGCCTATATCTATACCCGAACCAACGTTGCCTTGGAATAAGCTGCCTGTGATGGTGCCGTTTGCCGAACTCTCGATATACATACCGTGCGATCTAAAGTTTAATACATTGATATTTAATACGCTAACACCCTGACGAGTAGTGCCACCACCCATGCCATTTAGGTAAATACCGATTTGGGTCCCGCTGGTATTTAGGTCGTTGCGACCGTTTAGCTGTAGTTCGCGGATGACGACTGATGCGCCAGTTGAGGTATCGGTGTTGGTGATCATATTTTTAGTTTGGCCGGAAATATTGGTAAACTGAATGCTGGTGCCAGCGCCAGCGCCAGCAAGGGTGGTGTTATTAGGTATCGATATAGTGTCGCTGACGGTGTAGGTACCTTCGGCCAGGTACACTTTGCCGCCAGCCGCAGCGGTTAGCGCAGCGTTGATCTCGGTTTGGTCGCCAGTACCATCAGCAACGTAGTCGGCGCTGGCTTTGATCTCGGCTGGAGAATTGCTGGCGGCCACGATCTTGGTAGCGGTTTTGCTATCGCTGCCGATTGGCGCCCACTTGCCGTCAGCGTAGATGACGAGCTTTTTGAGGTCGGTATCAAACCATAGCGTGCCCTCGCTTGGGCTGGCTGGGCGGTTCGCGGTCGTGCCGCCAGCGAGCGTGAGGCTCTTGCCGGCGGCAATCGTTACATCATCTGCCATGGTGATGCTGGTGGCGTTGGTGCCGCCGAGGGTGAGTGCACCAGCACTGGCGGTGTCGAGGCTGGCAGCTTGCAGATTAGCTGCAGTACCAGTGCCGGTGATGTTAAAATCAGCGGTTTGTGGTGAGGTGCCATTTTGGATGAATCCATCTGCCGTGCGCCCACCCAGCTGTGCTGAGTTGATAGCAAACGGCACCGATGTAATTCGCTTCATCGGTGTCATTTCGCCATCAGGGCTACAGCTGCTAAAGTTGCTACAACTTGGCGAATTGCCGGCGATGTTCATGCTAAGGTAAAGGGTATCGTCGTTCCAGTCTACGCTACTGAGTGCGGTTTTAGAGCCAAGATTGAGCGAGAAGTAGCCGTTTTTAACGTTGACGCCTTCATTATTGCTGTTGTTTACATACGATTCAGACCATTGCTCAGTTCCGCCGCCAGAAGCGGTGCCTCCCTTATAAATCTTAAACTGAATGTTGTAGTAGCCGTCAGCC
>CAYVSX010000018.1:2815-19995 GCA_964454245.1 uncultured Candidatus Saccharibacteria bacterium | reverse complement strand
AGCGACCTACGTGCCGAGGACGCTTTAGCGCCCGCAGGCGACGACGGGAGCGGGGCTATATGCAGATTACTTTCGTTTTACAATCTTTACTGTGGGGGTAAAGTACTCATCTTCGCGCACGTTGGCGGCGCGCCAGGCCTTTAAGGTGGTGCCGGTGGGCATCACATCGTGGTAGCCTATTAGGTCGGCGGCACGGCGGATCATACCGCCTAATAAACCAAATATCCGCACAAACTTCCACTCTACCACCGCCCAATTATGACCCACCGGTATGGCGGTAACTGGCAAATGCTGGACATACTTTTTCAGCTTTTTGCCGCGAGCTTTGCGGGTCAAGTTTTCGGCCAGTGCATCGGCATCGCGCACCGCAATTTGCGCCAGGCCAGCATATGGCCGGGCGGCGTTATCGCCAATTACATAAATATCTTTGTGCGCCTGCATGTAGTCATCTACTACCACTTTGCCGCGCTTATCGAGCGTAAATACTTTAGGGAATTTGCTAAACAGCGGATTGTTGGCCACGCCCGATGTCCAAATAACCGTGTGGCTGGCGATAGCTTTGCCGCTGACGGTTAGCGAAGTCGCATCAGCACCCTCGACCTTTTTGCCAGTTTGCACATCAACACCCAATTTACGTAGGCGGTTAGCCACCACCCGGCTGGTTAGTTCGCTACTGCGTGGCAGCACGCGCGGCGCGGCCTCTACCAGCCGCACATTTATGCCGTGTTGCTTAACGCCATAGCGCTTGCACAACTGCTTTATGTAGGTGCGCAACGTCGCCGCTAGCTCTACGCCAGTTGGGCCGGCGCCGACGATAATATAATTGCGGTCTAGCCGGTGGTTTTCGGCGATATCGGTAAATAGGCGCTGCTTTAGCTTGGTGATTTCGGCCTCGCTTTTTATGCCGTAGGCAAAGTTTTCTAGCCCCGGGATGCCAAAGTAGGTGGTGATTACACCAATCGCCATTACCAACACATCGTAACTGTATTCGGTGCCCGAGCTGCCACGGATGGTTTTGCCGGTGGCGCTAATGTGGTCGATAGTATCGATATAGACATGTACGTTTGGCGTGTTGGCAAAAATTTCGCCAAGCGGCGCCCAAGATTCTAGCCGGCTGTGGCCGGTGGCGCTGCTATACAGCGCTGGGTAATATTGAAAATCCTCACGGTCGGATATTAGGGTGATTTCGTTGCGCGGATTTTTAGCCAGCTGGCGCGCCGTGCGCACACCGCCAAAGCCGCCGCCGATGATTGTTACGCGTAGGGGTTTTTGTTGTTTTTTAACCATTAGTGTTATTGTACTTTATACGTTATCTTAATACAACTGCAACTATTCCGGCTAAAAGTATCGCAATCGGCATGTACAGCGAGGTGCCAAATACCTGGCGCGCCCAGGCATCGCTGCTCCGCCCACGCGCCACCAACACGTAAATTACCCAGGCGATGGCCGAGCCAAATAGTATGCCGCCCGGCACAATATGAATTGGCGAATACAGCAGCAGTGCCGTGGCAATCACGCCGTACAACAAGGCGGTGACAATTATGTGCGTAGTGACAGTTTGGCGCGATTTCACCACCGATATCATCGGGAAGCCGCTCTTGGCATAATCATCGCGGCGATACAGCGACAGGGCGTAAAAATGCGGCAACTGCCACACCAATATCAATGCTGCTAGTAACCATGCACCCAGTGGCATCGATGGGTCGATGGCGGCATAGCCAGCGATGGCCGGCATAGTGCCCGGGATAGTACCCACCATGGTGCACACCCAGCTGCGGCGCTTAACATAGCCGTATAGCGCCGTGTAGGTAAGGTGGCAGGTTACCGCCGCGGCAATTACCACCCAGTTGGTGGTGTAAGCCAAAACCGCCAGGCCAACGGCGGCCAAAATTGCCGCATACCATATGGCAGCGCGCACCGACACTTCGCCGCGTGGCATTGGGCGGTTTTTTGTCCGGTCCATTTTGGCATCGGCGGCGCGGTCCATAATGCAGTTCACCACACAGGCCGAACCGATAACTAGCGATACGCCAACTAACGTACCTAAAATTGGCAACAGCCGAAAGCCGCTAGCCGCCGACGCAAACAGCGCCATCGCCAATATGTGCATGGCGTTGCCGTACACAATCCCCGGCTTGGCCAGCTGATAGTAGCTGGCAAACCTAGAGCGCGGCACGTATGGCTTAGAAGCCCTTGCCATTTTGCTCCAGCATCTTGGCGTTCATTTCTTCTGGCGTCATCATCATGTTGTAGTTTAGGTTGTTCATAATCCACAGCGAGCCAATAATGATAATTAACAGCGTAAACCAGGTAAACAGGTAGCTAGCCAGTCTCCACTTGGGTTTATCTTTGTCGTCATCGAGGTGCAAAAAGTAGCGCGACTGAATATACAGCTGGGCGGCAGCGGCCACCAGCAGGGCGGCGGCCAGGCCAGTGCCTTCTAGCAACGTGCCGGTCACTAGCGAATAGGCAATAAATGTCAGCGCGGCCGCAATAGCGTAGGCGTAAGTGTAGCGAATTTGCTCTTTACGGTAGGTTGATGGTTGTTTCATACTAAGCTACCCCCAAGGCGTACACGATGGTAAAAATGAATATCCACACCACGTCTAAAAAGTGCCAGTAAATACTAAACAGGCCAAACTTGCGCTTGATATCGGCGTGCCGCCCTTGGCGGTGAATCCCCCACGCCAGCACCACCGCCCACAGCAGGCCAATAGCAATGTGCGCGCCGTGCAGGCCAACTAGCGTAAAAAAGCCCGACAAAAAGGCGCTGGCGCTAGGCCCATGGCCCTCGCCAATCAGCAGCGCAAATTCGCGCAGCTCGAGCACCAAAAAGGTAACACCCAGCACCATGGTAGCGCCCAGGTAGCCAATGAATTCTTTACGGCGGTTGTGGTGCAAAGCGAGGTTAGCTAGGCCGGCTGTGTAGCTGCTGGTCAGTAGTAATAATGTCAAAATCAGCGCATAGCCAAGGTCGAATAGTTCGTGGCTACCTGGGCCGCCAGCCGTGGCGTTTTTAAGTATCATGTAGGTGGCAAACATGCTGGCAAACAGCATGCAGTCGGTCATAATATACGCCCAAAAGCCCAGCTGGTGCTTGTCGCGCTTGTCGGCTAGTTCGGCTTCGTTCATATCCCCCTCGCTTTTTTATCCATTTGCATTACCTCGGCGGCCGGTATGGTATATTCGGCAAAATCGTCCATGCCGCGGCTAATTGCACATATGATTATTGCCACTAGCGACATAATCGCCAGCCACCAAATGTGCCAGATAAGTGCCGCACCAAGTAGCAGCGCGCCCATGCCAATCAAAAAGCCCAGGGCCGAATTTTTAGGCAAAGTTATCGGCTGGTAATCTTCGTCGCGTGGCGGTTTCACGCCATCTTGCTTTTGGTACCACCACTCGTCTATCCGCGATACTACTGGCGCGATGGCAAAGTTGTAGTGCGGCGCTGGGCTGGGCACACTCCACTCTAGGGTGCGGCCATCATAAGGGTCGCCGGTGGTGTCGCGCAGCTTTTTGCGCTTCCACACGCTGTAGGCAATCTGCAGTACAAACAGCCCCAGGCCAATCCCAATCACCACCACGCCAATGGCGCTGACCACAAAGAACGGTATCCAGGTTGGGTCGGTGTAGTGGTCAATCCGGCGCACGGCGCCCATCAGCCCCAGCGCATACAGCGGCATAAAGGCCAACATAAAGCCCACCAGCCACAGGTAGGCCGACCAGCGCCCCAGCCCATCGTGCAGCTTAAAGCCAAACTGCTTGGGGAACCAATAGGTCAGTCCCGCCAAGTAGCCAAACACCACGCCGCCAATAATCGTGTTGTGGAAGTGCGCCACCAAAAACATGCTGTTATGGATTTGGTAGTCAATCGCCGGAATACTCATCAGCACGCCCGTTACACCACCAATCGTAAAGGTAACGGCAAAGGCCATAAACCACACCATCGGCGCCGAAAAGGTAATTTTGCCCTTGTACATCGTAAATATCCAGTTAAATAGTTTCACGCCAGTCGGTATGGCAATTATCATCGTCATAATGCCAAAGAAGGCATTAACATTAGCCCCTGCCCCCATGGTAAAGAAGTGGTGCTGCCACACAATAAAGCTAAAGAACATAATCGCCACCAGCGCATACACCATGGTTTTGTAGCCAAATAGCCGTTTGCGGGCAAAGGTGGCTACGATTTCGCTATAAATACCGAAGGCTGGCATAACTAATATATACACCTCGGGGTGACCCCACGCCCATATCAGGTTAATGTACATCATCGGGTTGCCGCCTAGGTCACTGGTAAAGAAGTGCATGCCAGCTAGGCGGTCTAGGCTTAGTAGGCCCAGGCTAGCCGTCAGCATTGGGAACGATATCATTATTAGCACCGTGGTCACAAACACGCTCCACACAAATATCGGCATTTTCATCATCTTCATGCCCTTGGCGCGGCATTTTATGATGGTGACAAAAAAGTTGACGCCGCTGAGCAAGCTACCGATGCCGGCAATCTGCAAGCTCCAAATCCAGTAATCGACGCCCGGGCCAGGGTTGTATTGCAGTTCGGTAAGTGGCGGGTAGCCCAGCCAGCCGCCGTTGCTAAAGCCGCCGACTACTAGCGAGGCGTTCACTAGCACCATACCGGCAAAAAACAGCCAAAAGCTCATGCTGTTGAGGAACGGATAGGCCACGTCGCGGGCACCAATCATCAGCGGCACGGCCCAGTTAAATAGCGCAAACATCAGCCCCATGGCCACAAAAAATATCATAATTGTGCCGTGAGCCGAAAACACCTGCTGAAATGTATCGGTGTCAAACAACTGCTGGCCGCCTGGGCCGCCCACCGCTGTGCTAGCGCGCAACATCAGCGCATCAGCACCGCCACGAATCAACATTATTATAGCCACAATCGCATACATGGTGCCGATTTTTTTGGCGTCCATAGTGGTAATCCACTCGCGCCACAGCCACTGCCATTTCTTAAAGTAGGTCAGGGCGGCAATAATTCCGATAAGTATCACTGGCATGCCAATAGCAGCACCGATCGTCACCGGGTCCTGCGGCAAGTAGCTCAAGTCAAACCGGCCAATCAACCACTCCATCACATCCCCTCCATGCCGTGCATATGTTCATCGCTATCCATTTGGCTATTGTCCATGGTGCTGCCATCGAGCATAGTGTGTGTGCCGCCCATATATTTATTGACGATGTCGTCGTATAAGGTAGCTTTGCCCAGTACATAGGTGGCTTCGTCGCTGAGGCCGGGGGTAGCTAGCTTTTGGTAGGCGGCGGCGTCCATGGTGGCCGGCGAACTTTGGGCGGTTTTTACCCAGGTTTCAAAGTCCGCTTCGGTTTGCGAATACACCGTAAATTTCATGTCGGCATAGCCCTCGCCATTGATATTTGTGCCCACGCCCTTAAACTCACCAGTGCGGTCAGCAATCAAGTTTAGTTGGCTACTCATGCCGTTCATGGCGTAAATTTGGCTGCCCAGTGTCGGCACCCAAAAGGCGCTCATCGGCGCATCGGCACTAATGGTAAAGTGTACTGGCGTGTTTTCTGGTATCGGCAGTTTATTCACCGTGGCAACGCCCAGCTGCGGGTAAATAAATAGCCATTTCCACTGCAGCGCCACCACTTGCACTTCAATTGCTGCTTTGTTCGATTCGATTTTTTTGTATGGGTCTAGCGAGTGGCTGGTTTGCCAAGCAATCACCGCCAATATGCTGATAATGGCAATCGGAATCCCCCACCACAAAATTTCTAGCAACTTGTTTTCGTGCCACTCTGGCTTGTAATCGTGCTTTTTGCGCTTGGTGTTGCCAGCTCGGTACTTCCAGCCAAACCAGCCTAACATTATAAATATCGGCACCACAATTATCGCCATCAAGCCCAATGTAATCACTATCAAATTACGCTGCTGCACGGCAATATCGCCCGCCGGCTGCAATATGTCAAAATGCACGCCATGGGTAAGTATCACACCCACTAGCGTAAGCGCGACTATCGCAAATGCAACCCCCAGCACTACCCGATACTTTTTCATTACTCTTATGATACCGCTTTTGGTAGTGTAGGGCAATAGCTACTTGCTTTATTTTGTAAAATATGCTTTAATGGAAGGATAGGGATAGTCAATCAGACAGCCCGCGAACGAGAGGGGCGGAGATGCCCAGTTATGCGTTGTACCCCGAGGGAGATCTGCATAAGAAGATGCTAGAGCTGGAGGAGCTGCGCGCGAAGGATCTGCAGCTTTACAAGGATTGCATGCGTAAAGTGCGAGAAAACTGTTGGGGCGGAGCAGACGAAGATCTATATGCTACGAGAGCAGCAACCCAAGCACTGGCTTTTGCCAAGTCTATCAAGCTACTTGGTAAAGAAATCAAGCGGCTAAAGCGGCAAGCAAAGAAACAACAGAAGTCTCACGTGCAGGATCCGGCACCCGCTACAGGAAACAACGCCCAGAATTTAGCCTCATCTACGCGACCCCCGCTCAAAGAGCCCGGCAGCCCCAATCCGGGGCGTGTGCATGTCTAGCCACAACCCCTACGCCACCCCCCAGCCGGAGGTGGCATTTTACTTTATAATGCTACGAACTATGGTGATGTTCATGTTGATTATCATGCCCACTATGATGGTATTGGTGGGTGATAGCGTGGCCCTGGCCGCGCAGTAGTTGCCAATAATTTACCGGCCAGGCGGCCAAAAAGGCTAGGCTAAACGACACGGCGCGCCAGCCCCAGTAGCCAAACGTCAATGGGTTTTTATCCATAGCGCCCGGCACTAGCAGCATGATGATATTATCGACCAACACCATGGTGAATATCGACAACGTATCGGCTACTAGCACAGTGCGTAGAGCTTTTTTGAACCCCAGGCCAGCCTTTAGTAGCGGAATTGTTGACACCGTGTAGCCACTCACAAATGACAGCGCGCCAGCCAGTAGCACAATGTGGTGCATATCCATGCCAGCTAAACGGCCAATCTCCAGGCCGATTAGCTCGCCGATAATACAACCTAGCAGGCAATGTAGGGTTGCCTGGGCGGCCATCTTTTTGGTTGCGACGTGCATAGTATTACGCCTTTATAGCCTCAAGCAATTCATCAATTGTTGCACCAATTTTACTATTTACCGCATCGGCATCAGCCACACTACCATCAGGGTTAAGATCTTTCATGAAAAACAGGTTAGCTTGGTCGTCGCCCACCTTGGCTTTCAAGTTCACTGCCAACGCTTCGCGCGCCGTCGCGTGCGCCTGGCCAGCCCCACTACGCCAGCCGTAGCCAATCAGCGCTACCGGCTTGTCTTCCCACTCTTTACCAATCCAGTCAATCGCATTTAACTGCACGGGGCTCATCGTGTGATTATATTCTGGTGTTACCAGCACTACACCATCGGCCTCAGCTACCAGCTTTGTCCACGCCAACACGCTTTCGTTTGTAGGCACGAACTCTGGCGCACTTGGCGGCAGTGGATCGTCGTAAAATGGTAGATTCAGCTCTGCTAAGTCAGCCACCGTTACGTTTGCACCTTTTGCTCTTACAGCCTCTACGACTACAGGTACTACCTTGCTATTCGCGCTATTTGGGCGCACACTGCCGGTCACTACTAAAATATTTGTCATTCTTCCCTCCATGGTTATTAATTAAAGTTTGTCAGCGTCCACACCGATCGATTCCAGTACATCCGTCGCTAGGCTATACACCTTGCGCGTACCTTGCTTTTGCTCGCGCACCACACCTGCTTTCACTAGCTTGGCAAAGTGGTGGCTGGCAGCCGGCTGTGATAAGTTGCCCAGCGATTTGCATGCGCATACGATATCGCAGCTGGTAACGGGCTGGCTGGCTCGCGCTAAATTACGCACGATGGCCAGCCGCGTATCATCCGCCAACGCTTTCAGTACCTCGACCGTTTGTGTTTGCTCCATATCTTTAGTATATCAAAATATTTAAATGTTTCAATGTTTTGAAAACTAAAATCGCCCCTGCACAGCACAAGGGCGATTATATATTGCCTACTACCAGCGAGCAGCGTAAGCTGCAGCGGCAGTTGGGTTAACCCCATTCGTTAGCGAGTTCGAAATATATGGATCCGCCTCGTTAAAGTATAGCTCGTACGCAACCGTATCGGCATTGCTGCTCACCGCATTGTACATTGCCTGGATGAAATATGGGTTATCACCACCACCATTGTTACCACCAGTATTTTTAGCTAAGCCCCATTCGGCAAAGCCAGCGAGCTTGCCCTTAGATTTAGCAAAATCGATGATATCAAGAACACCAGGACCATACGGAGCGCGATGTAAACTTGTTGCAACATTGGCATCGCTCGTTGGGTGGGTCGTCCACCAGTCGTAGATATCGCAGCCAACCGCATCTACCAAATCGTCGCCCGGGTATAGTACAGTTAATGCCGCCAAGCGATCTGACGAACCATCTAAGCCGGCACCGCAACCCACGCCAAATTCCATTTTTAGGTTTGGCGCAACCGACTTCATTTGTGTAGCGATCCGGCGCCAAGCAGACTTCCAGGTGCTAGCGTTACTCGTTGTTGCCTGCCACTTCCAGTCTTGCAGATTGGCTTCCCAGCCGATGCGGATTAAGCTGTCACCACGACCGTTATTTACCATTGCTTGGGCTAGCGCGCGGTAATTGGCATCGTACTGACCATTAGCCACTTGCTGGATGGTTGTACCGTCGTTAAAGGCCATCGGTACCCCTAAATTCAGCTTGCCTTCAAACCCATTCCATACAGTAATTGGCCACAAATCACCATTCATCATGCTTGGGCTATTTCTGTAAGCGTAGGTTGTTACCATATCGACATTACTGCCCCGGAAGTTTTCAAACTGATTAATAGCGCCCATTGTAAATGGTGCGGCTGTCCACACGCCAGAACTCCAAGCCTTGCCCGATCGCGGCGTTTGGCCCCATAAGCGCTGGGTAGCCGTTTGGCCAGTTTGTGGCTGTGTGATAGTAATTTGCACTGCCGTGGATGTCGCCACATTGCCCGCCGCATCGTAAGCTTTGGCGGTAACTGTGTGGCCGCCAACAGTCGCGTTACTGGTACCCCAGCTGTAACTGTACGGTGCGGCAGTGTCAGTATTTACCACATTGCCATTAACGAGGAATTCAACCTTGGCAACACCGACGTTATCGTTAGCATTTGCAGCAATCGTTACTGCATCACCCTTTACCACACTAGCGCCGTTCGTAGGTGATGTTAGTGCTATAGTTGGCGCTGTTGTATCTGCAGGTGGCGTGTTTGGTACCGTTACGCTAGCCGATGCCGTGCGGCCATCAGCCGCTGAAACAGTCAGCGTATAGGTGTCGCCAGCGCGCAGGTAGTTGAATACGTGCGAGCGTAGGCTGCCGGCAATCGTGGTTGACCATGCGCCAGTACCACCGGTGTCGTAGCCATCGCGGGCTACCGTCCAAACGGTTGGGTCGCTGCCGGTTGTTGTCCAGCTAAGGGTTGCTGTGTTGCCACTTAGGGTGGCGGTCGCCGTAATGGCGGCTTGTGGCGCATTTAGGGTCACATTTACAGCGGCTGATGTAGTGGTATTGCCAGCTGCATCGTAGGCCTTGGCGGCTACCGTGTAGCTACCGGTGCTTGTTGTGCTCCAGCTGTAGCTGTATGGTGCGCTAGTATCGGTGTTTACCACGCTGCCGTTCACCAAAAACTCTACTTTGCTTACGCCCACATTGTCGCTAGCGCTGGCACTAAGAGTTACAGCTGTACCGCTGGTTGCACTCGTGCCGTTGGTTGGCGCGGTTAGCGATACGGTTGGTGCGGTGGTGTCGGGTGTAGGAGTTTCGTCCTGTGGTACCGTCACTATGGCTGATGCCGTGCGGCCGTCGGTGGCCGAAACAGTCAGCGTATAGGTGTCGCCAGCGCGCAGGTAGTTGAATACGTGCGAGCGTAGGCTGCCGGCAATCGTGGTTGACCATGCGCCAGTACCACCGGTGTCGTAGCCATCGCGGGCTACCGTCCAAACGGTTGGGTCGCTGCCGGTTGTTGTCCAGCTAAGGGTTGCTGTGTTGCCACTTAGGGTGGCGGTCGCCGTAATGGCGGCTTGTGGCGCATTTAGGGTCACATTTACAGCGGCTGATGTAGTGGTATTGCCAGCTGCATCGTAGGCCTTGGTGGTAAGCGCATAGCTACCAGCGGTCTTGCCAGTTGTGCTCCAGGCGTAACTGTATGGAGCCTCGGTATCGGTGGCAACTACGCTACCGTTTACCAAAAACTCTACCTTGGTTACACCAACGTTATCGCTGGCGGTGGCGGCGATATTTACGGTATCGCCAATTGTTGCCGCGCTGTTATTAGCTGGCGCGGTGATTGCCGTAGTAGGCGCCGTGGTGTCACTTTCGCCACCAACGTAAATCTCGGCCTTGTCGATATTAATAGTTGGGCTGCTACTGGCGGCGTTTTTACGGCCACTCACCGTAAACTTCACCGTGTGCGTACCATGGGCTAACACTGGCGTGGTGTAGACATTTTTAATACTCTGCGAGCTAGCATAGTAATCTACATCTACGGCCGTGCCGCCGTCAATCGACACTGTAGCAATGCCACCCACCGGTTCTTTAACGCCAAAAATCTTGGCTTGAGTACCGGTAAATGTTAGCGTAAAGCTATTGCCAGTGGTGTAGGCATAGCGAAAGCCGTTGTTATAGGCTGGTGGATTACAACCACCACAATTTACCCAGCTACCGGTGTAGCTGAACTTGTTTGTTCCGCTAGTTACGCTATCATCTACCGTGGCACTTAGTGTCGGTGCCGCCGCAACGATTCGCATAAACAAAAAGGCCGCTAGCGCAAATACAACAAGTGTTGCACTGGCGACAAGCGGCCAAAGTTTAAGTTTTCTTCTGGATACAGTTTGTAACATTAGTTCCCTCCCTTAATTACACTTCCTCCATATCTATTTTAGCAATAGCGCCATGCAGTTGGCGGATTTTGTTGATAAAATGTGTATTTTACAACGCAACTTATAGTGTTAATTTTAATATATCACCAACGAATTTACAGCGCGTTCACCCAGCTTTTTGCGGCCGTCTAGTGCGGCCAGTTCTATCACAAACGAATTGCCCACCACCTCGGCGCCCGATTGTTCTACCAGCCGGTAGGCCGCCTCGGCCGTGCCGCCCGTCGCCAGCAGGTCGTCGGCTATCACCACCCTATCGCCCTCGTTAAACGCATCTTGGTGAATCTGTAGTTCGTCGCTACCGTATTCTAGGTCGTAGGTTTGGCGGTACACGGCGCGCGGCAGTTTACCCGGCTTGCGGATAGGCACAAACGGCACGCCCAAATGCTGCGCCAGCAGCACGCCAAATATAAAGCCACGTGATTCTGGCCCAGCCACCGCTGTCACGCCGGCCTCAGCATACGGCTCACCTAGCGCCGCGATGGTATCGGCTCGTAGCTCGGGGTCGTGCAAAATTGGCGTAATATCACGGAACAAAATCCCCGGCTTGGGGAAATCCGGCACATCTATAATGGCTTCACGTAGGCGGGCTTCTAGGTTGTTGGGCATAGTATCTCCTTTATTACCCCTCTATTGTAGCGGCTTGCGGCCAGGTTGTGGCTCAAGATATTTTGAGTAACTAACCTTACGCCTGCCCTTCGCGGTACAGCGAACCCTCACTCACCCTATCCATCACCTCGTGGGCGCTAGTTATCACTACAAAGGCGTGTTTATCAATCTTGCGGATAGCCTTTTTTAGCTTTTGCTCGTCAAAGCGGGTAATCACAGCCAGCATAATACCGTGCGGCTCTTTATTATCGCCAGGCTTGCTCTCCTTAATATACGTCACCGGCTCTTGCACAATCTCGTTGATTTTTTTGCCAATTTCGCGCACATGCATACTCACCACCCACATACAGCGGTCTTCGTTTAGCCCCTCCACCGTCACATCTATCGCCTTGTGGGCAATAAAGTAGGCGATGATAGAATACATGGCACTTTCCCAGCCAAACGCAAAGCCGGCCATGGTGATGATAAAGCCGTTAATCACCATAATCGCCTCGCTGACCGAAAATACCGTTTTACGATCTATCAGCACGGCCACCGTATCTGCACCATCGATGATACCGCCATAGCGCACCACCAGCCCCACACCAATACCCACAATCACACCGCCAAACACCGCGGCTAATATTGGCACGTCGGTTAGGCCGTGGTCGATATGCACCATGGTTAGCGCCGCCAGCATGCTAATACCCACCACCGATAAAAAGGTAAATTCTTTACCCATTTTTTTATAGCCCAGTACCAAAAACGGAATGTTTAGCAGCACCAAAAATAGCCCAAGCGGCAGCCCGCTTAGCTTGGCCGCCAATATAGATATGCCGGTCACGCCGCCATCTAGCAGGTGGTTTGGCAATAAAAAGAACTGCAGCCCAACTGCAGCAATCCCCGCCCCGATTAATACCAAAATTATCCGTTTAATAGTGTCTGTTGCTATAGCTCGCCCCTTTCGTTACTACTTATATTGTAGCATAGTAATGGTGTAAAATAGTGCATATGCTACAAATTTTGATTCACTCGTCTAAGACCATGCGGCCAGCTGGCAGCGCTAGCCCGGCAACTAGCACGCCACAATTGCTAGGCAATGCGCAGCAGCTGGTGTCGCTATGGCGCGATGCCAGCCAGCCCAGTATCGCCAGCGCCATGAATATTTCGGACGACTTAGCCGCGGCCACCGCCCGCCAATTTAGCCTGTGGAGCGCCGACCCCAAACGGCAATCGGCCGCCGTAGATATGTTTGTGGGCGATATATATAGCGGCCTGCAAGCCGGCAGTTGGAGCGCCTACGATTATAAATTTGCCCAAAAACACTTGCTGATATTATCTGGCCTGTACGGCGCACTGCGCCCCGGCGACGGCATAATGCCCTACCGACTAGAAATGGGCTACAAACTGCCCGGCGGTGGCACTATGTACGATTTTTGGGGCGACAAAATCGCCAAATTACTGCCGGCTGATACCTCGTACATTATTAACCTTTCGGCCGTAGAATACACCAAGGCAATTTTACCGCACACCAATATACCAGTGATTACCCCCAAGTTTTTAACCGTCAGCGCCACCACCGGCAAGCCAGTTTTTGTGACTGTGCATACCAAAATCGCCCGGGGTGCCTTTGCTAGCTGGCTAATTGCTAGCCGGGCCAAAGATAGTAGCCAACTGACTACATTTAGTGAGCTAGGCTACGCCTACGTGCCCGAATTCAGCACCGCCAGCCAGCCGGTGTTTATCTGCAAACAGTTTGGTGGGCTGGGGCTAAGCGTCCGCCCCGGCAAAACTTAGCGTATAGCTAGGGTACTTGTACCGTCACGACGTTCGAGTAATCAACGCATGGTTCATCTTCGGTGCCGTTGGTGTAGGCACATATCCGCACATAGTAGGTGCCGGCCGATTTGCCATCGGCATTAGATAAGTTGCCACTGTTACGGCTGGGGTCGCTATAGTAAATGGCGTTATCAGTACCAAAGGTTGGGGTTTGCGAGGTTTTGCTATACACCAGCTTGTAACCGTGCAAGGCATTGCCGGTGTAGGTCCAGGTTACATTGGTTCCGCTAGCTTTAGCCGTCATAGTGCCGCGCGTTACTTTTTTAACCGAATTAGCCTTGCGCTCGGCTGCAGCTTTAGCCTCAGCCTCGGCCTTAGCGGCGGTTTCAGCCGCATATTTAGCCGCCGCCTCGTTTTGCTCTTTAACTATTTGCTCGGCACGTTCGCGCACCTTGCCTAGCACACCCAGCTTATCTTTAAATTCATCAACTTTTTCATCCTCGGTCAGGTTCCAGTTCACAAATTCGTTGTTAGCTAGCTGATCGTAGTTTATATCGGTGATCTTTTGCTTAATCGCATCGTCGCTGCTGGCCGCAAAATATTGCTTGCCCTCGGCCACCGCTTCGCTCACGCCGTCGACGCTAACATTACTTTGGAACACACGTACACCGGCTTCGGTATCAGTTTTTACAATACTAAACGCCGTGCCCATCGCCTTGTAGTTGGCGTCGCCCGACACCACCACATAGCTGCGCTCACTAGTTACCACACGCGAATACGTCGTACCAGCCTGCTGGGTAATTTTGATGTTTTTTACGTCAAGGCTAGTTAGCGTTACCGTGGTGCCGGCATCTAGTCGCAGGGCGCTGCCATCATCAAACTGCAGTACAGCGCGCGATTGATCTTCGGTTTTAACACTCATCCCCTCGGTCAGTTGGCCATCGGTAGTCGTATCGTTCCAGCTGCCGCCACTGTCGTTTTGGTACAGTACGGTGCCGTCGGCCACCGTTACTGCCACGCCCATTTTAGCTGCCTGGGTGGTAGTGGTTGATAGTTGCGATTCGGGCACCGGTGCCTGGTATAGTACGGCTAGCGACGCGCCACCACCACCCACTACTAGTAGGGATACAGCGGCAACTACCAGCACCACACGCTGCTTGTGGCTTAAGCGACGTTTGGGTTTGGCGTTATTTTTCACAGCCGCCGCCAGTACTGTTGCAGCTGGGGTTGGCGCTTCAGTATTATCGGGTTGACTAGGCTGGGCCAATTGCGGCTTTGGCGACTCAGCTGGTGCATCGGTGGTTTTTGGTTCTTCTGGTATTTCTGGTGTGGTGTCGGCGGCTTTTATTAGATCTTCGGCTGCCACTGGCTGCGGGTTGTTAGTAGCCGGCAGCGGGTCAACCGCTACCGACTGTTCATCAATATCTGGCTGAGTATCCTCGGCGGCTAGTTCAGCATCCATTGCGGCCGCCAGGTCGTCAGGTATATCGCCGCTGGCCGCTTCGCCTTCTATCGATGCTAGTCGCACTGCCATTTCATCAACGCCATCTACAGCTGGCGCGGCGTTGGCAGCCGGCGCCTGGGCGGCTTGGTCTTCGGTTGGTTGGTCCTTTTGGTTGTCGTCGCTCACTTTTCGCACCCTTATATGTATTGCTTATGCTAGTGTAGCGCATTTTTGGCTGTGTGACAAATAGTTCGCGCCTATATGCGGTAATTATCAATGCAGACCGTCGTCGCCTCGAAAATGTTATAATTGAATATGATGACCAAAAAATCGTCAACAATTATTATATCCAACCGGCTGCCGGTAAGCGTATCGCGCAACAAAAATGGTGCCCTAGAGTTTGAAGCCAGTAGTGGCGGCCTAGCGACTGCCATGGCTTCGCTGGATGCAAAAGATAAAATATGGGTCGGCTGGCCCGGCATTGATGCCGAAACACTCACCGACGACGAACGCACGCAAATAACCGAAAAATTGGCCGGCCACGGTTGCTACCCTGTTTTTCTAACGGCCGACGAAGTTGAACTATATTACGAAGGCTATGCCAACGATACACTGTGGCCCCTTTTCCACTACTTCCAAAACGTTGCCCGCTATTCTGGCGGCTACTGGCAGGCATACCAAACGGTTAACGAAAAGTTTGCCGATGCCACGATGCAAATCAGTGCCAGTGATGCGCGCATTTGGGTGCAAGACTACCATTTCATGCTGCTGCCCGCCATGATCCGCGAGCGTGTGCCCACAGCATCAATTGGCTTTTTCTTACATATTCCGTTCCCCAGCTTCGAGATTTACCGCTTATTGCCCGAGCGTAAAGAGCTATTACGCGGCTTACTTGGTGCCGATGTCATTGGCTTTCATGTCTACGATTATGCCCAGCACTTTTTAGATAGCTGCCGCCGACTACTTGGCGTACCATCATCAAACGGCGTGATTGAATACGAAGGGCGCAGCATTAAAGTTTCGGCCTATCCCATTGGCATCGACTACGCCAAGTTCCGTAGCCAGCTGGAAAGCAAAGAAACGAAGAGTGCACTGAAACAACTTGCCGCGAGCTACAAAGGGCAAAAACTCATTCTTTCTATCGACCGCTTAGATTATTCCAAAGGTATCCCCGAGCGGCTCGAGGCCTTCCGCTTGCTGCTAGAAAAATATCCAAAATACCACGGCAAAGTAAAATTACTAATGGTAGCCGTGCCATCGCGCACTGGCGTAGAAGCCTACCAGCAGCTCCGCGACGAAATCGAAAAAACTGTCAGCCGCATTAACGGTACCTACGGCACCGTAGGCTGGGCGCCAATATCCTACCAGTTCCAAAATCGCCCATTCAGCGAAATCGTCGCATTGTATGCCCAAGCCAACGTTATGCTCGTCACCCCCATCCGCGACGGCATGAATTTGGTTGCCAAAGAATACGTCGCCAGCAAAAAGCGGCGCAGCGGTGTGCTGATACTCAGTGAAATGACCGGGGCGATTGACGAAATGCCTGAAGCCGTGAGCATCAACCCCAACAATGCGCATTCGGTGTGCGCCGCCATGCACGAGGCACTCGCTATGCCGGCAATAGAGCAAAAACAACGCCTATCCGCCATGCAAAAGCGGCTTTCTACCGGCACCGTGCAAAACTGGGGCAAAGAATTTATGCACGACCTGCAGCTTGCAACCAAAGGCGCCGCCTCGCGCCGCGACCTTTCGCTAACACAGCGCCAGCGCATTACCACGCGCTTCCGCTCGGCGCAGCACCGCCTTGTCGTTTTAGATTACGACGGCACATTACGTAAATTTGTTGCTACGCCATCACCAATTGCCGCCGCCCCTACGCTTCGTATTCGGCGAATCATTAAAGGTCTTACCGACCAGCCCAATACTACTGTGGCGATTGTCAGCGGCCGCGGCAAGCGCGCCCTGGCCAGTTGGTTTGTAGGACTACCAGTAGTGCTCGCCGCCGAGCACGGCGCCTGGAAGCGCTACGGCAAAAAGTGGCAGCAGGTAAATAGCGATTTTAAAAAAGACAAAAAGCGCATCCGCGCCATCATGCAAAAATACACCAATCGTACGCGCGGCTCCGAAATTGAAGAAAAAGATCACACCATGGTGTGGCACTACACCAACGTCGAGCCGGATATCGCCTACAAACGCGCCGCCGAACTGCAACACGAGCTAACCGAACGCTTGGCCGGCGATGATATTTCGGTTTACCAAGGCCGCGACATCATCGAAGTAATGCCGAGTAGCATTACTAAAGGCAGCGTGGTACGCGAACTCTGCCAGCAATACCCATCAGACTTCATCTTGTGCGCCGGCGATGATTACACCGATGAAGACATGTTCCGCGAACTCCGCGACAACCCCAGTGCCGTCACTATCAAAGTCGGCCAAAGCGACAC
>CAYVSX010000018.1:0-2715 GCA_964454245.1 uncultured Candidatus Saccharibacteria bacterium | reverse complement strand
TTTATATGCAGCTATGAGAGCGGTTGCATATTTATATAAAATAGTCTTCGTCAATTTCTTTCAGCGTATATACGTTTGAATGCTGCACACCAACATTAAATTTATACAGCAAGTCCACCAGTTTTTTGCCATCCACTAATATAATTTTATGGTGCGCTTCTCGTGCTTTATCAATTGCTCGCTGGTCAAAACTCGATGTCGTAACAAATATTCCTTTTTGCGTATCTCCGCTCATCGCCCCGATGAAATTACGAATATCAGGCTCACGTACATTATGCCCATCATAGCGCTTCGCTTGTACGTAAATTTTTTCAAGCCCTAATTCATCTTGATTAATCACGCCATCGATACCACCGTCGCCTGTCTTGATCGTCGTCGTTGCGCCACCATAGCCCATTTTTTCAAACAACTCGTTTACTATGCGCTCAAAGTAAAATGGATCGGTCGTTTTTAATTTATCAAGAAGCTCAGACTTCGTATCATCTTCGATTGCCTGTACGCCTGCGTCGATCATATCCTGAGGCGTTTGCTCATCGTTTGTCATCACAGTAACCGAGCTAGCATTGCGATCGCGGACTTGCTCGCGGTGAGCCAAAAACTGTTTGTCTTGTTTTACATCCTGCAGCGTCAGCGTACCACGCTCGAGCGCCATCCGGCCCTTGTCGGTGATTTGCACCATGGCGCGCTCCGGTTGATGCACATACCCCGCCTGCTTCAAGTATGCCTTACCCCAACCAACTCGGTTTAAGATTACAGGGTCGCCATCTTTTGTCGTCTCCTCTAGCTGCTCTTTGGGCAAATGCAAATAATACTTATCGCGAACTTGTTTACGCAGCTCATTGTAGTGCAGTGGCTGCCCATTCTTAAGTACCTGTAGTATGGGCATAAATGTCTCGTGATATTTAGGGAGTTGTGGTGAGTCTTCGGGCATAATAAATTTAATTATACAGCAAATGCAGTGTTTTCGCCGCCGCAAGCACGTCCTCAAACGTTTCCGCCTCGCCCCCTACCTTTGACGACAAACGGTATAGCTCCATAGCCGTCCCGATCAATGTTTTCGCTACATCCGTGCGCAAATACGACGCGTCTAAATCGCCCAGCCGCACGCGGTCAAGCCCGTCGGCATCTTTAAGTACCATCAGCTCCGTCGTCATCACCGGCGCCTCACTATCTGGCGGCACATGCCAGTGTACACAGTACGTCGCAGCATCTAGCTGCTCGGGCGTCATCTTATCCGCCAAATGCCGCTTCATCCACGCCGCCGAGCGCGTACCATGTTCAAAGTCTTCGCCATCGTCTACCCGCCCTACATCATGCGCCATCGCCGCGTAGCGCGTTACGGTGCGATCCACCGCCACGCCTTTCGCCTCCAGCCCGTCGCAAATCAGCTCTTGCAGTATGAATACCCGCGCCATATGCCCCACGCCATGCAGATAGCTATCGTGAGTTAGCCAGGCTTTTTGGGGTTCGAACTGCTTTAATAGTTTTTGCGAAATTGCGTCAGTCATTTTTACTTAATTGTTCAAATCGTCCTGCAACGCTCGGCGCATTCTTTGTTAAACGCTTCACTGTCAAATCATCCATTTTATTCTCGGCGGTGAGTAAATGTTTATCCGACATCATCAGCGCGTCGCGAGCTTTTTCGAGATCTTTGATGGCTTTGTTGATTTGCTCGATACCTTCAACGTGCTTTTTGCCGGCATTCTTCATATTGTTAGCCCAGCCGGCTTTCCACGTCTCCATGTTGTCAACGAAGTTTTCGATATCAATGTTGCTGTTACGCGCAGCGACTAGTTGGCGTTTATCTTCGGCAGATTTCATACTGGCGTTTTTGAGTAGTGAGATCAGCGGCACAAAAAACTGCGGTCGGATCACAAACATCTTGTCGTATTTGTACGATACATCTACTATGCCGCGATTGTAGAGATCATTATCTGACTCGAGCAGCGTCACGAGCACCGCGTATTCCAGGCCTTTCTTTTTGCGATCTTTGTCGAGCTTATCGAGGTGGCTTTCGACAGTTCGTTTGTTGGCCGAAACATCTTGCTCGTCTTTCATTTCAAACATGATCGAGACAATTTCCGCTCCGCCCTGTGATTCATAGTCGCGGTAGATAAAGTCGCCCTTCGTGCCTTTCGACTCATCGTCATCACGAATCGCTTCGTTGTCTTTCTCGAAATACGCAAACGGAAACTGGCTCGTCCGCACCGAATTAAATTCATTCTGACAATGCTGTTCGAGGTTTTCGCCGATCAACTTCACCGAGAGCTTTGCCTTGTACTCTTTATGCGTGGCGATCTCATCATCTTTTAGTTCAATGATCGTCTTGTACTTATTCTCCACGCTCGCCACCGCCAGTTGAGCTTCTTTTTCCTTCACTTCCAGTTGACTAGACAGTTGGTCACGCTGTTTTTCGAGCTCGCCGACCGCTTCATTTACCGCCAATTTCTTTTCTGTTGCAGCCGCTTGCAGCTGAGCGCGCAGCTCGGCAATATCCGCATCACGCTTAGCCATATCAGCCTGCGACACGTTTTTGGCATTCGCCTCAGCAAGCCTCGCGGCCGATTCTTTCTCTTGCTCGAGCGACTTCACTTTGTCCAGCAGCTCCTGTTCCCGCAACTTCGCCTGTAGCGCCATTTTTTCCTCTAGCACCTCGCGCTCTTTGCGCAGCGCCTCGTTAAAGGCATCCTTTTTAATCGAATTCACCACACTCGT
>CAYVSX010000017.1:16157-20456 GCA_964454245.1 uncultured Candidatus Saccharibacteria bacterium | reverse complement strand
GCCTTGATATCAGCACGAGTTTCTTTGCCGCTTTTTGGGGCGGTTAAAATCCCGGCGATAACGCCAGCTACTGCGCCCACTAGTGCGCCTAGTGCAAATTTACCTTTTGACATATTGTCCTCCTATTATTTTTTAAAGTTTTTTATAAACGATGATACAAATTTGCTGGCAGACTTAGCCGATGTAAACATGGCAATATTGCTGGCCACGCCTTCAAATTTGAGTGCTGTGCGCTCGGCGGCGCCGGCCACAGCCTTGATACGCTGACTGATTTTAATCAGCAGCACCAATAAAACGATGCCTAGCAGCAAAAAGATTGCCAAAAACACCGATAGAATAATGACTAGCACTTGAGCCCATTCCATTTGGTTGTTGCTCCTTTCGTTTAGTGGTGTACCTTACTATTGTAACGCTATTTCAGTCTGCTTTCAAGGTGAGCACGCAATGCAGGCCCGAGCTCTTCGTGCGCTAGGCCAAAATCAATCACTGTTTTTAGATATTCTAGCTTATCGCCCGTATCATAAAATTGACTATCCTTCACCTCGTATGCGTAATAAGCATGCCCGTCATCAATCATGCGCTGCATAATTGGCTGGAAGGTAAATTCGCCCTCACCGTTAAAACTCTGTTGCTCTTGCTCTAGGTAACGGAAAAAGTCACCACTTAGTAAGTAGCTGCTAACCGATGCTAGCCGCGAAGGCGCGTTTTCTTTACCGGGCTTTTCGGCTATGTGCGACATTTTCATCAGGCCAGGCGCTACAGCCTCGCCCGCCGCTATACCATAGCGACTAAACTCATCGTCGTCTACCACCGGCTTACATGATAGCACAGCGCCATCATTTTCTATTGCTACATCAATCATTTGCTGGAACCGGCTAGGCGTCGCAACAATAAAATCGTCTGCCCATGTGTAAATAAATGGCTCATTTTCGCCTATTAAGTGCGCAGCGCAAGCCAACGGAGTAGCGTTGCCGTATGGCCCTTTTTGGCGTACATATATAAAGTTTGCCATTTCGGATAGTTGGTTAAGTTCATCTATATAGTGCGCCTTCTTTTCGCCACCCGCCCGCAAATTTGCTAACAAATCTTCGTTGGGCACGTCAAAGTGGTCTTCAATCGCCCGCTTATTTTGGCTACCGACAATTATAATGTCTTTTATGCCCGCGCTCACCAGCTCTTCCACTACATATTGGATAATCGGCTTATCAATCAGTGGCATCATTTCTTTAGGCATCGCTTTGGTTTGCGGCAAGAATCGGGTTCCAAACCCAGCGGCGGCAATTACGGCTTTAGTTGGTCGTTTCATATTCTATCCCTCCAGTTCTTTCAGTTTGTCGTAGGCCAAGAACAGTGCTTCAGTGTCGGTCATCGATGCCGAATATGCCAGCCTAAATAATTGCTTAATAGACACCAGCTCTACTTCAATAAATTCGGTGTCATCTAGCTGTTGTCCATTAGCGGTCGGGGTGCAATCATAAGCGATAAAATAGTACCATAGGCAATTCGTGTAGCCGTCTTTATATATCGTACCTAACAACTCCATACGCCCTGGAGTGTAGCCGGCCTCTTCTTCTAGCTCACGCGCCACACCAACCATTGGGTCTTCGCCCTTATTTATACCACCACCGGGTAATTCATGCATCACCTTTTCCGGCCCAACCCGAAACTGCTTAGCCAGGATTACCTTGTTATCTTTGGTTAAGGCAACTACCGCACCAGACAGCCTGTTTTCAGGCTCTTTAGTGACATATTCACGCACCACACCGTCAGGCTGTCGAAAATTCTTGCGTACCATTGTGCGATATTCGCCAACTTTTTCTACTGTTGTTGGCTCGACACGTTCCCACTCTAATTTCATAGATTTTACAACCTTTCCTTGATCAGCTTTTGCGCTAGGGCGGGGTTGGCTTGGCCGCGGGATTTTTTCATAATTTGGCCAACTAAGTAACCGATGGCTTTGTCTTTGCCGGCTTTGATATCGGCGATGCTAGCGGCGCTGCTGGGGTCGGCTAGCACTTCGTCAACAATGGCGGCAATCGCACCTTCGTCGCTCACCTGCAGCAAGTTTTTAGCCTCGGCAATTTCCGCCGCGGTTTTGCCGGTATAGGCTTCGTCAAACAGATCCAAAAATACCTGCTTGGCATTGGTGCTGCTAAGTTTGCTATCGGCCACCAGCTTGGCTAGCTGTAGCAAGCGGCGCGGCCCCACTAGGCCAGAGTCAATTTTACTGGTGTCTATTTGGTCGTCTGGCGTTGATACAAACCAGTTAAATACGCGCACCACAAGGTCGGGATATTCGGCATCGGTGGTGCCTATTTCATCAAACACACCTTGCGCATTTTCACCCAGCGGGTAGATTGCTATCAGCAAACGAGCCACCGACATATTGTTAAGGATCGTATTGACCACGCTGCTGCTAAGGCCAAGTGGCGACCAGCTAGCGCGATAGTATGGCGGCAATGGCGGCATTTCGGCCTGAATTTTAGCGATTTCTTCATCGGTTAGCACAATCGGTGGAATATCAGCATCGGGCATGTAGCGGTAATCCTGGGCATCCTCTTTGCTGCGCTGGCTAGTGGTGATGCCTTTATCGTCGTTCCAGCCGCGAGTTTCTTGCACAACTTTTTCGCCCTTTTCAAGCAGCTCTACTTGGCGGCGGAATTCGTATTCGGCGGCACGCTCGACACTACGAAAACTATTAAGGTTTTTCACCTCTGCGCGCTTGCCCAGCTCGGTCGCGCCCTTTGGCGCCACGCTAATATTGACGTCAAAGCGCATATTGCCATGGTACAGGTCGCCATGGGTGACGCCAGCGTAGGTCATTAGGTGGTGCAGCTCGGTGGCATAGGCGCGGGCCTCGGCCGGGCTATGAATATCGGGTTCGGACACAATTTCAATCAGCGGCGTGCCGGCACGGTTTAGGTCTACCAGCGAAAAATCGCCATGGTGGGTCAGCTTGCCGGCATCGGTTTCCATGTGGGCGTGGTGGATGCGCACCTTGTGTTGGCTGCCGTCCTCTAGCTCGGTTTCTACATATCCTTCCAGAATAATCGGCCGGTACATCTGGGTAATCTGGTAGCCGTTTGGCAAATCGGGGTAAAAATAGTGTTTGCGGTCAAACCGGCTTACCCGGGCAATCGGCGCGTTTAGGGCTTTGCCAGCGCGGATAGCTAGGTCGACCGCGCGGCGATTTAGTACCGGCAACATGCCAGGCAGGCCGTAGTCTATTGGGTGTACTTTGCTGTTCGGTTCGGCATCGCGGGCGTCGTTATCAGCTGGGCTAAACAATTTTGTTTTGGTAGCCAGCTGCACGTGGCACTCAATGCCAATCGTCATATCGTATTTACTCAAAATTTCGTCGGTCATTATATTGCTCCCAGATCTTTCAAACCCTGCTTAAAGGCGCTCAGGCTGCGCAGGGTAATTTCGTAGCTGACATTGGCATTTACCTCGTGCGCTAGCTGGTTGCGGATTTTGTGCGCGCCCCACACGTGGTTGGCATTTTTCCAGGTTTTCTGGGCTGATTTCATGCGCTCGCCCATGGTCTGGCCCTTGTAGCGGCGGTCACGCAGGGCTTGGTCTAGTAGTTTATCGGCGTTGATAATCGCTAGCTGCCAGCTGGCCGAATTGTCACGGCGCACGCTGTTTTCAATCTCTAGCCACTTGGTTTGGTAGCGCTGCACATTTAGGGCTGGCTGCTTGCTCATCACCATCAGGTACACCACGCCCACTACGGCGGCAATCAGCACCGCAACTAGTATAAATATGCCGGCTGGGTTGCTATCCATATTAGTTGGCCTCCATTTGGCCGGCTAGGGCTATCACGCCAGCGTCCGACTTGGCCGGGCCGATAATTTGCACGCCAATTGGCAAGCCGGCCTGGCTGTTGCCGGCTGGTGCGCTGATGGCAGGCAGCCCGGCTAGGCTGGCTGGCACGGTCATAACATCAGATAAATACATTTTTACTGGGTCGGCGCTATTTTCGCCAATGCCAAAGGCCGGCGTAGGCGCGGTAGGCGTCAATAAGTAATCGTAGGTCTTAAACAGCTCGTTAAATTCGTTAATCAGCACAGTGCGCGCCTTTTGCGCCTGCAGGTAGTAGGCGTCAAAAAAGCCGCTACTTAGCACGTAGCTACCGATCATAATGCGGCGCTTGTTTTCGGTTACAAAGCCCTCGGCACGGCTGCGGCCGTATAGTTCGGCCAAAGTTTTTGCACCTTCGGCGCGGCGGCCGTAGCGGATGCCATCGTAGCGGGCTAAATTGCTGCTTAGTTCGGCCGGCACCACAATGTAGTAAAT
>CAYVSX010000017.1:0-16057 GCA_964454245.1 uncultured Candidatus Saccharibacteria bacterium | reverse complement strand
GTATCGCTACCCAGCGCAAACGGCACGACATCGAGTGCGGTTATTACCGCCGAGCCGCCACTCGAACCGCCGGCAACCTTGGTTTTATCAATTGCATTGTGGGTGACGCCAAACGCCGAGTTTTCGGTGGAGCCGCCGTGGGCAAAGGCGTCTAGGTTGGATTTACCGATACAGATTGCACCCTCGGCCTCTAATTTTTCTACCACCGTGGCCTGGATAGGTGCATCAAAGTTCTCTAGTATCTTGCTGGCGGCGGTGCTGGGTGCGCCAAACGCCAGGTAGTTATCTTTCACCACAAACGGCACGCCGGCTAGTACGCCGACTGGTTGGCCGTTTTTTACCTTGGCGTCTATATCATCGGCGCGCTGTAGGGCGCGCTCGGCAGTTAGGCTTAGCAGGGCGTGGTGCTCGTCGACAGCCTGCGCTTTAGCCAGCGCCTCTTCGGCAAATGCACGGGCGGTTTTGGCACCACTTGTTACTTGGTTTACGTAGTCTTGAATAGTCATAATTTATAGTACCTTTGGCACTTTCACGCTATCGGCGGCTTGCTCGGGCGCTAGCGCCAGCAGCTGCTCGCGGCTAACATCACCCGGCTCTACCACGTCATCGCGCCAGACATTTTTCGGGTTGTTTACTTGATAGGTTGGCTCGATACCTGTGGTATCTAGCTCGCCTAGCTGCTGTATGTAGCCCAAAATATTTTCTAGGTCGCCGCGAAGATTCTCGACCTCGTCGTCGGCCAGCTGCAAATTACTTAACTGTGCGAGGTGTCGCACGTCTGTAGTGGTGATAGTGCTCATTTGTAAACATTATACCAGATGTTGCCCGGTGTATATAGTGCCAAAAGATACCACTTATGGTTAAATGGTTACATATGGATCACCAGCTAAAAAAACAACTTGGTGTTACATTGCATGGCAACAAGGCTGATTTTAGGGTGTGGGCGCCGTTTGCTAAAAGCGTGGCGATAAGTGGCACCTTTACCCCTAATGGGCCGATAGAAATGCAGGCCGAGACCGACGGCTACTGGCACGCTAAAGTGAAGGATGTCGAGGCCGGCCAACAGTACCGTTACCTAATCACCACCTCTGATGGCCGGGTGCTAGAGAAAAACGACCCACGTGCCCGGGCTATTACTAGTAGCGATAAGGGCTTTTCGGTAATTGTTGATGACGAATTTGACTGGGGCGAAGGCGAATTTACGCCACTACCGTTTAACCAGCAAGTTATTTACGAGCTGCACGTTGGCACCTTTAACCGCCCCGATGCCGCCACGCCCGGCACGTTTGATACCGCCATCGAAAAATTAGATTATTTGCAACAACTAGGCGTCACTACCATCGAACTAATGCCAGTAACTAGCATGGCCTACAGCAACGGCTGGGGCTATGCACCCAACTACATATTTAGCGTAGAAAGCATGCTGGGCGGCCGGCACGGGCTGATGAAATTTGTGAAAGCCGCCCACCAGCGCGGCATTGCCGTGCTGCTAGATGTGGTGTACAACCACTTTTACGGCGACAGCGACCTGTGGCAATTTGACGGCTGGAGCGAAAACGATCGCGGCGGCATCTACTTTTATAACGACCAGCGCGGCGACACACCGTGGGGCGGACGACCCGACTATGGCCGGCCCGAAGTACGGCAATTTATACTCGATAACATCACCATGTGGCTAACCGAATACCGCCTAGACGGCCTGCGCATGGATAGCACCATTTACATGCGCAACACCGAGGGTCGCGACACCGACCCAGAACACGACATACCCGAGGCTTGGCTGCTGATGCAGGACATTGTGGAATTAGCACACAAAATCAACCCCGCGGTGCTGATGATTGCCGAAGATTGCGCCAGCAACACCTACATTACCCTGCCGCGCAGCGAAGGCGGCTGCGGCTTTGACGCCCAGTGGGAACTTGGCTTTCCGCACCAGCTGCGCGACGGCCTGGGGTTAACGCCCGACTACCCGGCCAGTACCGTCAACATGCGCTATGCGCTAGAGCACGACTATGCCTCGCACGACGCATTTGAGCGAGTGATATTTAGCGATTCGCACGACACCGCCGCCAACGGCTCGGTACGACTAAACGATGCCGCCGCACCCAAAGACCCTACCAGCCTGCCTGCCCGGCAAAAGTCGCTACTGGCCGCCAGCCTAATGCTGACCGCCCCGGGCATACCAATGCTGCTGCAAGGTGCCGAATTTTTGCAAAGTGGCGCCTTTAACGATTGGCAGGCGTTAGAGTGGCACAACGCCGAGCAGTTTGCCGGCTTTACCCTGGCCCACCAGCACCTGATTGCCCTGCGCCGCAATTTGCACGGCAACACCGCCGGGCTACTTGGCCAGCATACGGCAATATTTCACCAAAACGATGCCGACCGCGTGATTGGCTTTCACCGCTGGAGCGACGGCGGCGCGGGCGACGATGTGATAATAATAGCTAACTTTAGCGACAAAAAATTTGGTGAATACCAGCTGAGCTTGCCGCGGGGCGGCGATTGGCGAATCCGCTTTAACAGCACCTGGGTAGGCTACGGTAGCGACTTCCCAGAAATCTCAACCGACACATTGCAGACCAATGACGGCATAATCACCATCGCACTTGCGCCATACATGGTAATTATCGCCTCGCAGCAATAAAAAGAAGACCTTTGCCTCCAGGTCAGCCATTGCTGGCATATCCTAAAGGCAAGGTCTTGGGGTGCGCACCCTACTTGGGCGCGCGGTGGAAGTACACCTTGGTCTGCTGCGGTGTGACGTGCAGCACCAGATGGGCGTGTCCATCGCCATCTGGTTCATCGGCACCGCCGTAGAACATGTGTACCTCGTAGAACGAGCTGTCCTGCCGTTCATGTAGGTAGTACAGAACCTCCTCGGGTTCAATGTTGTCGATCTGGCCGGCAGCCATGTATTGGAGCTTGCGCTCCAAGGCCTCAGGGTTGCCCCTCTCGGCCTCACGAATCGCCACCATGTAGCGGTTGCGAACATCGCAGTAATGGCGCTTACGGTAGATAAACTCGGCTTCCACCGGGCTAATCTCCGCCTGAAGTTGCGTAACGGCGACAGTCACCTTGTCACGCGCCTCCCGCGCCTTGCGAGCATCATTGCCGTACAGCTTGCACTGTTCGATGCGCTTTCTGTACTTCGGGCGCATGCTCTCCCCTTTGATGACGGGGTCAACTCGACTGGCCAATCGCGACCATCTGTCGAAGTTTTTCTGAGCTTTGTTGGCGTCGGCTTGATGGCCGCTGCGAACCACTTCCAGTTCGCTTAGGCGCTTCTTTGCCTCCGCCACCTGACGGGCGATTGTCCCGTGGCAAGCTCGCCAAGCCGTATCATGGGCTTCAGCCAGCTGGGCCAGGGCTTCCAGCGACATTACATTGTACTCCTTTCGGGAGTGATTGGGTACTCCGAATCTATCCGGTTGATAGTCGGCTATAGTATTTTAGCATATATTTATACTATGCGCAAGTATATTACTATGTTATATTATTTCGATATCAGCTTGCACTGGCCGGTGGTCGCTACCAACATCTTTGTGCACGGTGTATTTGATGGTTTTTATGCCGTTTGTGCCAAATATCCAGTCAATTTTGGCTAGGCGCAGGCTGGGCGCCCACTCTAAGCCCTGTTGCTTAGCGCTTATCGTCCGCCGTAGCTTACCATCCAGATCGTGCAAACTAGTGTTGTGTAGCAAATACTCCACCGTGGTACCGGCCGCCATTTCACTCACCCGCTGGCTCATATAGCGCAGTTGCTTGTGCGGCAGGTTATCGGCAACATTTTTAGCCACTTTACTGCGCGCCACCTTGGCAAAGGCAGATTTTTGGTGCATAGCATTAAAGTCGCCCAGCACAATTGTTTCGCCGGCATCAGCCCGATTTATTACCGCAGTAGCTTGCTCGATTTGCTCTAGGCGTAACTGCTCGCTGCGGTCATCCAGGTGTAAGCCGATTACTCGCAGAGTTTTTCCGCCCTCTAGCCGCAAATGCGCCTCAATAAACGTTCGGCCAGTATTAGTAAAGTGGTGCAAGGTATGCGACATCAACGGCAAACGGGTCAGTAACGCGCCGCCATACTCACCCAAATGCTTAGTCTGGTTGTATGAATACACCACGGTTTGATAGCCCAGCGCATGCAATGCCGTTATAGTAGCCGGCTCCACCTTATCGGTACTGCCGAATTCTGGCACAAATATAATATCGGCCTTTAGTTTGCGTACTACCTTCAGCGCTTGGTGGCGATCAGCCCGCCGCGTTTTTGAGCCGGTGACAAACATACCTTCGGCATTCCAGGTTACCACCCGCAAGTTCATCACATCCGCCCTTTTATTTCACCAATTAGGTCGCGTAGTTCGGCGGCGCGCTCAAATTCTAAATTAGCACTGGCTAGGTTCATTTGGCCGGTTAGATCTTTTACCAGGCTGGCGTATTCATCTTTAGGGATTTTATTCAAATTCAGCTTTGGTTTGTCGTCATCTTTTTGCGGGATGATGGCGCGCAGGCCTTCGTCTATTGCTTTATCGACACCGCGCGGCGTAATATCATGCTGGGTATTATACGCTTGCTGAATATCGCGACGGCGGTTGGTTTCGTCAATCGCATGGCGCATACTTTCGGTAATTTTATCGGCATACATAATCACCCGGCCGTCTACGTGGCGGGCCGCCCGGCCAATGGTCTGTATCAGCGAGCGTTCACTGCGCAAAAAGCCTTCTTTATCGGCATCTAATATAGCCACCAGGCTAACTTCGGGTAAATCCAGGCCCTCGCGCAGTAGGTTAATACCTACTAGCACATCGTACACACCCATGCGTAGGTCACGCAGTATGTCGCCACGCTCTAGCGTATCGACTTCGCTATGTATGTAGGCGGTTTTTATGCCTAGCTCTACTAGGTGATTGGTTAAATCTTCGGCCATACGCTTGGTTAAGGTAGTTACCAGCACGCGCTGGTGCTTAGTCGAACGCTCGCGAATTTCGGCTATCAGGTCATCTACTTGGGTGTCAACAGGTCGCACATCAATTGGCGGGTCTAATAGGCCAGTTGGGCGAATAATTTGCTGAGCTGGCGCCGGGCTATGTTGCAACTCGTAATCGGCCGGCGTGGCCGATACGTAAATTGCTTGGTTAATGTGGCGTTCAAATTCGTCAAATTTTAACGGCCGGTTGTCTAGGGCCGACGGCAGCCTAAAGCCGTATTCTACCAGCACTTCTTTGCGGGCGCGGTCGCCATTATACATGCCGCGCACTTGCGGCAATGTCACGTGGCTTTCATCGACAAACAGCAAAAAATCATCCGGAAAGTAGTCTAGCAATGTAGCTGGCTGCTCGCCCGGCTCGCGGTTAGTTAGGTAGCGGCTATAGTTTTCGATACCTTTTACAAACCCAGTTTCTTCTAGCATTTCTATGTCGTATTTAGTGCGCTGGCTTAGGCGCTGAGCCTCGAGGTATTTATCGTGTTTATCAAAAAATTCCATGCGGCTAGCGAATTCTTTTTTAATACCTTCTACCGCCCGGGCTATCTTTTCTTTTGGAGTCACATAGTGGCTCGATGGGAAGATGTTTATACTATCGGGTTCCGATAAAATCTCGCCCGTTAGTGGGTCAATTTGGGTGATTCTATCGACATCATCACCAAAAAATTCTATGCGGTAGGCCGTGTCGCTGCCGGCCGGAAACACGTCTACCACATCGCCGCGCACCCTAAAGGTGCCACGGTGAAAATCAATGTCGTTACGATTATATTGAATATCGGTTAGTAGGCGCACAAACCTATCCTGCACCCGCCGTTCGCCGCGCTGCACACTAATACTCATTTCGGCGTAATCATCGGGCGAGCCAATGCCGTAAATGCAGCTAACACTGGCCACAATTATGCAATCGCGGCGGGTTAATAGTGCCGTAGTGGCAGCGTGGCGCAGGCGATCGATTTCTTCATTTATGGCCGAATCTTTTTCAATGTAAGTATCGCTACTGGCTATGTAGGCTTCGGGCTGGTAATAGTCAAAGTAACTAACAAAATAATGGACTTCGTTTTCGGGGAAAAACGCTTTAAATTCGCTAAACAGCTGCGCCGCCAATGTTTTATTATGCGCCAGCACTAGCGTGGGTGTATTACGCTGGGCAATTATGTTGGCCATAGTAAAGGTTTTACCGCTACCGGTCACCCCCAGCAACGTCTGCTCTTTCTCGCCCTTTTTTAGGCCATCAACCAACTGAGCGATCGCAGTGGGCTGATCGCCAGTCGGCTGGTATTTACTCTTTAAAACAAATTTATTCACTAGTACTAATTGTACAATGTTTTGCCAATTTTAGCACGATCATTAGCCGCGGCGGTTAGTTACTTTTGGCTTGCCGGGTACTTTGGCCGGGTATTTGTCGGCGTGGTCCATAAAGTCAGCGTATTTTTTATCTAACTCGGCCACCACTTTGGCCACCAATCGCTTGGGGTCGGTGTCAAATATGACATCCTTACCCCCCGGTGCTTCAACGTGCTTTAGTAGCGTGGCCGCGTAATCGGCCAAGCCGCCGCTGCCTAGCAGCACGCCGCATACTTTGCGGCTTTCTAGCGCCGTGGCCAGTTCGTGCAGGCTACCCATCCGGCCGCCCACCGTCAGCACGGCATCGGCGCTACGCACCAAGTGCACATCGCGCCCCACATATTCCATGCCGGTAAAGTTGATGTAGTCAAATTCTTCAGTTGGCAAGCGATAGGTTGCCACGTGTTCGCGAAAGCTACTAGCCGGGCTAAAGCCGATGCTGTAGCCGCGCGTTACCTTAACACTCTTAAAGCCTTGGGCGGCCGAATGCGGCAAACCCACCGTGGCACCAGTGAGCAATGTTTTGTTAGCCTTGGCGATTTCGGCACCCAACGCATAGGCTTGTTCGTGGGCGCTCACCACTGTTTCGCCAGCCGCCGCGCCCGATACACATATTTGGTAACGCATTATTCTACTTCCTTCACTTTGTAATCTTCGGGTGCCTCGGCTAGGTAGCGCTTGATTTCATCGAGCGACAGTAGGCCGGCTTGCGCCCCAATATGTTGCACTACGTTCATACTGTTGATAGGCGCCCAAGCTAGCGCGGTTTCTAGCGGTTCGCCCGCTGCAATCGCCGCCACAAAGGTCGACGAAAACGCATCGCCAGCACCAGTTCGCTCCACTGGAGGCGCTGGGTCTGGGTAGTTAGGGATGGTTAGCAGTTTGCCGTTTTGCGAGGCGTACGAACCATTTGGCCCGTCGGTTATCACCACAGTTTCTGGGCCCAATTCGTGCAAGCTGTTCGCCAGGTCGCGCACCGAATCGTAGCCCAGGCCAGTCACGTCCATGGCCTCTTCGCGGTTCATTAGCGCAATGTTGCTGCGGCGATATAGCGCCGCCATTTTATCCATACCCCACTTAAAGTGAAAGGTGCCGGGCTGCAAAGCAAACTTCACGTCGGGGTTACGCTCTAGGTAATCTAGCAAACCCTCGTGCAGTGGCCACGAATCTTCGCCCAGATAAGCTAGGTAAATGTAGTCTGGCTTAGTAATTGGGTCACGCCACTCGTAACGATACTTTTCGCTCTTTACCAGCATGGTACGATCGGCCTGGTAGCATAGCACATACCAATAGCTGGTAGCTTTGTCTTGCTCTACCACCATGCTTTCGGTACTGACTTTCTCTTCATGCAAGTGCTCTAGGGCTTCGGTGCCAGTGGCGTCGCCACCCACCCACGCCATCAGCCCAGCTTGGTAGCCTAGGCGGGCAATCGATACCGCCACATTAGGCGACGGGCCAACCGATTTAACAATATCTACCTTTTCGTACGGCGGTTTGCGGCCAAACGGCACGGCTAGCCACTCGGTGTCGCCCTCCTTGATAATCTTGGCGGTGTCATCGCCCAGCGTAATAAAGGCGTCGGTAAAAATGTCCCCGATACATAAAATATTCGGCACGTTGGAATCTCCTTCAATTTCAATTTTGGTTACTTGCGTGTGGTAGGCCTTTAGCTCGCACTTGCCCAACCCAGCCTGGGCAGCCAATTGCTCCACCCGGGTTTTGTCGGCGGCGGCCAGCTCGTAGCGGTCAATCAGCCCATGCTCCACCTGGCAGCGCATGTGGCGCAACTCCCTTTGCTCATACGGCACGTCGGCATTTTCGCGCACATCATTTAGGTTAAACGATATCGCCGTGTCGCCAAGCACCAGCCCCACATCATCCATGTTATGAAACAACGCCTCATTATGCGCATTGGTGCTGAGTGCTTTGTACAGCTCGTGCACGGTAGTATCGCTCGGGTCTAGGCCAATTTTGCGCATCAGGGCGTGCGCCCGGGTGGTGATATCGGCAATATAGGCTAGGTCGATACTTTTGCGCCCGGTCGCCGATTCGAGCTCGCGCAGCGTCGTGGTAAACATCGGCTCGGGAACATTTAGTAGTACTCGTAAAAATCGTGCCACTACCTAATCCTCCCGCAGTTTGACTGGCTTTTCAGTGATGGGCATGTCGTGCAAATGCACGCCCTTATGCAATATGCCGGCCTTGGCGCCAATTTTGGTCACCACGCTAGTGCTGTTGGCGCTAGCAAATACTATCGAATCCTTCAGCGATTTACCCTGCGACCATTGGCTCAAAAAGCCGCTAGCAAAAGCGTCGCCAGCCCCAGTGCGGTCTAGCACCGGCACATCTTCGTACATGCCGGCCCGCACAATGGTTTTGCCATCGGTTGCCACCACACCATTGGGCCCGTCGCTGACTATCGCTACCGGCACATAATTTAGGGCATGTAGCGCTAGCTCCTCACAGCTTTCGCCGGCCACCAGCTGCGCCATTTCTTCTTTGTTTGCTATCAGCACGTCCACGCTGTCCAATAGCGCAATCAGCTTGTCTTTCTCTTCCAGCTCGGGCCCGGCTGGGTTTAGCATCACTTTGGCGCCGTGCTTTTCGGCGCTGTCGACTATCTCACCCAACATTTTTAGCCCACCATTACCCAAGCTTGATGGATACACCCAGTCAAAACCCTTAATAGCATTAAAGTCAAAACCATGTTGGCCAGTGCGACCAAAGGCCACGCCACGGTGGTTCAGTATCGTCCGTTCGCCGTTCGTGGCGATCATAATTACCGAATAGCCCGATTGGTAAGCGTCGTCTTGGGTCACTAGGCCGGTGTCAACGCCTTCTTTATCTAGTTCGTATAGTATCGCTTGGCTAGCCGGGTCGGTACCCAGGCCCCACATATAGGCCGCCTCGCACCCTTGGCGCGCTAGCGTTACCGCCACGTTGGTGGCGTTACCGCCAGTGGCAAAGGTCACGTCCTCTACCTCCATTTTTAGCCCCAGTGGCAAGTGGGTATACAGCTTTTTGCCTTGGCGGTGCGGGTCAAATTCATCGCTCTTCAAAAACACATCTTGCACACCCTTGCCAATAGTCAGGATTTTTGGCGCCGCCATTTACACTACCGCCTTGCCGGCACTACCAAAGGCGGCGATTTTTTCCTCTACCACAGCCTGTACCGCCTCATACACAGTCGGCATCAGTTTTACCACAGCGTATTCATCGGGGTTATCGCGCAACACTTGCTCTAGCGTATCGCGAAACACCACGCGCATATCAGTATTGATATTAATTTTGCTGACCCCGCCACGACTAGCGTCCTCAAAGTACTGCAACGGCGTACCACTACCACCATGCAGGCTAATTTGGCAGTCAATCGCCTCGCGGATGCGGCTCAGCAACTCTAGGTCTAGCTCTTTTGGCACATCATATTTGCCATGCAGGTTGCCAATCGCCGCCGCAAAGGTGTCGATGCCGGTGGCATCGACGAATTCTTTAGCACCCTCGGGCGTACTAAAGGTCTTTTTGATTTCTTCATAGTTAATGTCTTCGTGGTGCACATTGCTACCGCCAGCAAAGTAGTGCGGCTCGCTCTCTACCAGCGCGCCGGTAAATTTGGCGTACTCTACCACCTCTTTGGTTTTGGCGATAATTTCCTCAGTGCTCGCATCGTGATTCGCTTGGCTAATATCGATATGGATAAACTCGTAGCCAGCATCAATCGCTCGCTTGCAGGCCTCCACCGTTGGGCTGTGGTCGAGGTTTAGGTACATTTCTATGCCATATTCATCACGGTAGTTATCCACCAGGTCGCGGACGTTTTCTAGCCCTAGCGCCTCTACCTCGCCTTGGCTCACCTCTATTAGCACTGGGCTATTGGTCTTTTGGGCCGCCCGGGCAATCGCAATTAGCGTTTCTTGGTTATCGATATTAAACGCCCCCACCGCAAAGCCCTGCTGGCGGCTGCGCTGCATTAAATGCCTTGCCCGCGTTGTCCTATCACGAATTTCCCTAATTGTTAGCCCCATAGCACCCCCTAGTAATTGTTGTTAGTATACTTGCTACTAGTATACCACTAGTGCTTAGGGCTGTAACCTATTGACTTTTTATGTATTTTGTGCTACAATGGATATATACGTCCAAATCTCGATCTAAGAGGTGCGGATCGCACCTCTGGAAAGTAGGAATCATGTCCAAGCCCATGTCCAAGAAGGTCAAGAGCGGCATCATCTTCTTTGTGATGCTGATTCTGCTCAGCGTGCTTGCCGGATTCGGTATCAAGCTGGGGATGTCCATGTTCGGCAACCCGCAGCCCAGCGCCTCGGCCGTGCCCACCGCCAGCGACACCCCGTCGCCGTCGGTCGTCACCACGCCGTCGCCCAGTGCCACCAGCTCGGCCACGACCACCAAGTCGGCCACCACCAGCCCGTCCGCGTCGCCCAGTGCGTCGCCGTCGGCCTCGGCCACGCCGTCGCCCACCGCCACCACCACACCCCGTTTCAAGGGCTGGGCCCCGGCGGTCGATTGCTCGACCATCAAGTCGGGCAAGATCAAGAACATCGGGTTCTGCAAGGTACGCGGCAAGACCCAACAGCAGGTCTACCAGGCCTGCCAGAACGTCGGCCAGTACGTCCTGCTGACGAGAAGCACAAAGAAGAAGGGGTACGGCGCCGACCCGGCCAACTACGGCACCAAGGAGCCGAGTGATCGGTACTACACCGACACCAAGACCTGCATCAACGGTTTCGGCATGAACCAGGGGGGATTCTACCTGATCCCCGGCGCCAACAAGTCGGGCGCCGACGGCTACTTCGCCGTCTGGGGGGTCATGAAGTCGGGCGAGAACACCGAGTACATGACCTTCGTGGCCGAAACCGGCACGAGGTACGAGGACCCGATGATCGAGGAAGCGATCGACAGGTTCTACGGCTAGAGCCCAATCAACAAGAGGCATCGCGCCGTTCAGTAATGAGCGGTGCGGTGCCTCTTCAAATTTATAACGGGCGAAGTGTGCCAGTATACAAAGCGTTAAAAGCCGGGTTTGTATTGCGGTACTGTCCGCACCCAGCCAGCTACTTCGGGCAGCATTTTATCGCTTGTGAGGTTAAAGTGGCTCAGTAGTTCGTTTGGGGCGCCCGATTCGCCAAAGCGGTCGCGCATACCCAGGCGCTTTAGCGGCGCTGGCGATTTTTCGGCCAACAGCTCGGCGATTGCGCCGCCAAAGCCACCGTTAATTTGGGCTTCTTCAGCCGTCACTATCCGCCCAGTTTTGGCTACACTGGCCAAAATCACGGCTTCATCGAGCGGCTTAATGGTTGGTACGTGCAGCACCTCGGCCGATATCCCCTCAGCCTCTAGCTTGCGGGCTAGCATCAGCAGCTGGTAGGTCATCGTGCCGGTGCCAGCTAGCGTCACATCATCGCCCTGGCGCAGCACATAGGCCTTGCCTAGCTCAAATGGCGAGCTATCGGTACTAAATATCGGCGTCTTTTCGCGGGCTAAGCGCAGATAGCTGGGCTTGCCACTGGTGGCTAGCGCTAGCGTCGCCTTTTCGGCCTCCACGCTATCACCCGGCGCCACCACTGTCATATTGGGCAGTATACGCATTAAGGCAATGTCTTCTAGCATTTGGTGGGTAGCGCCATCTGGCCCCACACTAATGCCGGCATGGCTACCAACTACAGTAACTGGCTGGTCGTTTAGGCATATTGTGGTGCGGATTTGCTCCCAGTTGCGCCCCGGGCTAAAGGCAGCGTAGCTGCTGGCAAATGGTATTTTACCGGCGCGTGCCATGCCGCTGGCTACCGTCACTAGGTTTTGTTCGGCCACGCCAATTTCCACAAAGCGCTTAGGAAAAGCGGTGGCAAACTTACTCATTTGGGTGCTATCGGTCAGGTCGGCGCACAGGGCAACCACGCGCTCGTCGCGCTCGCCAGCCGCCTTTAGGCCACGGCCAAAGCCGGCACGGATTGGCTCTTGGGCTACATCATCAGCCGCGTAATGGGGGTTCAATTTGTAATCACTCATTATTCACCTGCTCCTTCGTGCGATATTTTGCCACCCAGCGTGCGCAGCTCCTTTAGTGCCTCTTTAGCTTGGTCGCTATTTGGCGGCATGCCGTGCCAGCGGTAATCATATTCCATAAAGTCGACACCCTTGCCAGGTATAGTGTGGGCAATAATCACGCTAGGGCGGTTAGTCACCGCCTTAGCCATACCTACGGCATCTTGGATGCTCTCGACGTTGTGGCCGTCAATCTCTTGCACATGCCAGCCGAAAGCCTCCCACTTGCCGGCCAGGTCTTCCAGCGGCATCACATCTTCGGTGTTGCCATCTATCTGGATGTTGTTACGGTCGATAAACACAATCAGCTGCGCTAGTTTGTATTTGCCGGCAAACATCGCTGCCTCCCAAATATTGCCTTCGTTCAGCTCGCCGTCGCCGGTAATTACATACACAAAGCGGTGCGGCTGGTGGTCGATATATTGCAGCACATGCGCCACGCCAGCCGCTTGGCTAAGGCCGCTACCTAGCGGGCCGGATGTGTTTTCTAGCCCAGGTAGTAGTTTGCGCTCGGGGTGGCCCTGCAAGCGGCTACCAAGTTTACGCAAGGTTTGCAGCTCATCTTTAGGGAAGTAGCCGCGCTCGGCCATCACCGCATATTGCACTGGCACGCAGTGGCCATTACTCAAAAAGAAGTAGTCGCGGCCCTCCCACTCCGGCTCATCTGGCCGAATATTCATGACATCAAAATACAGCGTGGTCACAATTTCGGCCAGGTCTAGCGGCCCAGCGCTATGCCCACTGCCGGCCGTCACCAACATACTAATAATATCTTTGCGTACTTCGTTGGCTTTTTGCTCCAACTGTGTGATAGTTAATTGCCCACTCATATTGTTTCTAGTTTAACATAAGTTGTTTGCTATGTAACGTGAATTAAATCACGCTTTGCTTATTCAGTTCATCGGTCAGCTGCTTGTAGGCCGCAGCCGCATCGGGCTGATTGTTGATAGCGCCGCCGCAGTTGACGACATTAACGCCACCTTGGGCTAGGCTAAAGACATTTTCGAGGTTAGCACCGCCGTCCCAACCTACCTCGACATTGGGGTGAATTGTGCGGATAAGCCGTACTTTCTCGAGTTGCATCAGGCTGGCTGTGCCGCCGTAGTGGCCCAGGTTGCCGCTAAATACTAGCACATGGTCAGCGTTTTCGATATACGGCTGCACCGTTACTGGTACGGTGGTTTTTAGCAGTGCCACACCGGCTTTTATCCCTACCGACTTCAGCTTTTGCAATGTTGGCAGCAAATCCTCGCTCACTTCGGCATGGAATATCACCGTAGTAGGCTTCATTTGTATCAGCGCATCGACATACTGGCTGGGGTGCGCCACCATGGCGTGAATGTCCACCTGCCAGCCCTCGGGCCACCACATTTGGTTCACGCCCACCGTAAAAGTTGGGGCAAACTCACCATCGGTTAAGTCAATGTGAACGCGCTTAGCAAACGGATGGAGGCGTTCCACCGTGGCTTTATAGTCCTCGGCCGTCTCGCATAATATTGTCGGGACAATTTCGCTCATCAGATATTATCCAACTCGGCATTACGGCGGGCATAGCGCGGCGCACCAGCAAACGGCGTGGCCAGCCACTCATCAATAATCTCTTTCCAGATTTCCAGGTCGTCACCCGGCGCGTCCACCACCCGGGCTGGCAGGCACAGCACGTTGCTATTGTTGTCGTTGCGGCACTCGTGGGCCTCAAATTTATCCCATATCACCGCGGCGCGGATGCCCCTAAAGCGGTTGGCCGCCATGGCCATACCCTGCCCACCGGTGCAAATTAAGATCGCCCGTGGGTCGGTTTTTTCATCCTCGCCCAGCACCTTTATGGCCGCCATTTGGGCAAATTGCGGGAAATCATCGTTTGGATCCAGCTCTTTATCGCCCACATCTTCCCAGTCAATTTTACGCTTGCTTAGGTAAGCAGCTACTTTTTCTTTTAGGTAAAATCCGCCATGATCGGCGCCTAGAAATATCTTCATACCGTAATTATACCATAAGCATCATATCTTAAAAATCTAACTGTAAAAAGCCTCCTCCACAGGCACCGATTCTTCGAATTGGCTTTAGGGAGGAGTTATTGTATCGAATTCACTTCGATACAATAACGGAGGAGCCAGCTCCTCCTAAAAATTAAAAACCCCGCGGTTCCGCAATGCATAAGCATTACAAAACCGCGGGTAGTTGTCACTCCTGCGGCGGAGTGTCGTTGCCCTGCGTGGGCAACTGCTGGGTGGGCGCCACCGCCTGCGGCGGGTTGCCCTGGGTGACAGCCTTGCTGCGGCCGCGCACCACCACGACCGCCACCACGGCGCCACCGACCACGATGACACCGACCAGCGCCCAGACGACCCACACCAGCGAGCCCTGGTCACTGGCCGGAGCCGGAGTCGTCGGCTCGACCGGAGCCGGCAGCGGATCCTCGGACGCCGACATCTGTGGCACCGGAGCGGCCTGCAGCTGCACGCCGTTGGTGGTCAGGAAGCGGCGCAGGCTGTCCAGGTCGGTCATGTACTTGACCTCGTCGCCACCGGAGCTGTAGCCCCAGCTCACCAGGCCGACGACCTGGTTGGCGTCGTTGACCACCGGACCACCGCTCATGCCGTGCTTCAGGTCGACGCTCACCTCCTTGAAGGGAACGCCGGCCACGGTGGTGTTGCCCGTCACCTTGCCGTCCGGGTACGACACCCGCTGACGGCCGACATCCGACACATCAGTCGCCACGCCGGGGAACCCGATGGCGGTGATGTGCTCGTGGATGGCCGGCGCCACGTCGGCGATGGTCAGGTACGGCGTCTCCTGGCTGAAGTTGTTCAGACGCAGCAGCGCGTGATCGTCCTGGCCGACGGCAGTGAAGGCCACCACCTGCACCTGGAAGCCCTGGGAGTCCAGCACACCGCCGACTTCCTTGGGCTGGTAGGCCACCACGCCGTCCAAGCTGACCTTGTTGACGACGACGGCCAGCGCGTACGCCTCGGCAGTGGCACGGTCGTACCCCTGCTGCAGCAGCACGTTGTACACCCGGTTCTGCACCATCACTGTGGTGACGGAATCCGGGTTAACACAGTGGCTGGCCGTGAGAATGGCGCCCTTGGCGTCGACGAAGAGACCGGTGCACGACGAGCCGACCTTCACCGTGTACTTCTCGGAACTCTTCCCGTTGGAGTACTTGTAGTGGAAGGTGGCCGTGTACTGCTGGTACAGCTGCACGATCGCCTTCTCCGTGCTCGTGACGTCGTCCGCCCGAGCCGGGCTGGCCGCCATGAACGGCGCCAGCACGATGCCCGCCACCATGGCGAGCGCCAGCACCACGCGCTGCAGCCGGCTGGGCTGCCACGTGGTCTGCATCAGATGAGCGTTCACCTGAGTTGTCCTTCCGATAGACACAACCCCCGAATAGAGGTTAAAATTAACTATATGGGATTTTAGCTGAAAAGTAAAGTATATTTTTGCTAAAAATACAAAAATATGTCGCTAAGCATAAGCGACATATTTTTTATTTAACGCTGCCACACCTGGCCTGCGCCTCCCGAGTGCAGTTCGTTCGTTCTTGCCGAGGAGCGGAGTAAGCTGTATTTTACATACAGCGCACGAGCACTCGCAGGCAAAACGGGCGAAATGTGCCGGGAGACGCAGGCCGCGCTACTAGGTGTTTTTTACAGCTCGCCCAGCGTCGGC
>CAYVSX010000016.1:0-22126 GCA_964454245.1 uncultured Candidatus Saccharibacteria bacterium | reverse complement strand
ATCACCTCCACAACGTCAATGTGGCGCTCTAGCCAAATGAGCTAATCGCCCCTATCACTTAGCTTATTTATCATAACAAAACAGGGGTGATATTGCAATAATTTATGAGGTGGGGTAGACTATAGGTGAACGACGACAGAGCCTAACCATCTCTTGAGTTTCGTGTAAGCGATCGCTGGCGCACGTAAAAAGCCAGGGGTAAGAGAATAGCCAAGGTGGAACCGCCTGAAGTATTAGGCCCGAGGCACGCACGTAGATACTACGAATATGCGTGTTTTTTGTATTAAAAAAGGAGGTTCCCCTATGAACGAAGAACAACTATATGCCATGCGCCACAGCCTGGCGCACATTACCGCCCAGGCGGTACAGCACCTTTGGCCCGACGCTAAGTTTGGCGTTGGCCCAGTGGTCGAAAACGGTTTTTATTACGATATTGACCTTGGCGAAACCAAGATTTCTGACGCAGACTTTAAGCGGATTGAAAAAGAGATGCGTGGCATCATTAACCGTGACTTTGTATTTGAGCGCAGCGAAAAGGCGGTCGACGAGGCGATTGCCTGGGCGCAAAATGCCAAGCAGCCATATAAAGAGGAGTTGCTAAACGACTTAAAGCGCGCCGGCACCACGGTTGCCAAAGATCTAGATAGCGCCGAGCTTGGCTTGGCGACTGATGGCGACGCGGCTATTAAAAACGTATCATTTTACACTGATGGCGACTTTACCGACCTATGCCGTGGCCCGCATGCTGAAAGTACTGGCAAGGTCGGTGCCTTTAAGCTAATGCGTGTGGCTGGTGCCTACTGGCGCGGTAACGAAAAGAACCCACAAATGCAGCGGTTGTATGGTGTAGCGTTTGCCACTCAGGAAGAGCTAGATAACCACCTAGCCATGCTCGAAGAGGCTAAAAAACGTGACCACCGCAAGTTGGGTAAGGAGTTAGATCTGTTTACATCGTCAACATTGATTGGTGCTGGTTTGCCATTGTTTACTCCTCGCGGAACAATCTTGCGTGATAAACTGAACGAACTCGCTCAAAGCTATCGTGCTAACCACGGTTACCAACGAGTATGGATTCCGACCATCGCCAAACTTGATACATACAAAGTTTCTGGACATTTCGAAAAGTTTCCAGAGCTACTTCGCTTCACTTCCACCGAGTCTGGCGATGAGCTAGCGCTAAAGCCGGTCAACTGCCCGCACCATACACAGATCTATGCCGGCCAGCCACGGAGCTATCGCGACCTGCCGCTTAAATTTATGGAAACTACCGCTGTGTATCGCGACGAGAAGAGTGGTGAACTGGGTGGGCTTAGCCGGGTGCGAGCTATCACGCAAGACGATTCGCATGTGTTTTGTATGGCCAGTCAAGTCGAAGGCATATTCTCTGAATTAATTGAAAGTGCGCAAGACCTATATGGCTTAGTGGGTATGAAGTTATCGCTGCGCCTGTCGTTTCGCGACGATGCCGACAACTACCTAGGTAGTGACGAGATGTGGAATAGTGCTGAGGCTGCGATCCACAAGCTAGCTGATCAGTTTGGCTTAGAGTACGAAATTGGTATCGGTGAGGCAGCGATATATGGACCAAAGATGGACTTTATGGCTACTGACGCACTGGGGCGCAAGTGGCAGTTGGCAACCGTGCAGCTGGACTATGCGATGCCTGAAAGATTCGGTTTGGAATATACTGACGAGCAGGGTACTAAGCAGCGACCGATTATGATTCACTGCGCACTACTTGGTAGTATCGAACGGTTCCTCAGTGTATTTATCGAGCATACAGCCGGTTGGTTTCCGCTTTGGGCGGCGCCCGAGCAGGTGCGTATTTTGACCATAAACGACACTGTACTAGACTATGTTGAAGAAATTACAACTATTTTATCAGGGGCGATATTAATGCAACCTATAAAATACAACGAAGTAAGATTTACAGCAGATACTCGTAATGAAAGCCTGGGCAAGAAGATTCGTGAAGCTACCGCCATGAAGATTCCGGTACAATTAATCGTTGGGCCAAAAGATAAAGAATCGCGTGAGGTTAGTGTGCGCACACAAGCCGGTGAAGAAAAAGTAGTCATTGACAACCTAGCGGAGTACTTGAAGGCGCTCTAATATGGACGACATCGAGTACCCTAAAAGACTTCGGGATAGGGTATATCAGCTAATGAGTGAGTTGCCAGCTGACAAGGTGACAACGTATGGTGACTTGGCGGCGATGGCGGGTTATCCGCTTGCGGCGCGGATTGTCGGTGGGGTTGCCCATACTGGGCCAGAGGAACTACCGTGGCATCGGTTGGTTAATGCGCAGGGCGGCCTGGCTGTAGGCTACCCAGGTGGCCAAGCGGTGCAGCGGCAATTGCTGGCGCAAGATGGCATAGAGTGTGACGACAACTGGCACATAAAAGACTTTGCGGGGCGGCGATGGCGACCGTAGGGCTACCACTCGTGGTAATTGTTGGCCCAACAGCCAGCGGCAAAACCGGCTTAGCGGTTAATATTGCTAAGGAGTTTAATGGCGAGGTAATATCGGCGGATTCGCGGGCGATATATAAGGGGCTAGATATCGGCACGGCCAAACCGAGTGTTGGTGAGCAGCAAGGCGTACCACACTGGGGAATTGATTTGGTGGCGCCAGGCGAGCGCTTTACGGCTGCCGACTTTAAGGCCTATGCGGTGCAAAAGATAGCTGAAATTCGGGCTAGGGGGTATTTGCCAATACTGGCTGGCGGCACCGGGCTGTATGTCGATGCTGTGCTGTACGATTTTGAGTTCTCTAACGTTGCAGATGATACAACAAGGCGTGCCGAACTGATGCAAATGTCGCTAGAATCACTTTATGAGTATTGCACAGAAAACAACATTGAGCTACCGGAAAATAGTAAGAATAAGCGCTATGTTGTAAATAATATACTACGCAACGGCCAAGAATTAAAGAGAAAGCGTAAGCTAGATGATAATGTAATAGTTGTAGGAATATCTACGGAAAAAGAAATTCTGCGCCGCAGAATTGAAATGCGAGCTGATGTAATTGTGTCATCAGGCGTCATTGATGAAGCGGCTATGGCGGGCGAGAAGTATGGCTGGAATAGCGAAGCGATGACCGGCAATATATACCCACTAGTGCACCAGTACTTAGACGGCGCAATGACGCTAGATGAGCTAAAAGAAAAGTTTATTACCAGCGATTGGCGGCTAGCTAAGCGCCAGCTGACGTGGTTTCGGCGCAATGAACATATTCGGTGGCTAGCGCTAGACGATGCGCATACCTATATTGCTCGTATGCTAGATAAAACGAACAATTTGTGATACCATACATCTATAAAGGCAATAGGGGGAATATGATTGACGCATTATTTGGTTCAAAAACCCGCGTGAAGCTACTTCACCTCTTTTTGAATAACCCCGGAAAGGCCTTTTATGTGCGCGAAATCACTCGTTTAATAGACGAGCAGATAAATTCGGTACGCCGTGAGCTATCTAACATGCTTGAAGTCGGTATTATTACTAGTAAAAATACCGATAATAAGTTGTATTACGAAATAAACCAGCGTTACGAATTTTATACGCCGTTCCGGGCAATATTTGCCAACCAAAAAATTGCCGCTACCAGTGGCGACACTAAGGTAACGGCAGAGTGGCAAAAGCTAGCTAGCAGACTTGCTGGTGCGCGCGTAGTTGTTGCTGCTGGTGCGTTAGTCAGCGGTTCGGCCAGCAAGGTTGATTTATTAATAGTCGGCGACACGCCAGCGAAAAAAGTAGCTGCCTTGGTGGCGGCTGCCGAGCGTACTGAGGGTAGGGATTTGACCTACGCCACACTAACCTACGACGAGTTCTACTATCGGTTAAGTGTCCGTGATCGCTTTATAAGTGATATTTTGACCAATAAGCACGAAGTGCTAGTAGACGTCGACGAAATAATTATAAATAGTAAATAAAATAAGGAGTAGTAATGTTTGATTTAGAGTATAAGGGTGGCAATGGAATTACGATTACGACAAAAAAGTCGTCGCTCGTGATTGACCCTAAGCTCTCGCTGGTGGGCCTAAAAGACCTGAAGGTAAAAGATCAGATAACACTAGCTACCGAACATCGCTTTAGGGTGGCCGATACCGATGCGCAGGTGGTAGTGGATGGACCTGGCGAATATGAGGTTGGCGATTTTACCATCCGTGGCATCGCCGCCACTCGGCATATCGACACCCCCGATCAAGAGAAGCTGGCTACAGTATATCGCGTAGAGTGCGGTGATGTGCGTTTGGCAATTTTGGGTAATATCGATGCCAAACTGAGTGAAGAGCAATATGAACAGATAGGCGTAGTTGATATCGTGGTGCTACCTGTAGGCGGTGGCGGCTACACACTTGACGCCACCAGTGCCACGGCAATTGTGCGGGCTATCGAGCCTAAGGTGGTGGTGCCGGTGCATTATGCGGGCAGTGGGCTTGCGTACGAGGTGCCACAGGATAGCCTAGATACCTTTGTGGGTGAGCTTGGCGCACCAAAGGAAACGGTGCCAAAACTTAAGGTTAAGTCGTCTTCGGCGCTGCCGGCTGCCTTAACTATTATGGAAGTTGAGCGTAGCTAAACGTAACTTGTATCAGATAAAAATACCCCCTCCAGATAACGGAGGGGGTATTTTATAGTCAAGGTGTTTGCTATTTGGCGGTTGCCAAGATGCCCTTCTTCTTTAGCGTACGAATTGCCTGGGTTGATAGGGTCATCGTGACTTTTTGGCCGTCTACTACGAAGGTTTTCTTTTGTAGATTAGGCTTAAAGACGCGCTTAGTGCGACGCAAAGAGAAGCTCACATTGTGGCCAAATTGCTTACCTTTACCGGTTAGATCACAGCGTGCTGCCATAGTTATTACTTCCACTTACTTTTTATAACAATCTTTTACAGTATACCTGTGATTACGGTTTTAGTCAAGGGGTAGGTAGCTGTGATACAATTAGTCGTGATGGACATAGGATATATTGTAATTGTTTTGGGTGTAGTGCTAGGATCTATGATGCTGCACGAGCTGATGCATGGATTTATCGCCCTAAAACTGGGCGATGATACTGCTAAGATGTTGGGTAGACTATCGTTTAACCCACTTAAGCATGTTGACCCGTTTATGACCGTTGGTTTACCGCTGTTGATTGCCGTTTCTAACATGCTAACCGGTAGTAGTATGCCGATTTTTGGTGGCGCCAAGCCAGTACCATTTAATCCAGCGAAGATTCGTAACGAATGGGGAGTTGCGCTAGTGGCGGCGGCCGGGCCATTAGTAAACCTGGTCCTTGCTTTTATAAGTTACGGCATATGGGTGATGATAGGGGCGCCGCTAGATGGACTAACTAGCACTATATTCGGCACCATGGTAGGTGTTAACCTAGGTTTTTTTGCCTTTAATATATTGCCAATTCCGCCACTAGATGGATCGCGAGTGATTTACGCACTAGCCCCGGATTTTGTGCGTCGCGGCATGGATGTTGTAGAGCGCTACGGACTGATTTTAGTTTTAGTAATCGTACTGCTATTTAATAATGTAATATTCCAGTATATGAGCGCTGTTATAGGAGCTATATTGAATGTGTTTGCTTTAGCTTTTGGCGTTTTGTAGCAAAGGGGAGTATACTATAAGTAGTCCTCAAAATTCCTATGGCGTGTATGATTTTCCTAACATCATACATTTGGGATCTCAACATTTTTCACCCCTGTGGGGATGACGTGAGAGAACCCACCTTGCATTTATGCGGGGAATATCAAGCGCCAAATATGGGAACAAGAGGACTTTTATGATGCCTGTAGGTAAAATGATATAATTAATAACGGCAGCTAATCGGATAATCGCTCGCATTCTAAAAAGTGCTAGAGGAAAGTCCGGGCAGCATAGGATACGACAGCCGCTAACGGCGGCCGGGGGCAACCCTAGGGAAAGTGCCACAGAAACGAAACCGCCTCCTTTGGGAGGTAAGGGTGAAACGATTGAGGTAAGAGCTCACAGCGACGCATGGTAACATGCGAAGGAGGTAAACCCTGTCGGCTGCAAGGAGATATGCATAATGGGCGATCCGTCCGCGTATCGATACCCGCTAGAGCTGGTTAGCAATAATCGGCGTAGATAGATGATTATCACGGCACTTGTGCCGCACAGAACCCGGCTTACAGATAAGCTGCCAACTAAAAAACTCCGCGCTTGCGGAGTTTTTTAGTGTAGTGAGTGCTACTTTGTCACACTTTTTACGATTGCTGTAAATGCCTTAGGGTCGTTTACAGCTAGGTCGGCTAGCACCTTACGGTCTAGCTCTACGCCAGCGGCCTTTAGGTTGGCGATAAAGCGGCCATAAGTGGTGCCGTTTTCGCGGGCGGCCGCGTTAATGCGGGTAATCCATAGGCTGCGTAGGTCGCGTTTTTTGTTGCGGCGATCGCGGTAAGCATATTGCAGGGCGCGAACCACGGCTTGCTTGGCAAGTCGGAAGCTGCGTGTGCGGTTATGCTGCATGCCTTTGGCGGCTTTTAAGATCTTTTTGTGCTTAGCGTGTGCTGGGACTCCTCGTTTGACTCGCATACCTAGACTCCTAGTGCTCGTTTAACATTTTTAGCCATACTGCCTTTTACGACTGCAGTAGTCTTGATATTTCGCTTACGCGATTTGCTCTTTTTAGAGAGCATATGATTCCCGAACGCGCGGCGACGGGTAAGTTTGCCGGTACTGGTTAGCTTAATTCGCTTAGCAGTGCCCTTATGGGTCTTCATTTTTGGCATTTACTTGCTCCTTATTACGATGCTCAGGTTGCGACCTGCCATCACTGGTTTCTGTTCGAGAATCGCGTCTTCCTCAAGCTGTGCCATTACCTTATCGATAAGTACATACCCAAGCTCACGGTGCGCCATTTCGCGGCCGCGGAAGAATATAAGGATTTTAACCTTATGACCTTCAGATAGAAAGCCGCGAATCTTGCGCAGCTTAATTTCAAGGTCATTTGCACCAATCTTTAGTCCAAATCGCATCTGCTTTAGCTCCGTTGCCTTGTTGCTGCGACGGTTCTTTTGCTGCTCTTTCATTTTTTGGTACTGGAACTTGCCCCAGTCAACTATTTTAGCCACTGGTGGGTCGGCGTTTGGTGATATTTCTACCAGGTCAACACCGGCTTCTTCGGCTAGCTTGAGTGCGTCTTGGCGGCTCATTATGCCGAGCTGTTCTCCGCTTGTACCAATGACACGAAGTTCGCTGGCGCGAATGGCTTCGTTGATACGATTTGATGTACTGATGCTACTCTCCTTTACTTGAGTTGCCGTTATGGTTAGCGATTACTCTTAGGTAGTATTGTAACAGATACGGTAACAGATATCAAGTGTTTTGGCGGTATTGTAGGGCTTCGGCCAGGTGCGGGATTTCGACCTGTTGGCTATTTTCGATATCGGCGATGGTGCGGGCGACTTTAAGGATTTTGAAGTAGCTGCGGGCACTCAGCTTTAACTTGCTAGCCGCACTGTCTAAGAATTGCTTAGATTCTGGCGCTAGGGGCACGTATTTTTTAACTTCGCTGCTTGATAAAGAACTGTTGTTTTTTGTACTTGTTTTATATCTGTTGAGTTGCTTTTCTCTTACCAAATTGATTATGCTTTTGGCTGCAGAGTGTTGTTTATCTGACGACGACTTACTATTTAGCAGCTGGTCATGCGGGATGCGCGACACGGGCACTATCATGTCGATTCGGTCGAGTAATGGGCCAGATAAACGCTTTTGGTAGGTGAGTATTTGGGTGGTGGTGCACGAGCATTCGCGTTCTGGGTCGCCGTAATAGCCACACGGGCAGGGGTTCATGGTGGCAACTAGCATAAAATGTGCTGGGTAGGTGGCCTGGCTGTTGGCGCGCGATACCGATATTACGCGGTCTTCTAGCGGCTGGCGTAGCGCCTCCAATACGCTACGCGGGTATTCGGGTATTTCATCTAAAAATAGTACGCCAAGGTGGGCTAGGCTGATTTCGCCTGGCTTTGGCTTGGTGCCGCCACCCACTAAGGCGATTTGGCTAGAGGTGTGGTGGGGCGAACGGAAGGGGCGTTGGGCCACGACATCATCGATTAGTGTGCCGTTTAGGCTATGGATTTTGGTTACCTCTAGCTGTTCATCGGGTGTAAGGGCTGGTAGTAGCGAATTTAAGGTTTTGGCCAGCATAGTTTTGCCGGCACCCGGTGTGCCGCTAAATAATATGTTGTGGTGGCCGGCGGCGGCAATAATCAGCGCTCGTTTGGCCTGCTCTTGGCCGTAAATATCGTCTAATAGCGACTCTGCCTTAGTATTTTGGGCAGGCTTAGCGGTGGTGGGGTCGGCTGGGGCTATGCGAGCCTCTTGTTTAAGGTGTAGGTACAGCGCCTTTAGTGAATCTACGCCGTAAATAGTGATGCCGGGCACTAACAGCGCCTGGGGGACATTTTTAGTCGGTAGGTAAACGGCCGTATAGCCGGCTTGCTTGGCGGTTTGGGCAATGGTAATAGCGCCCGAAATTGGCCGTATATGGCCATCTAGGGCTAATTCGCCGGCAAATACCGCCCCAGCCAGCTCTTGCTGGCGTAATTGTTCGCTAGAAGCCAGCAGGGCAAGGGCGATTGGTAGGTCGTAGTGGGTGCCGTCTTTGGGTAGTTCGGCCGGCGCTAGGTTGATGGTAATGCGCTTAGCTGGGTATTCTAGTAGCGAATTGGTGATGGCGCTTTTGACGCGCTCTTTGGCTTCATCGATAGCTTTGTTGCCTAGGCCTACGATCGATACACCAGGCAGGCCTTTGGTCATGTCGCTCTCTACCTCAATAATGTGGCCGTCAAAGCCGACGGGCGCAACCGATATAACCTTACACACGTTACCCATAGTTATCTCAGTATGACACAGCTTGCGCTAATCTGTAAACAGTGGTATACTGGTTATTGTAATTGTTTGGGGCTGATACAGCTTTCGACATGGGGACTTTAACAAGCTATTTTGCGCACCGACCACTGACGTAATCAGTATTTTTAGTTGCAAACACATTTGCACAGCGTGTGAAGAGCTTTTTTGCTCCTTCATTCGCGCCAGCTTTTGCTTAGATAGCAGAGCCACGTGATTGTCCGACTCCTGCTAGGGCATAGCGTGTCATATTTAGCAGGGTAGGGTAATATTTTTGGCCTACGGCGGAATATACCTGAAGCTTTAGCCGTGCTGTATAAGCCGTTTGTTTGTCTTTTTATTCAGCGGCGAGTACATAAAACCACTCAAAAAGACTATGTGCGTAGACGAATAGCATGTTACCGCATGGACCCGGGGGCAGTACCCGGCAGCTCCACCAAGCAACGTAAGTACCCGACCATATGGTCGGGTTTTTGCGTGGCTTAATTGGCGCTGGGCTGTGTTTAAGCCGGCTGCGGCATTAAAAAAACAAGCACCTGCGAGTAGTGCTTGTTTTATCGTGGAGTTTTTTCGAGAGTTTTTTGTTTTTGGTCACTGTACAACTTTTTTGCTCAGCGACTACCCCTATAATAAGCCGTAAAACCGCTAATGTCAATAACTTCTTAGAACATTTTTTGGGTAAAAAATACTACGATATGTGGGCAAAATGCGATATATTTTTGCCTGTAGTGTGGCTAAAGTGTAGTGGGCGCTACGTGTAGCGGTGCGGGTTGCCTAGCTACTATGAATTAAGCGACTTTCGCAGTTTGTCGGCGTAGGGTTTGCGTTTTTCGACTGTAACAAAATACTTATTTTGGTGGTTTTTGTACAAACTATCGCCCGGAAAGCGGGGGAATATGTGGGTGTGGAAATGCCAAACATCCTGATTGCCGTCTGGCTCGTTATGCTGCCTGGTGGAAATTCCGGCGCAGCCGGCGTATGTTTTGCGAACGGCTATGGCAACGCGTTTAGCGATTTTTGTTATGTGGCTGAGCGTTTCATCGTCAATGTCGTATAAGTTTTTGACATGTTGGTTGGAAATTATTATGACATGGCCTGGATTGTTTACCCACCATTTGGGCGAAATAAATGCCGTAGCAACATCGTCCTGAAAAACGATATCGGAATTTTGTTTGTACTCGGTTTCATTACCGGCTAGCCAGTCGCAGAAAGGGCATAGGTAATTTTCGGGTTCGTGATGCATGTAGTAATAGTATATAGCGCTGTTACGGCCGTACATCGAGACAGACTGTCGTTCTTTTTGTAGAAATTTTAACAACGATGTACTGTAGGCAACATACGGCATAATAACAGATGTAGAAAATGGTATAGAAATAGATTGTAGTAAAAAATGTATACGAAAATTGCTTGAAAGTATTGACCAAAAAGCATAAGCATGCTAGTATGAAAACAGCTTTTGACAAACACAAAAAGCCACCACAACAACCAAAAACCTTAACAATTCAAAAACGTACTGACGGTCCTAAAGCTACAGACGAGAATCGTAGTGGACGGCAAATAGGCATCGGCACTGGTACAAGATACATATAATCTAGCAATAGATTACGCACCTTATACTAGTACCCCCGGAATTCGTTCCGAAAGTGGCGCTGCCTATGCTCCGCCGATTGAGTCTTCAAAAACTTTAAAAAAGATTCTTGGCGTCGTAGCGCGCAAATTGAGTACCTCACGCTTGGTTAATCCTTGATATCTACCAAAGATAGCAGCGAAACTACCAAGCGTGAAGCGGAAAAACTTGCAAGGACCACTATGCTCGCGATTCGCGAGCGGTCAGTTAGCCTTATAGCGGTTTCGCGGGCGACCCTAATAGTTATTTACACAGGTGTTTCGCTTATTTTATACGCTTACCGCTATAGGCTCCATATATCTTTTGGCATGCCAATCTTTGAGTATGCCCGTAGGCAATGGTATGATAAATGCATGCTTGGGAAAGTACTAGCAGTATCATCAATTTGCGCTTTAGCGCTTCTCTCGGCGCTTATGCAGTCGACGACTCCTTCGTCGATCCATCCTTTAGGGATACTCGCAGTTTTTGTTCTTATTTATGTGTTAGCACTTGGCGTGCTAACTTTTTTTGTGTTTCAGGGCAGCAGGCTGCTATCGCGGCTTTACCGGCAAAGTGCTGCGGCGCGTAGCCAAATAACCTTACGGCGAGCTTACCTATATGCGTCGGTTGTGGCGCTGGCGCCAGTTATGATACTGGGTATTGCGTCGATTGGCCGGCTGGATGCCTACCAAGTGCTACTGATATTGCTATTTGAGGCTGCAGCGTGTTTTTATGTAGCTAAGCGGCATTAAATAAGCTATTTTTTTGTAAACGGATATGCTATAATTTACAGATATGGAGCCAAGGCAACAAGGACTATCTGGAGGGCACGAAAACTTACCAGCACCTACGGGTGAGACTGGCTATGGTCAGAATATTGAACAGGCCGGTAATAACGCCGAGCGATACGAGCGCAAAAACCCCGAAGTAGGCGCTACTCAGCCAGAGGCGGTGCAAGTGGCTATGCCAGCACTACCTACACCCGTGATTGCGGCTCAGCCCACAGCTGACCCGGTGGCGACCGATAGCGATGCGCCCGATGCGGCTGCCGACGACGATTTGATTGAAAAAGAGTGGGTAGACAAAGCTAAGAAGATAATTGCCGATACGCGCGACGATCCGTTTAGGCGTGAGCGCGAGATTAGCAAACTGCAGATTGAATACATACGCAAGCGTTATGGCCGCGAAATAGGTGATTCGGGCGACTGACCATGGATGGAGCCGGTGTATTTATTTCACTGTTTCTAATCACTGCATTAGTGGTGGGTGGGGCGACTGTTGCGTTTTTGATGTACCGCAAAACATTGCGTGAGGCCAAAAACTATGAACGCGGCCTAAAGATGATACCAATTTTGATACATTTGCCGCCAGCTAGTGAAGACATCGCCGGTGAAAATCGCGACAAGCGCGACCTAACTGAAGAGGTGCTAAGCCAGGCGCAGGTGATGTACAACATTATTGCCAGTACTGCCACCAAAGGCTTTAAGAGTAAGATATATGGCCAGCGCCACATGTCGTTCGAAATTGTGGCTCGCGACGGCCTAGTGTATTACTATGCAGTGGTGCCAACGGTGCTGACTGATGTGGTGCGACAGGCCATCGCCGCCGCCTACCCGGCAGCTAGGCTAGAGGAAGTCACCGAGCACACGGTATTTAGCCAAGTGGGCAAGATGAGTGGCACGATTGGCGGTGAATTTACGCTGAAGAAGAGCTTTTCGTACCCAATTGCAACCTATGTTGAGGCCAAGCGTGATGCATCACGGGCCTTGCTGAACGCTATATCGACTGCTGGCAGGGAAGATGGCGTAGGCTTGCAGTTTTTGCTGCGCCCGGCACGCGAGGGCTGGGTAAAATCATCTATTAACTTGGCTGATAAAATCACTAAAGATAAAGGCATCAAAAAAGGTGGCATCACCAGTATCTTGGCACCGAAGGATATTATGGAGGCTTTATGGAAGCCGCCGGAATCGCCTGATGAAAAGAAAAAAGACCCGAACGAAAAACAGCAGCTAAATGCGGTTGAGCAGCAAACGGTTGAGGCGATCCAAGAGAAGACGCGCTACCCAGGCTACGAAGTGCTGGTGCGTGTGGTGGTGTCGTCGAACACGGCTGGGCGATCGCAGGCACTGCTAAAGAATATTGTCGCCGCTTTTGCGCTGTTTGATTCGCCGACCTTTAACGGCTTCAAATTCAATTTATCGAAAAACCTCGAGGAGCTGACGTCGGCCTTTATATTTAGGTTTTTCCCGCAGCAAGTTAACCAGAATATATTAAATAGTGTTGAGCTGGCGACGATATTTCATTTGCCAGACCAAAACAGTATTCCGACATCACAGGTGCAACGCCAAATGAGCAAACAGGTGGATGGCCCAACCCAGGTGATGGACGAAGGCCTGCTGCTAGGCTACAATGAATTCCGCGGTGTTAAGAAGCCGATACGGCTGGGAACGAAGGATCGCCGCCGCCATGTACATATTATTGGCCAGACTGGCGTGGGTAAATCGGTATTGCAAGAGAACTTGGCCTACCAAGACATGATGGATGGCCGTGGCTTTGCCTTTGTTGACCCGCACGGCGACTCGGTGGAGGCGCTACTTGCCAAGGTGCCAAAAGAGCGCGTGGAAGATGTAGTGTACTTTAACCCGAGCGATATGGCCAACCCAATCGGGCTTAATATGTTTGAATTTGACCACACCGACCAAAAGGACTTTTTGGTGCAAGAGGCGATTAGTATGCTGTACGGCCTGTACGACCCCGGACACACTGGTATTGTGGGGCCGCGCCTAGAGCACATATTCCGTAACTGCGCTCTGTTGCTGATGAGTGACCCACAGGGCGGGACGTTTATTGATATCCCTAAGCTACTGATTGACGAAGAGTTTATGAAGAGTAAGCTGAAATATGTCACCGACCAACAGGTGCTGGATTTTTGGACCAAAGAGTTCCCAGCATCGCAGCGCTCGAGCGAGGCGGGTGAGGTGATAAGTTGGGTGGTCTCGAAGTTTGGTCCGTTTATTAGTAACGATGCTATGCGCAATATCATTGGCCAGCAAAAGAGTGGTTTTAACTTCTCTGACATTATGAATAACAATAAAATCCTGCTCGTGAACCTATCTAAGGGTAAGATGGGTGATTTGAACTCGAAACTGCTAGGTATTATATTTGTGATGAAGTTTCAGGCGGCGGCTATGGCCCGGGCGAATATCCCTGAAGACGAGCGCAAAGACTTTACAATGTATGTCGATGAGTTTCAGAACTTTGCGACCGATAGCTTTGAGACTATCTTGAGCGAGGCGCGAAAGTATCGTTTGAGCCTGGTGCTGGGTAATCAGTTTATGACTCAGCTAAAAGAGGAATTGCGCGAGGCGATTATTGGTAACGTTGGTACTACCATTACCGGCCGAATTGGTATTACCGACGCCGAGATTATGGTAAAGCGTTATGCGCCGGTGTTTGACGCCGAAGATCTGACTAAACTACCCAATTACGAGTCGGTGGTAGTGGCCCAGATACAGGGTGTGCCGTCATCGCCGTTTAGCATGAGCTGGATTGCGCCAATGGGGCAGTCGAACCAGCAGCTAAGTGATGCCCTAAAGCGACTGTCGTCGGCTAAATATGGGCGACCACGCGGCCAGGTGGAGCAAGAGATATTTAAGCGCCTGAGCCCGCCTAAGGCACCGGCTGCACCAGGGTTGCAACCTGGGGCTGCGCCGGCCGCTCCGGGTGCTCCGCGGCCAGCCGGTGCGCCAGCTTCGGGTTCGTCGTTCCTTGATGAGTGGCTGGCTAAGCGCAAACAAATCTCGGGTAGCCCGACTCCAGCTGTTGCGCCTAGTGGGGCCACACCGCCATCACTATCGGCCGTAACGCCGCCAGCACCGCAATTTAGGCCTCAGGTACCGCCAGCACCGCTGTCGGGCGGTGGTATGATGCCGCCAGCACCGCAATCGCCCGCGGCCATGCCTTTTAGCCAGGCGCCAGTTACCACGCCGTCAACTAAGCTGCAAGCTAGCGCTACGCCTGCTGCGGCGCCCGATAAAGCGACTAGCCCAGACCTGCCGGCCGAGAGTGAACAATCGCCCGACCCGAATCATCTTGACCTACGTAATGCCGATAAGGCAGGTGAGGTATCAATTAAAATACGCTAGCACTGGCACGGTGCTAGCGTATTTATAGATTGTAACTAGACGTGCTACTTGCTTTTGCCTAATACAAGTACGCGGACGTAATCGAACAGTAGGCCAACAATCCACCCTAGGGCAAACGAGGCAATGGTTTCCGAGCCTGATATCGGATAGCCGTTATAACGGGCAATTAGATAGATGACTAAGGTGAACAAAAAGGCGAAGCCGGCACCCGATACAATGGCATTAGGGCGGGCGATAGTGCCGCCAACCGCATCGCTGACCTTTTCGACTGTTTTGTTGTGAATGAAGGCGCTAAAAGCACGGCTAGGCGCTGACATATGAGTGCGAATTTCACTCATGGTGGCGTCAAAGCTAGCATCTTTCTCTTTTTTGCTGCTTGGGCCGCGACGTTCGGCGGGCGAAGACTCTTTTTCGGCCTTTTTCTGCTCGCGCTCGGCTTTGCCAGCTTGCTCTAGGGCCTCTTTACGGGCGTCCTCTACACTTTCGTGTGATTTTTTTTCAACACTACGCTCGACATTTTCTTTAAGACGTTCCTGCTGCTTGTCGCGTAGATCCTCGAGATTTTTCTCGTTAAACGCCTCGTGGCTACCGTAGTTATCTTTTTCTTGCTTAGTCATACCAACCCCTTATATCCTATATTGTACCAGCGTTTAAATCGCGGCGGATTAATCGAACCTCTTTTTTGAGCTGTCGTGAACGGGCATAGAAGTAGGCGACTATAGCAATGGTGATGCCGGCGAAAATCATGTTTTCGCGTGGACCGGTGTGCGGTAGTTCGGATACGGTTTGCTCGACAATTTGCTTTTCTACTGGGCAGTCGACATCGATGCCAACAGTGTTACCGAAGGTGTTGTCGATACGGCAATCGTACGATGTTTTATTGCTGACGCCAGTGCCCATAGCGGGTATTGTGTCGAGCACCTGCACTGTAAACATGCGGGTTTGGGTGTCGCCAGCATTTAAGGTGATGGTTGGCCAGGTTAGTGTTTTAGCCTGTTCGTTGTAGGTGCCGCCGCCAGCATCTATGACGGTTGCATACTCTAGAATGTCGTCTAGTTCTTCAGTCGGAGTCACTTCGGCTGGCGCCTTACCGGTGTTAGCCAAGCTCAGGGAATAAGTGATTTTATCACCGGCCTTAGCTGTGGTGGTAGTGGCGTCAACGTCGCCCTGCGAGGCGTTCTTGGCTGTTTTAGAATTTATCAGCGCTGCAGCACAATCATCATCTTTTATCCAGATAGTGTCGTCATCTGGGCAAGGCTGACATTCTGGGCTAGAGGCCAGTAAGTCGGGGTTGACTGGGCACATTTCGGGGGCAGGTATAGTAAATGATTTTGCGCAACCATCACCGGTTTTATCACCCAGAGATGTTTTGACCGTCAATGTAACTGTATACGTACCTTGCTCGGTTTGGGTGGTGAAGGCAGTGTTGGTTAGCGAGCTGCTAGATTGCTTAATCGTATCAACTACTTTGCCATCACGCTTTACAACATAGGTGTAGGCGCTGACTGTACCTCCGTAGGCGGTGATAGCCGAACCATCTAGCTGGTAGCGATCAACTAGCTTAGTGACCTTAAGCGCCGAGCAGGCCGCTTGTGGATCCTGCTTACAGTTTGGATCGTCGGCGTTGAGGTTGGTTTTACCATCAATAGGGCACTTTTCGGGTACTTTTGTACAATCTGGATAGGTGCCAGTGTAGCCGGTTGGGCACTTTGGTGCAGGCGGCACAGCCTTAAGGACTAGATTGCCGCAAATTTTAAGGACTGCAAAGTAGGCACCAGTGCTTGATTTACCTATATAGGCTTCGTAGGTAGAGCCATATTTTTTGGTGTACTCTTTAGTATCCCATAGGTATAGCGGGCGACCATAGAAGGTGCGTTTGCCGCCACTACTGGTTTTGACAGTGTAGCTATGTTCGCCTTGAGCCTTGCTAAAGTGTGATTTTAGACCCCAAGAATAGACACCATCACGCGAATTTAGCTTGCCAAGGGTAGCATCTTGGAGATTTTTGCGAGTTATACCTAGTTCGGTAAATAGGTCCTTAATATTGTTGTGGTTTTGGTCGTAGTACTTAATGTAGTCAGCTTTGGTGCTGATACCTCCACTTATAAAGTCGTTGCCACTAGAGGCGTTGGCGGCTTCGGGCGGCGAAAACACAGCAAATGATTGTACCACAAGTGCTAGCGCTGTAAATATAAGACCAATACGTCGTGTCGCTTCCTCTTTGCGAAGCCTTTTTGCGTAAAAGCCAATCTGCCCGACCAGTGCGGGGCTAAAGGCTAAGTTTGAAACCAGTTTTCTGAACATAGTACTACCTATTTTTATTTTAAAGATACCTTCTTGATAAGCATTTTAGCATAAGAAATATGTTCACTGCAATAGCTTGATTGAACAATTTTTTTTATGGTACAATAGACATATTGTAAACAGCTGAAATGACCGAAGTGAGGGGATAATGGCTAAACAAAAAGACGACGGGTCTTATGATGGCTCGCAAATCCAAGTCCTAGAAGGGCTGGAACCTGTTCGTAAGCGCCCAGGTATGTATATTGGTAGCACTGGCTACGACGGTGTACACCACCTTATTAAAGAAATTGCCGATAACTCTATAGACGAAGCTATCGCTGGCTACGCCACTAGGGTAGATGTAAGGATATTAGAGGATGGCGGTATTACTATTACTGACGACGGCCGTGGTATACCGGTAGATAAGCACGCTAAAACAGGCCTTAGTACGCTTGAGACCGTGCTAACCGTGCTGCACGCCGGTGGTAAGTTTGGTGGCGGTGGCTACAAGGTGTCGTCTGGCTTGCACGGTGTGGGCTCGAGCGTGGTAAACGCACTTTCTACAAAGTTAGTAGCCGAAGTAGTGCAAAAGGGCGAGCTATACCATATAGAGTTTGAGCGCGGTGCATCGACAATGCCGCTGAAAAAACTTGGTAAGACCGACCGACCGACTGGTACGACGGTGACATTTTACCCCGACCCAACTATCTTTAAAGAGACAATAACCTTTGACTACAAGTGGGTGGTGAACTATTTGCGACACCAAGCCTACCTAACCAAGGGTGTGTTTACTAGCGTATATGATGAGCGTACCAAAGAGCGTCAATCATTTTACTTTGACGGCGGTATTAAGAGCTATGTTAAGAACTTAAATATCGGCAAAGAAGCTGTCGGCGACAATGTATTTTATGTTGAGCGACAGGTTGAAGATTCGATGGTGGAAGTGGCGGTGCAGTATAACGATAGTTATATTGAAACCGTGCGACCATTTGCCAACAACGTGCTGACCCCTGATGGTGGCACGCACTTGGTGGGCTTTCGGGCGGCGCTAACCCGTGTAATTAACGATTACGCCCGCAAAAACTCACTACTGAAAGAAAAAGAAGATAACTTAAGCGGTGATGACATCCGTGAAGGTCTAACGGCGGTTATAGTGGTGAAATTGCCCGACCCGCAGTTTGAGGGCCAAACTAAAAACAAGCTAGGCAACCCTGAGGTTAGGCGCTATGTCGAGCAGGTAATGAACGAATACTTTGCCTACTACCTAGAAGAAAACCCTGAGATTGCTAAAAAGATTGTCGGTAAGGCACTGTTAGCGGCTCGTGCCCGCAAGGCAGCTAGGGCGGCACGCGACAACGTACTACGCAAGGGTGCATTAGATGGCATGGGGCTGCCCGGCAAGCTATGGGATTGTAGCAGCAAGCGCCCAGATGATAGCGAAATCTACATTGTAGAGGGTAATTCGGCAGCCGGTAGTGCCAAAGAGGGCCGCGATAGCAAAACCCAAGCGATTTTGCCACTGCGAGGTAAGGTGTTGAACACCGAGCGCGCCCGCCTAGATAAAATGTTTGCCAATAAAGAAATCGTAGCCATGATTCAGGCCTTTGGTGTCGGAATCGGTGACTCGTTCTCGATTGACGGATTGCGTTACCACAAAATCATCATCATGACCGATGCCGATGTTGACGGCAGCCACATTGCCACGCTGCTTCTGACGTTCCTCTTCCGTTATATGAAAGAGGTGGTTGAGGGAGGCTATGTGTACTTGGCTAAGCCACCGCTATTTAGTATTAATAAGGGTCAGAAAAAACAATATGTGTATGATGAGCCATCGCTTGATGAAGCTATCAGTACCCTCATTGCCGAAAGAGAAACACGTGGCGTCGTCGTCGACAAAAATGAAGATCGCTTTAAGCAGGCGGGCGTAACAGTATCTCGCTTTAAGGGCTTGGGCGAAATGGATGCCGACCAGCTATGGGAAACGACGATGAATCCTGAAAACCGTGTACTCATTAAGGTGAATGTTGAAGACGCCGAACGTGCCGACGCAGTGTTTACAAAGCTGATGGGCGACGATGTGAGCCTGCGTAAGAACTTTATTCAGTCTGAGGCAAAGAACGCAAAACTAGAAGAGCTGGATATTTAGGGGAAATACTATGGATGAAGACACAACGAATAATCTACCAATAAACGAAGACGCGCCAATCGAAGAAGATGCGATTCTTGACGGTGAAATAGTGGAGACGCCGGGCATCGAACATCGAACAGTTGAAAAAGTGATGGAAGATAGTTTCTTCCGTTACTCGATGAGCGTGATTATCGACCGCGCACTGCCGGATGTACGAGACGGACTCAAGCCGGTGCACCGACGCATTCTGTACTCAATGAATGTAAATAATAATCGCTCGACAGCAAAGTTTGTAAAAAGTGCCTTGATTGTTGGTGATGTGATGGGTAAATATCATCCACATGGCGATAGTGCTATCTATAATGCGATGGTGCGCCTCGCACAGCCATGGTCGCTGCGCTATCCGCTCATTCAAGGCCAGGGTAACTTTGGCTCGATGGACGGCGATGAGCCCGCGGCTATGCGTTATACCGAAGCGCGTATGGCGAAACTTGCTGACGAAATGCTGGTAGATATTGAAAAGGAAACGATTGACTTCCGTGATAACTACGATGGTTCGCGCCAAGAGCCAGTGGTGTTGCCGGCGAAAGTGCCGAATTTGCTGCTGAACGGCCAGATTGGTATTGCCGTTGGTATGGCGACAAATATTCCGTCGCATAATCTCGGCGAGCTAGTCGATGCGACTGTTGAATTGATTGATAATGATGATGCGACAATTGATGACCTGCTAAAGCATGTAAAGGGCCCAGACTTCCCAACTGGGGCGACGATTTACGGTGGTGCACCAATGAAGCAAGCCTACCAAACTGGCCGCGGTAGTGTGATGATGCGCGCAGTAGCTGACATTGTGGAGACAAAAAAAGGTCGCCACCAGATTGTAATTACCGAGATTCCTTATGGCGTAAATAAAGCCTCGTTAGTGGAAAAGATTGCCGAACTAGTGAAAGATAAGAAGCTAAATGGCATTAGCGACTTGCGTGACGAAAGTGCCCGCGGTGCGGTGCGTGTGGTGGTGGAGCTAAAGAAGGATGCCTACCCCAAGAAGTTGCTAAACCAGCTATTTAAGCTGACACCACTGCAAAGTAGCTTTAACTTTAACATGCTAGCGCTGGTAGACGGTGTGCAGCCACGAATTTTGGGCTTGCAGGAGATGCTGCAGGAATTTGTGACGCACCGCCAAAAGGTAGTGCGCCGCCGTACCGAATACGAGCTACGCAAGGCGCGCGAGCGTGCTCATATTCTAGAAGGCTACAAGATTGCGCTTGATCATATCGATGAAGTAATTAAGACGATTCGCGCTAGCAAAACCCAAGATGAAGCCGAAAAAGCTTTGATTGCCAAGTTTAAACTAAGCGAAATCCAGGCTAAGGCCATACTGGCCATGCAGCTGCGCCGCTTAACTGGCCTAGAGCGCGAGTCGATTGAAAACGAGCTAAACGAGCTACTAAAGGCTATCAAACGCTTTGAAGAGATTTTGGCCGACGAAAATGAGATTTTGGCGATAATTAAAGCCGAACTGCTAGAGATGAAAGAACGTTACGGTGATGAGCGCCGCAGCAAGATTATCAACCACGAGCTAGGCAAGTTTAGCGACGAAGAGTTGATACCAGAGGAAGAAGCTGTAGTATTACTTACAACGGAAAACTATATTAAACGCACCCTGGTAAGCGAATATCGTCGCCAAAACCGTGGCGGTAAGGGCAAGCGCGGCATGACCACCAAGGAAGAGGATGTGATTGCTCAGCTGGTGCCAGCAAGCACGCATGACTGGCTACTGTTCTTTACTAATAAAGGCCGGGTGTTCCGCCTAAAGGCCTACGAAGTACCGGCTGCTAGTCTAGCCGCCAAGGGTGTGGCCGTAGTGAACCTATTGCAGCTACAGCCCGAGGAAAAGATTACCTCGATTATTAACCACGCTAAAGATGCTAGCGATGATGGCTACCTATTTATGGCTACCACTAAGGGTACGGTTAAAAAGACCCCACTTAAGGATTACGCTAACATCCGCACTAATGGGCTAATAACTATTAACCTAGATGACGGCGATGAGCTTCGTTGGATTAAGCAAACTACTGGCAAAAACGATGTGATTATATCAACATCGGCTGGACAGGCGGTGCGCTTTAACGAAGAAGAGTGCCGCCCAATGGGCCGAGCTGCCCGCGGTGTACGTGGTGTGCGCCTGCGCCCGAACGATAGCGTGGTTGGCATGGACATTGTGTGTGCCGATGAACAGACACTACTAGTGATTAGCCAAAAGGGCTACGGTAAAATCACCAAAGTGGCTAACTTCCCAAGCCACAAGCGCGGTGGTGTTGGCATTAAGGCGGCCGTGGTGACGGCTAAGACTGGCCCGATTATAACCGTGCAAACCCTAGAAGCTGATGCTAACGAGGCGCTACTGATTAGCCAGAACGGCCAAACTATCCGCGTAGCCCTAAAGGACATCCCGACGCTTGGCCGAACTACCCAGGGTGTACGTATTATGCGCTTAGCTGATAGTGATGCCGTGTCGTCGATCGGTATTATGCAAGAGGCTAAAGAAGATGATATTGCTGAAGAGAGCAAACAGTAGGCTATGAGCATTTCGCCCTATATCGCCACAATTATACTTAGCTGGCTGGTAGCCCAGGGGGCTAAGTATGTGGTGATGGCGGTGCGTAACCGCACATTGCGCGGCTTTCGCCAGCTATATCTATCGGGCAATATGCCAAGTGCGCACACCTCTACGGTAGTATCTATGGCTACGGTGGTGGGGCTGATAAATGGCTTTGATGGTGCGCTGTTTGGCATTGCGGTGATGGTGGCAGGTGTGGTGATGTATGACGCGGTGATGGTGCGACGATCGGTCGGCGAGCAGGGAGAAGCTGTGCAGCGCCTAATAAAGCTGACTAAAAGCTCTGTGGCATTGCCACGTGCCGCCAAAGGTCACACCCCCGTAGAAGTGCTGGTCGGCGCAGTATTGGGCGTTATAATCGGCCTAGTTGTATTTATAGCTACAATATAATTTGTAAAAGGTGTTGACGCTATCTGTTTTTTGCGATACAATGGTCAACAGTCTGATTGCGAGATGGGTAAAACAAGATCTATTGAG
>CAYVSX010000015.1:0-22845 GCA_964454245.1 uncultured Candidatus Saccharibacteria bacterium | reverse complement strand
TCGCCCATTTGGTACACCTTTACCTCGGCATCGTAGCGTTCACCAAAGGGACCAATAGCGCCCATGTCGAGTGCTTCTTGGGTCGGATACATCGTGTAGCTCACTGGCAAATCATCGGCAATCCAGCCATTGACGAGTTGTTCGGCGCGCGCTTTTTCCTCATTGGTCATCTTGTGATCGAGATTGAAATCAAAGCGTAGGCGCTCGGTGGTGATATTACTGCCGTGCTGCCGTAGCTCCGGGCCGTACAATTGGCGCAAGGCTGACTGCAGCAAGTGCGTCGCGGTGTGGTATTTCAAGTGAATATCGTCATGACCCTCTAGTCCGCCCTTGAAAGTGCCCTTGGCAGCGGTTTGGCTACGCTGGCGCTGCTCTTGCATCTTGGCATCAAATTGTTCGCGCCAGTCGCTCGGCAGCTCAATACCCTGCTTGTATGCCTCCTCGGCAGATAACTCAACCGGGAACCCGTAAGTATCATACAATGTAAATAGCTCAGCACCGGTGAGCCCGCTTTCGGTAAATTTTGCCATTTGTTTGATACCGTTACGCAGTGTCTGGCGAAAGGCTTTTTCTTCCTTCACCAGCACAGCGATGATGGTTTCGCGCTGCTCTTTGACCTCTGGGAAATCATTGACATAGAGATCAGCAATGACCGGCACCACTTCTTGCAAAAAGTTTTGCTCAACGCCGAGGTCAAAGCTGTAGCGGATGGCGCGACGCAGCAGGCGGCGCATAACGTAGCCCTGCTCTTTGTTACTCGGCACGCAGCCGTCGACCGCCAAAAAGGTGGCAGCGCGCAGGTGGTCGGCAATCACGCGCATGCTTTCGGTGTGGCTATCGTAGCTTTTACCACTTAGGGTTTGTAGCTTTTCAATAATCGGCCACATCAGGCTAATCTTAAACACATCGGGGTTATCGATAGCCGCGGCGGCGATGCGCTCGAGACCAGAGCCATGATCAACGTTTTTTTGCTCCAGCTCTTCAAACTGCCCCTCGCCCACCTTTTTGTAGGCCATAAACACATTGTTGCCGATTTCCATAAAGCGGCCGCAATCGCAGTTGGGGTGGCAGTGCTGGCCAAATTCGGGGTTGTGCGGCGTGCCAAAATCGTAAAACATTTCGCTATCCGGCCCGCAGGGGTCGCCAATTGGCGTGGTTTCGGGCGCGCCGTTGCGGCTCCACCAGTTTTTGCTACCATCGTAAAAAAAGATTCGAGCACCGTCTTGCATACCCACAGCATAGCCGTCGTTTTCGCTGCCGATATCTTGCATGCCATTACTTAGGCCGGCGTCGGCAAACAGCTTAGCCCACACGTCAGCCGCTTCGGTGTCTTTGGGTATGCCATAGCGTTCGTCGCCAATGTAGCAGGTAACATACAGCTTGCTTAGGTCTAGCTTTACAATATCTTTGTGGAATTCAAACATCCACTCGATTTGCTGCTGCTTAAAGTAATCGCCAAAGCTCCAGTTGCCCAACATTTCAAAAAATGTCGTGTGGCGGTTGTCGCCCACGTCGTCGATATCTTGGGCGCGCAAGCAGGTTTGGCTATCAACAATCCGCGTGCCTTTGGGGTGTGGCTCGCCCAGCAAGTACGGGATAATCGGCTGCATGCCGCTGCCGGTAAATAGCGTGGTGGGGTCGCCCTGCAGCACCAGCGGTGCACGCGCGATGACTTCGTGGCCACGTTCACGATAAAAATCTAGGTAGGCGTTGCGAATTTGTTGTGCATTCATATCTATAAATTATACCATACTCGCCCGGGTTACGATTGACTTTATACTGCATAGCAACTATAGTATGTTTACTATTGTTTTGTTTAAGGAGATGTAAGCCAAACCCATGAGTCACGATGCCGATTTTTTGCAGCGACGTATTGCCGAACGTGAACAAGCTGTTGACAACCTAACCAACGAGCGACAGCAATTGCGCGAGCTGCCTTTTTGGGAGCGTATGAAGATAGGTAATTTGGCCATGCGCTTATGGATTCATAACTCGATTGGTCGCCAAAAAGATACTTTGCGCGAGCTACACCGACAGCTTGGCGATCTTAGCTAACTATACCGCTACCGACGCACTCGTCGCCGCGGTATAGTACGGCTGATTGGCCTGGCGTGATGGCCCGTTGTGCCTCACCCAGCAAAAGCGTAGTGCCAGTTAGTTTGGCTTTTACTAATGGCCCACGGTGGCGTAGGCGCACCATGTAGTCACCATCGATTAGCTCGCCAATAGCGTGCAGCGATTGCAGATCGATAGTGTCGCGCCACATTTCGCTGGTGTTCAAATTAGTACTCGCATATACTTCGTTTTTAGCCATATCTTTGCCAACAACATAGTAGGGCAGGCCGCCGCCCACATCCAGCCCGTGGCGCTGGCCTAGAGTGTAAAATATCGCACCGTCGTGGCGGCCCAGCACTTTGCTAGTTTGTTTATCGATAATATCGCCCGGGGTTGTAGTGACGTATTGGCTTAAAAATTCGCGCATGCCCACACTGCCCACAAAGCACACGCCCATCGATTCTTTTTTGCTGGCCGCCCATAGGCCACGGGCCTTGGCCATGTCGCGGACTTCGGCCTTAGTGTAGCTACCCAGTGGGAATAGGGTTTTGGCTAGGGCCTCAGATGTGATGCGGCACAGGAAGTAGGTTTGGTCTTTATTTTCATCTACGGCGCGTAGTAGTTTGCCGTCCTTGGCTATCGCATAATGACCTGTCGCAATTAAGTCAGCACCATCGGCCAAGGCAGCGTTTAAGAACAGCTTAAACTTCACCTCTTGGTTGCACATAATATCTGGGTTGGGCGTGCGGCCTAGGCTGTATTCTTCAATCATGTAGTCCACTACTTGGTGCTTGTATTCTTTTTCAAAATCAAACACCTTAAAGTCGATACCCAGCTGCACTGCCACACGTTTAGCATCGGCCAAATCTTCAGCCCATGGGCACTTCATGCCAGGCAGGTCTTGGCTCCAGTTTTTCATGTACACGCCAGTTACATCGTAGCCTTGCTCGACTAATAATGCGGCGGTGACGCTACTATCAACCCCACCGCTCATACCGACATATACCTTACTCACGCGGAGCGACACCTGTCGATAAAATGAAGGATTGAATTACCTCGGGAATAGCCAAAAACCAGCCGGTCGGCGTCAGCCACCACAGCGCGCTCCATTGCTTGTCGGTCGCCACTGGGTGGCCACGCAATGTTACGCCACTGGCCTCGTGCTGAAACTCCAACAGCGCTCGGCGCTCGTGGTAGGCACTGGTAACAATGATTGCCGAACTGATGTTGTGTTGCTTAAAAATACTAGTGGTTTCCAGGGCGTTTTCTACTGTGGTTTCACTGGCTTCTTCGATAATAATGACGTTCGGGTCAACGCCAGCTTCAATCGCCTGCGCCGCCATTACCTTGGCGTTGCTGGGGCCAGATTTATCAGCTGCCGCACCCGAAAATATCAGCACCTTTGCCCAACCATTTTGGTACAATTTTATGGCTTCGTCGGCCCGTGCCGATGTGTCGCCGCCGCTCACCGCTACAATAGCATCAGCTGCTTGGCAGCCGGTTTTATCACTCGGTGCGCTGTCGCATTTGGCTAGGTCGTCTACACCAAGGTAGCTGCCAATCCCCCACACTAGCAGCAAAAATACAGCGGTTATAACGGCGATGATTTTAACTACTTTCATTGGCCCACTCGCTCCATTTCAGCACTAATAACTGCTTTTAGTATAGCAGCTGCGGCCTGAATATTCGCCTGATTACTTAGCCGACCCAATGTAATGCGCAGACTGCCATCGGCAACTTCGGGCGCCATGCTGATGGCAGTTAGCACATGGCTACGCGTACCTTTGTTGGCGGCACAGGCGCTACCGGTAGCTACCAGCACACCCCTAGTTTCAAGCGCGAACAGCAAGCGTTCGGCATCTAGCCCTGGCAGCGAAATATGCAAGTGGCCAGCCAAGCGTTTTTTACCAGCGCCCGATACAATCGCATCCGGAAAAGCGGTCGTTAGTTCGGTTTGCAAATCATCGCGCAGGCCAGCTAGGCGTTTCGATTCGCTATTGGTGTGTTCGACCGCCAGCTGAATTGCTTTGGCAAACCCCACTACGCCAGCGACGTTTTCGGTGCCGCTGCGGATGCCCTTTTCTTGCCCACCGCCACGCACTAGCGGCGCTAGGCGCACAAAGCGATCAGTCCACAGTGCGGCCACTTGCTTGGGGCCGTAAATTTTGCCAGCGTTAATCGTCAGCGCATCCACGCCCAGCCGCGACACATGCACATCTAGCTGTCCCAAGCCCTGGCTGGCATCGCTATGAAAATAAATTGGCCGTGGGTCGCCGGCTTCGGCTCGCCGGGCACGCTCGGCCCGCACCACCTCGGCAATATCGCGCAGTGGCTGCACGGTGCCCAGCTCGTTATTGGCTAGCTGAATACTCACCAGTTCGGTTTCGGGCGTGATGGCTCTTTTGATGTCCGCCGCAGTTACCATGCCTTTTTCGTTGGGTGCAACCAGTGTGCGTGGGTGCAATTTGGCAGCCTCTAACACCGCGTGGTGCTCGATGCTGCTAGTGACCACGTGGCCGGCCACACTGGCAAATATAATGTTGATAGATTCGGTGGCGCCAGCCGTAATAGTCAGGTCGTTGCCCTTGCCGCCGATTGCCTGAGCGATGATATCCTTAGCCGCATCGTAATCACGCCGCACCTGCACCGCCGGCGCATACGGGCTAGATGGGTTATAAAAAAATTCGCTAAAATACGGCTGCATGGCCGCCAAAACTCTATCATCTAGCGGCGTGGCCGCTGCGTGGTCTAGGTAAATAATGTCGCTCATTACGCTTTCTATTGTACCAGTTTTTGGCCGGTAGCAGGGTCGCGGCGGTAGACTTCGCGGGCGACTTGCTCGTAGTACATACGGGTGGCCACGCCAAAGTTTTGCAACTCTTCGCCCTCTAGGTAGCTGTAGCGCGCGCCCTCTTGCACCTTTAGCACACCATGCTCGGTAACTTCGTAGCGAATAGTGCTGGTGGCCAGTTTTTTGTTTGCATCTAGCCACTCTTCATGCCAAATCCAGGTATGATCGTCTAGGCAAAAGAATTCGCGGCGATGACCGGCCGGCACGGGGCCAAATAGTTTGGCGCCAACTTCGCTTTCTAGGGTAAGGAGCTCGCGCTCGGTAAGGGTTTTTAGGGCGCGCTTTTTGGGTGGCTTTAGCCAGTCGGTCGATACGTCGTCGCCAACTAGTAGCTTAAAGGCCTTGCTTAGCACGCTAGCCATGCTAAGCCCCTAGGCCGACATCGGCACGGGTAAGATTGGCCTTGGCGTAGGCACGCAGGGCAGTGGCCCCCTGGCCGCAAGCTAGTATTTGGGCGGGGTCAAGCGGATCGTACGCCACTTCAGGGGTAGCAGTGTTCACCTCGGCGGCCGATAGCATCGACGCGCCTATGCCCTCAACGCGACGGCGGTCAATATTGGTAGTATCGATAGTTTCGGGAGTACTAAGCGCCGCCTCTAGGGCAGCTTCGCGCAATTGCTCTTGGTCGTAAGCAACTACCTCGGGTGAGGCGGGGACTTGGTAGGTGTCTTTATTACTTGGTTGCATGGTGGTTATATCCCAAAAATACTCTTAGCATTTGCGGTAGTTTGGCGCATTACATCGGTAGGCGGTACATCTTTTAGCATCGCCTGATGCTCCGCGACTCTACCTACATACGCTGGTATATTCATTGTACCACGAAAGGGCTTTGGAGTCAAGAAGGGAGCGTCAGTTTCTAGCACAATTTTTTGTAGCGGCAAATCGGCAAATAATTGCTGTTGCTCGGCTATTTTGGTAAATGTGCTAATACCATTAACACCGATGTAAAAACCACGCTTTATGGCTTCGTCGGCGTTGGCCTGGCTGTCGGTAAAGCTGTGCATTACCCCTGTAATGCCTGGGAATTCATCGAGTATCGGCCAAAAATCTCGCCATACTGATTGGCGCCCCTTCGGGGACGACGCCTCGCGCACATGAAAACTAACCGGTAAATTATAGTCAGTAGCAATTTGCAGTTGCTGGCGCAGGCGCTCAATTTGCGCATCGCGCTGGCTGTTATTGTAAAAATAGTCTAGGCCAATTTCGCCAATGCCAATAATTTCGCTTTTATTTGCCTCTATCAGCGCCCGAATATCATCGGCGCTATTATCCTTGGCATCGTGCGGGTGGATGCCGACAATTGGGTAGCAGCCGTCGTGGCTGGCGGCAAAATCTACCGCCTCGCGCGAGCTCTGAACGTTTGTCCCCACGCAAATCATATCCACGCCAGCCCGGCGCGATTCGGCGTAAGCCTCTTCGCGGTTGTCAAGAAAGAATTCACTGTCGTGGATGTGGCAATGCGTATCGATAATTTGCATGCTACTGGGCCTTTGGTGCGCGCGGATCTTCGGTGTGTAAATAGATTTTCGGGAACAATGGCGTTAGCTCGCCCGGCACAACGCCGCTGGCAAACATAGCTTTTATGGCCTCGGCCGTGCTGGGCATAAATGGCGTTAGCAAATCGGCAACTTGCAGCAAGGTGCTGGCAGCGTGTGCCAAAACTTCGGCCAAGTGGTCGGTTGCATCAGGGTCTTTTTCGCGCTGTTTGGCGATTTCCCATGGCTTAACTTGCTCCAAAAATTGGTTCAGTGACCGCACCGTATTCCATACGATGTCGAGCGCGCGATTGAATTCGTACGCATCCATGGCATCGCGGTACGGACCCATGTCGTGCTCGGCCTGCGGCGCATCGCCAATCACGCCAGCTTGATAGCGCGTAATCATGGCTGCAACGCGTTGCACAAGGTTCCCAAGGTCATTACCTAGCTCGTTGTTGTAGGCGTTCTCAAACTTTTCCCAAGTAAAGTCACCGTCTTCTTGCGTAGGAACATGGCGGCTAAAGTAGTAGCGGAACGCATCAGTACCGTAGGCATCGATTACTTCCATCGGCCCGACGCCATTACCCAGTGATTTGCTCATTTTCACGCCGCCGACACCGACAAATCCGTGCACTAGTAACACTTTAGGTAGCGGCAAGCCCAGCCCCATCAATACGGCCGGCCAAATACCGGCATGAAAACGCAGAATATCCTTACCCACCACCGATACGTCGGCAGGCCAATATTCTTTCCATTCTTCGCGGTCAGGGTAGCCAATGACCGTGATATAGTTTGAAAGCGCATCGAGCCAAACGTACATTACTTGGCTATCATCGCCAGGTACGCTAATACCCCAAGATAGATTTTTGCGCGGGCGGCTAATCGATACGTCTTTGACGCCGTCTTTAATCAGCTCTAGGAATTCATTTTTGCGAAACTCGGGCAGAATACGTAATTTATTCGTTTCAATCGCTTCGCGGATCTGCTCAGAAAATTGGCTGGCTTTTAAGTAATAATTTTCTTCACTTAAGCGCTCGTAGGCCTTCTGATGATCGGGGCACACCCCGTTATTTGCTGCCGCTTCTTTATCAGTCACAAAGTTTTCGCAGCCGGTGCAGTACCAGCCTTGGTAGGTGCTTTTGTAAATAAGCCCCGCCTTAGCTAGTTGCTGCCAAATATACTGCACGGCACCACGATGATGCGCGTCGGTAGTGCGGATAAAATCAGTGCTGGATACATTCAATTTTTCAATCAGCGTCTGGAAATTGACATACATTTTATCGACATATGCTTGCGGCTCGAGCCCAGCTTCAGCAGCTTTCGCTGCGATTTTATTGCCATGTTCGTCGACGCCAGTTTGGTAGCGCACATCGCGACCGTTCATACGCTGGTAGCGCGCCCAAATGTCTGCCAAAGTATAGTCTAGCGCGTGGCCAATGTGCGGCACGCCGTTTACGTAGGGTATAGCAGTGGTGATATAGGCTTTTTTAGTCATTACTACTAGTGTAGCATAGCTGTTATTAAAATACCACCTCTGTTATTTTAGTTAGTGTTAAAAATACACTATTTTAGCAATTGTACTGCTACTCCGTAGCGGCCATCGGTAGCCTGTGTCCCGGCCAAAAATTGGCTATGCGAAAAGTATTGCGGGTTGGTAGATGTATCGACAGCGCTAACTTGAATATTGGCCGCCAGCACGCCGGTACTTTGCAGTTGCTCGGTTAGCACATCGGTAAAACTGCGATCATCAAAAGCGTGTAGTGGATAGCTAGCGCCGTTTGGCGATGGGCCAAGCCAAACCAGCAAGTCTGCCGGGCTGGAATTGTAAGTTTTAGCCATATATTCTACTACTTTTATGCCGCCAAATTGCTCGGTGCTGTGGCGGCCTAGGTGGGCTAGCATTACGGCATGGTGCGCCGGGTCGTAAAGCACCGTGCCCACGCAATCGGCCAGCGGCAGCAGGATTGATTGGCCCGGCTGATTGGTTGCTACACCGTCGTAGCCCGACATTAGGCCAGGCGTGGCGGCGCCGTAACGGCAAAAATCGCTGGTAGCAAAATCGGCGTAAAACACCGCTACATTTTCAGTGCCCATATTATTTTTTGCTAAAAATTCCGTACGGTTTTGGACCGCTTCTGGCGTTAATAAATCCTCACCATCTTTCATCGACCCATCACCAACCGACGACACCACCACCTGCAACCGTGGCGGAAAAATAGTTGGCTGGTCGGCAGCTATCATATAGCGTCCTTAGCTAGGCGCAGCCAATCGGTGATTGATAAATCTTCAGCCCGCAGTTCGGGGTTGATGTTGGCATGCTTTAGTAGCTCTTCGGCGGCGGGCTTGCTGATGTTTAGGCCAGCCGATATGCTGCTGCGTAGTTTTTTTCGCTTGGCGGCAAAGCCGGCTTTTACTACCCTAAAAAAGGCTTTTTCATTTTCGGCTGGCACTAGCGGTTGGTCGCGGGTGCGTAGCACCACCACCTGGCTATCTACTTTGGGTGGCGGTGTAAAATATTCGCGTGGTACTTCTACTCCTAAGTAAGTTTCGGCAAATATTTGGGCGCTTACGGCCAGTATGCTCATGTCGCCGGCACCGGCCGCCACACGCACGGCCACCTCTTTTTGCACCAATATTACTACTAGGCTGGGTTTGTTGGCGGCGGTCATTAGCGTTTCAATAATTTTGCTGGTAATGTAGTAGGGCACGTTGGCCACAACTTTGTAGCCAGCTGGCAGGGTATTTAGGTCAAATTGCAAAATATCTTGGTGTACTACTTGCAGGTTTTTACCAGGGAACTGGCCGGGTAATTTGCGGGCTAAATCTGGGTCAAATTCTACCGCTACTACCTGCCCGGCACGGCGCAATAGTTCGCTGGTTAGCGTGCCTAGGCCAGGGCCGATTTCTAGCACGGTGTCATCAGCGCTTAGGTCGGCATCGTCGGCTATGGCCGCTAATATATCGCGGTCTTTTAGCCAGTGCTGGCCTAGTTCTTTTTTAGGCATAGTGCCTATATCCCATCGGCCTTCGTCCAGTCAGTGGCAAGGTCAAAACCATGTGGGTGCACCGACGCAAAACCGCCAGTATCGTACACCTTACCAGCACCAATGCTGGTTTCTACCACTGAACAACGCGGGTAGTTGCCTAAGTGTGCTGCAATAATCACATAGCCGTCGCGGTCGACCTTGGCGCCATCGGCACGCACCGTGTAGTAGCCACCCATGCCGCAGTTTCGCATTACGGTTGCCATATTTAGGTCATAATACGTTTCACGGTGCACCACGCCATTGCTGTCGGTAAACATCATCACACCCTTGGCTTTGGTTAGGCCGTTGCCATTTGGCTTGGTGCCAACAATCTCTACTTGCTCGGATGGCTTTTTGGTAGTAACGCTATTAATTTCTTTGCGCGAGGTTTCAATGCCATCTTGCATGGTAATTTCGTAGGTAACAGTGCGCTTGCCTACCTCGCCCGGGGTTTCAATTTTGGTGTAGCCAATTACCTGGTCGGCATCGGTAATCTTTTTAGTATCAAACGCCACATCTTCATCTTGGGTCAGGGTTTGCACGCCGTTGCGCCACAGCTTAATTTCCATATTAGCGGTAATTGGCGTGGTTAGCGGCACACTAATGCCATCTACCGATTCCATTTTTATGCCCTTTTCTTTTAGCATGTCGCCCACGGTGCGCGCCATGGTGCGGGCGGTTTGCTGCTTGCCGTAAAAGGTAAAATTAAAGGCCACCGAGCGGTTAATCGTCATCACCTCGGCCACGCCATCGGCTATTGGGTCGCTCGATGCCGCTAGCGCAGCTTCGTCTTCGTCATATAAAGTAATGTTGGCTTGCTTAGCGATTTGTTTGGGCGTGCGGTACGACGTAATCACCTTGGTTTCCTTGCCCTCGTCGCGCACAATCACCTGGCGGGCGCGATACACATTTACTTGGTACGAATTCGCCACCAGTTTTTCATCTAACCCAGGCTCGGTGCGATCTAGCTTGTCTACATAAATTTTTTGCTCGGCCAAGGCTTCGCGCAGGGTTGATTTTTTGGTAATAAAGCCTTTATCTACACCGTTATCGTACAGGGTAATAATCCGCCCATTGGTTGGCTTATCCTCGCCCGCCGCAAAGGCATAGTGGCCGGTAAAAATGACTACCGCAAACAGCACCAGGGCAGCTAGCGCTGAAATAAAGAATCGATAGTGGTGGGAAATGCTCGCTATATTCCGGTCCATATCTATCAACACACCTGGGGGGAACTCCACCGGGTACGTGCGGTTTATTATAGCAAACTTGCTAAAGTTTTTCCAGCCGGGCGTATTCTACGTTGAGTTTTTTGTGGGCGCCGCTGGCGAATTTTATGGTTACAGCTAGGCCGTCAATATCAACGATTTCGCCTTCGCCAAATTGCGCCGAACGCACGGTGTCGCCAATATCGAATTCCATGACAAATTCATCAAATTCGTTGTACTGCGGCTGGGCTGGCTGGGCGGGGCGCATGGCTAGTTCGTAACCCATGTCATCTAAAAAGCGTGATGGCGCGCCGTAGCTGCGCTGGCCAAATTGCAAACGGCTTTGGGCGTAGCTTAGGTGCAGCTCCTCGCGAGCGCGGGTCATACCAACGTAGCACAGGCGGCGCTCTTCTTCTAGTTGTTTGGGGCCTTCCTCTAACGCGCGGCTACTGGGGAACAGGCCGTCTTCCATACCCACCATAAATACCACTGGGAACTCCAGGCCTTTGGCAGCGTGCAAGGTCATTAAGGTAACTTTTGGCTCATTTGTGGCGGTGTCGGCACTGCTCATTAAGGCAACTTCTTCTAAAAAGTCGGGCAGGCTGGCAAACGATTTAGCGTCGCTCACTAGCACGCCTAGGTTTTCTTCCCTACCTTCGGCCTGCGGTGTGCCGTCTAAAATATGGTCGCGGTAATTGGTGCTTTCAATTAGCCGCTCGATAATTTCACTAGGGTTGGCGCCAGATTCTACCATGGCCTGCAGGCCGCGTAGCTTTTCGCCCAGCGCCGTTAGTGCCACTTTTGCCCGTGGCGTTATACTGCTGGTTTGTTCGGCATTTACCAGGCTAGAAATTATATCCATGCCGCTGCCAGCCTGCCAAGCAATAAACTTTTCAAAGCTAGTGGCGCCAATGCCACGCCTAGGCACGTTAACTATGCGGCTAAAACTCATGCGGTCGTTGGGCTGGTATAGCAAGCGCAGGTAGGCCACAATGTCTTTAATTTCGGCGCGATCGTAAAAGCGCACGCCGCCAACAATTTGGTACGGTATGCGGTGTTGCAAAAAGGCGCGTTCAAATGCAAAACTTTGGGCGTTGGTGCGGTACAGCACGGCAAAATCTTGGTAGCCACGGGCGGCAATCGAGGTTTGGGCGGTAATGCGCGACGCCACCGTAAAGGCCTCCTCGGCTTCGTCGTACACCGCCTGGATTTCGATTGGCGCGCCCACGCCTTCTTCGGTCCACAATTTTTTATCGGTGCGTTCCACGTTTTTAGTTATCACGTTATGCGCTGCTTCCAGTATGGCGCCGGTGCTGCGGTAATTTTGCTCTAGCTTCACCACCAGCGCACCCTTAAAATCGCGCTCAAAGTTCAAAATATTTTTAAAATCCGCCCCTCTCCACGAATAAATCGATTGCCAATCATCGCCCACCACGCAAATGTTTTTAGATTCATTTACTAACATTTTTACAATCGCGTATTGGGCGGCGTTGGTGTCTTGGTATTCGTCGATCAAAATGTGTTTGAATTGCTGCTGATAGCGCTGGCGCACGGCTGGGGCTTCACGCAGCAGGCGTACGGTTTCGATCAGCAGGTCGTCAAAGTCTAGTGCGCCGGCAGCTTGTCGCAGCTGTTCGTACAGTGCGTAAATACGAGCGATGGCTTGTTGGTTAGGGTAATGGGCGGTTGATTGGTATTCGTCGGGGCTGATTAACTCGTTTTTGGCGCTACTAATGGCGGCGCTGACGCTGCGTGGTTTTATTTGGTCGCCACTGATTGATAGTTGTTTCATGGCCTGTTTAACTAGCCCTTGCCTATCATCTTCGTCGTAAATTACAAAATTAGATTGGACGCCGATAGCAACTCCATCAGCCCTCAATAATCGCACGCAAATACCATGGAACGTTCCCATCCACGGCATGAAGCCTCTTGTATTGGGCTGTTGCAGCAGGTGGCTTAGGCGTTCGCGCATTTCCTTGGCAGCTTTGTTAGTAAAAGTTACGGCCAATATTTGGTTAGGCCATATACTTTCGCTGGCTATCAAATGCGCTATGCGGTGGGTTAGGGTTTTGGTCTTGCCGCTACCGGCGCCGGCCAAAATCAACAGCGGCCCGCTGGTATGCAGCACCGCTGATTTTTGCGCATCATTAAGCCCCTCTAAAATATCCATTACTCTTTATTATATACTATGTCATCCGCTAAAATGGATCCTGAATCAAGCCTAGGACGACCGAGGCGAATACTAGAACGGCCAGCCGTTGGTGAATACAAAGTAGGCTAAGCCGCCACCGGCGCCGAGTACTAGCAGTACAATGGCTAAAATAATCCATTTTAGTGGCGATGATTTTTTGGGCGCGACCGCCGAGGCCTCGATGGGCTGGTGGTAATTTGACGTATCGTAGATTGAACCATTGGTTTGATCGCCCGAACTTGGCGATTCGGTGTATTGCTGCGGTATGGAACCGCCGGCTGGTACGTTGGTTGGCTCTTCGGCTGATAGTTCTGGCGCGGTTTCTAGTTCGGTTGGTTGTGGCTCGGCCGGTTCAGCGGTAGCAACCTCATCAGGTAAACCATTGGCTTCGATAGCTAGCACGTCACTACCTAGCTCGGCTGGCAGTTCAACTGGCTCTGGCTCAGCTGGCGTTTCGGCTGACTGACTGGTATCTTTGGGTATATCCAGCTCGGCCGCCAGGTCAACTATCGGCGTTGGCAAATCGCTGGCAGTGCCGCCAAGTGGTCGCTTTTCAGGCTTGGCATCGGGCAAAAATGGAGAAGTTTGGGGTGGCTGATCGTCCTCGGGCTGATCGGGCATAGCTAGCTCTAGGCTGTCTAGGCTCTGTAGCGACGGCTCATCGGGTATTGGCGCCGGCACTGGTGCTGGCTTGGGGTTATCGGCTGGTGGCGCCAAGGCTACCCCCTCGCGCTTGACTGGCTTTGGTGCCGATTTCATATCCGACGACGGGTGCATGACATCCATAAACTGGCCCCGGCGCTTGGTGGCCAATGGCGGAGAAGAAGCGGTAGGTGAAGCCACTGGCTGGGTTGGCACAGCCACTACCGCCGGCGTATCTGGCGTAGCGTCAGCTGTAGCAATACCATCAGTCAAATTATCATTTGAGCCATCGCCATCTAGTGTCAGCATTTTATCCTCGGGGTCATCTAGCCCCTCGGCGCGCTTGGTGGTATCAACGTTCGACATCAGGTTGTTCACCGCTTTATCTAGTTCGTCAAAATCAATATCGGACATGTATTAAGCCTTTTTCTTTACCAATTTACTGCCTTGGGCTTTTTTAATAATTTCGGCAAAACCGTGGGCATCTAGGCTAGCGCCGCCCACCAAAAAGCCGTCGACACCTTGAGCGGCTAGTAGCGACGCGGCGTTATCGACATTAACACTACCACCGTATAGCACGCGAACTTTTTTAGCGGTTTCATCGCCAAACAAATGTTTGACTTGGCTGCGAATAGCCTTGATGGCGCGCTCGATATCGCCCGGCGTAGGCACTTTGCCGGTGCCAATTGCCCAGACTGGTTCGTAGGCAATGACCAACTTTTCGGCCTCTTCGCTGGTAATATTGGCCAGGCCGCCGACTAGTTGATCGTGCAATACATCGTTGGTTTCGCCGTCGGCGCGCTCGCCAGCGGTTTCGCCCACGCATAGTACTGGTATAAATTCGTTGCGAAAGGCGGCCTGCACTTTGTCGCGCAGCATTTTGTTGCGTTCGCCAAATATATGGCGGCGCTCGCTGTGGCCAACGATGCCGTACTGCACCAGGCCGCGCAGCTGGGCGGCTGCTATCTCGCCGGTAAAGGCACCACTATCGCGCCAGTAAAAGTTTTGGGCAGCCAGGTTAAAGTGGTGATGCTGCACCTGCAAATGTAGTGGCTGCAGCGCCAGCATAGTCGGCGCTATCACCACCTCGACATCAGGGTGGGCGCCCACCAGCTTATCTAGCTGGTGTACAAACAAACTCCCCTCGTTTACCCCGAGGTTCATTTTCCAGTTTGCGATGATAAGTTTCTTGCCCACGTATATAATATGCTTATGTTATTTACTACTAGTGTACACCATGTTTTAGCGCGCGTCTAGCAATGCCTCGATACCAGGTAACTTTTCCCCAGCCATTAGCTCTAGGCTGGCTCCGCCGCCGGTAGAGACGTGGCCAAAGCTGTCGCCGTGTTTAGCATCCCAATGGATGACGAAATCGGCTGTGTCGCCGCCACCTATAATGGAATCGATGGCGGAGTTGCCGGCCAAGGCGCCAGCTAGGGCAGCCGAGGCGGTGCTAAAAGTTGGTGATTCGGAAAATCCGAGCGTGCCATTCCAGATGACGGTGTGCGCCCGAGCAACGACTGATTCGATTAGCTTGGTGGTTTCGGGGCCGAGATCGAGCGCCATGCTACCGGCTGGTATACCATTGACCGATACGTCTTGGCGCGTGGCGTTGGGTTCGGTAGACGTACCCACGCCGACATCGACTGGTAGTATCAAAAATGATTCTACCCTGTCGCGGCCAACTTTGGCAGCGGCTTTTTCATAAATCGCATCGATAACCTCGTTTTGGTCGGTTTCAACCTTGCTGTTGCCGACAAATTTGCCCTGCCGCGCCAAAAAGGTGTTGGCCATGGCGCCGCCCACAATGATGGTGTCGGCTACGTCAACCAGCTTTTCGATGACGCCGATTTTATCGCTAACTTTAGCGCCACCCAGCACCGCCACTAGCGGTCGCTTGGGGTTTTGCATGGCGCCAGTGATGGTGGTGTATTCACGCGCCAGCAGCAAGCCAGCCACACTAGGCAATTCCATAGTGATGGCACTGGTACTGGCGTGGGCGCGGTGCACCACACCAAAGCCATCTTGCACAAAGTACTGCGCACCGCTAGTGCGGGCTAGTTCCTTAGCAAAGTCGGCATCGTTAGCCTCTTCTTCGGCGTGGTAACGGAGGTTTTCACACAAGATCACACTGCCGTTAGGTGCGTTTTTGATTGTCATACGGGTAGCCTCGCCCACGCAATCGTTGGCAAATTGCACTGGCTTGCCCAGCAGCTCGGCCAGGCGCTCGGCCACTGGCGCTAGGGTGTATTTGGCGTTTGGCTGGCCATCGGGGCGGCCCAGGTGGCTGATGATTACCACTTTGCAGCCGTCGGCTAGCAGCTCGCGAATCGTCGGTACGCTCATGCGAATCCGGTAATCGTCGCTTACCTTGCCATCGCTAGTAATTGGCACGTTGTAATCGGCGCGCACTAGCACTGTTTTGCCGCCTAGCGGCACATCGTTCATCGATAATTTATAGAAGCTATTCATATTACTTATGGTAACACGTTAACAAGCGGTTTTAGAAGGTACTTGATTGGTGCTAGAAATATACCACACCACGGTTGATTCGGCGGTGCTGGTGCCCGAGGCGCAGTAGCTGGTGGCCGTACCGGTGTAGCCAATCGTCACGCCGTCGCTTGGTTTGTAGGTAGATGGCACGCCCTGAACGGTGGTTGGGTAAGCATTATTAAATGTCCGGTAGTTTTTAAGCGCTGTCGCCACGCTATTTAGCGCCGTTTTTACCTCGGTATCGGCCGTGCGCTTGCGCCAGTCGCCAAAGGCAAATATTAAAATCGCCGTTAGCACAATTATCACCGCCACCACAACTAGCAGCTCGACAACCGTAAAGCCCTTGGTGCGTTTGGGTGAATTACTAACCATAAGTACTATCATTGTAACACAAAACCGGCGGCACGGTGCCGCCGGAAATTTTACATCGAAATGTGCCAGTATACGGAGTTCCTACTCGATAACACGGACGCGTACGGTGTCGGTACCGCCAACCACGCCAGGCTGCTTGCCGCTGACAATCACTGCTGTCATGACATCGATTTCGCCAAAATACTTTTGAGATTGCAGTTCACGGGCTAGGTCTAGGCCAGCCTTTTCGCCATCGGGGCGGATAAAGCTGCGCGTGGCATAGGTTAGTGCCAATTGCTGAGCGGTGCGTGAGCTACTAGTCACGGCGCAGATAGGCAGGTGTGGGCGCATTTTGGCGATGTTTGAAGCTGTAGCACCAGAGGTGGTTTCGGCGATTATAGCCGTGGCCTTCATTTCTTCGGCTACTGTTACGGCTGCGCGCGAAATAGCGTTGCGACGGCTGCTATCTACACCGACTGGTGTGTGATCAACACTATTTACCGGCCAGTTTTCTTGGGTGTACATAATCGTTTTACGCATCGCTGCTACGGCTTCCACTGGGTATGAACCGTTGGCTGTTTCGTCCGAAAGCATCACCACGTCGGCACCTTGCTCTACGGCTGTAGCCACATCGCTAACCTCGGCGCGGGTTGGCTCGGGCGCATCCACCATGCTAGCCATCATTTGGGTAGCCACAATGCACAGCTTGCCGTACTTGCGGCACAGGGCAATAATCTGGCGCTGCACAATTGGCACCACCTCGGCACCAGCCTCGACCGCTAGGTCACCGCGGGCTACCATCACGCCATCGCTGGCCTTAACAATTTCTTCCAGCACATCAGGCTGTATCGCCGCCTTAGTTTCTACCTTGGCGATAATATGCGCATCGCTGCCCAGGCCAACCAAAATCTGGCGCAGGTTATTAATATCTTCTTCGCTTTGGATAAAGCTGAGTGCTACATAGTCGTAATCTTGGGTAGCGCCAAACTTGATATCGGCCATATCTTTTTCGGTCAAAATGTCGCCGCCAAAGTCGGTATCGGGCAGGTTAATGCCCTTTTTGCTCATCAAAAAGCCGTCGTTTTCGACCTTCAACTTGATAGCAGTATCAGACTCAATGTCGGCCACCGTAGTGCGCACTTTGCCGTCAAACAGGTAAATTGGCTCGCCCACCTTCACCTTTTCGGCTAGGTTATATTGCACTGGCAGTACGTTGCCGTTATGTTCGGCGGCGTAATCTAGGATAATTTCATCACCCTTTTTGACATCGTAGCGATTGTCGTTTAGCGTGCCTAGGCGAATTTTTGGCCCCTGCAAATCTTGCAGTACAGCGATTTGGCGGTTATTGGCTTGAGCGGCTTCGCGGATCCACTTTAGCTGGTCGAGCCGTTCTTCATGGCTGCCGTGGCTAAAGTTAAAGCGGATTCCGTTGGCGCCTGCCTTAATTAGTTCGTCGATTTTTTCTGGTGTTGATGTAGCTGGCCCCAGAGTCGCCAGGATCTTGGTACGTTTAAAGATTGTATTCATTTTTACCAGTATATCACATTTTTAGCTATCGGCAAAGAGGCTAGTGTCGGCCTCGGCCAGCGAGCGATAGTTCCAAATTCCTTTACCTTCGGTTTTGTAGCTCCAGTAAAACCACGCGTCGGCACGGGCGTAAGCCGCTAATTGCCGCTGGATATGCTGGCGCTCGTAGCCAGTATGCTGCTTTTTATCGTACTTTTGCAGCCGCTGGTGGCTAATGACACCACTCCACTCACCCACTACCACACCCTGCCAGTGCCGCAAATACGCTACCAGCCGGCCATGGCCACGCACCAGCCACCAGTATGCCCATAGTGGCGCCCAGCGGTGCGCCCAAAAGGCAAAATGATACCAGTGCACATCAATCACACTGCGGTGGCAGGCGGCGCCCAGCGCGGCGTTCATTAGCCGCGGCGTAAAGGCATCATGAAACACCACCCGGGTATGCGGCCGCAGCACACTAGTTAGCCGCCGGTACGCCACCCAGTAAAACCGCCGTAATTTTAGCTGCAATACGCCAAATTTTGGCTCGTTTAGCAACTCGATACCCCAAAACTTTGGGTTGTCGCGGTAGCGCATAGCCAGCCGCTCTAGCACCTCGACAGTTTGGGCACGATAGGCTCTAGATTTATACCAACGCGCCGCACCCACCCGGCCACTATGGTCGCGGCCATTTTGGCTGCCGGGTGCACCATGTAGGCATAGCAGCACTTCTAGCCCATACTTTTCAGCCATACTAAACGCCCAGTCTAGCCGTCCAATCGCCGATTTATACGGGCCGTCACCATCGAGTATCCAGTATCCCACTGGTATACGAATTGCCTGTATGCCGTTAGTTTGCAGCCACGTAAAGTCAGCCTCGCGGATAAAGTTTTTTTGGTGGTCGCGTAATTTGGCTAGCGCGCCTGGTGTTTGCATAAAGGTATATTCATCTACCGCCTTGGTGCCGGCAAATAGCGACGGCGTCATCCACTTTTCTAGCACCAGCCAGCCACCTAAATTAACACCGCGCAGCGCCATCTAGCCCCTATTCGTCCCGCATATCGCGGATAGGATTGCGCCGAGCATTGCGCACCAGTGGCAGCACCATACCCAGCAGCCCAGCCGCCAGCACCGCACCACACACTATCAGCAATCGCTCACTTATACCAATGTATCTAAATTGCTGCGAAGCATCGGTCAGCCCCAAAGCTAGCTGCGCCTGTACAGTAGTATCTAGCCACAAAGCGCCATGTGTCAGCAGCGCCAAGCCGGCGCCAGCTGCTAATGCAAATACTAGTACTAGTAGCGACAGTAGTAGTGTATAGGTGGTATACACCTGGCTAATATCATAGCGCTTAAAGCCAATCGCCCGAAACACCGCGGTTTCGCGCCGGCCATCCGCAATCGTGCGACCAATCGTCAGGCCAGCTATCACCGCCGCTAGTGCGGTCACTACACCGCAAATCCACAACAAGGCTATCGTCACACCACGCTTGGCATCATCTAGGGCGATGCTATTGCTACCAAACGGCGCTAGCATAAATGGCTTGTCTTTATCTTTACAGCCCATCATGCTCATTTCGCAATTTTTCTCTTTGGTAAAGCGCCTAGCGTCGTCTGCGGTAGCAAATTCGGCAAAGTACCCCGTTGTATAGCTGCCCGCCATATCACTTCCAGCTACCGGCTCAGTTGACAGTGCCTGACTGTAGGTATCTTTATCGGGCATTTGCTCGTACATTTCTTGCGGGATGGCCACCCTAAAGCTATTGGTCATAAATAGCCCGGCAACCACATCTTTGATATTCATGCCAAAGCTCATGTCAGAATCAGCCCAGCCATTTGGTGCCACGCCCACCACCTCGTAGGTAAGTTTTTGCTGCACAGGGTCTACCACGCCGCCAAATTTGCGCTCTAGCTGGCGCAGCTTATCGGCATACTGCTTTTCGTCATTACTGCGCACATCGCGCACCACCGTAGCCGCACCACAACTATCGTCGGCCGGCATGCCGTATTGTAAGCTAGGCTTTTGGTAGTCTTTATTGTTTTTATTCTGCTCAATCTCTTTGGCTACTCGCACCGCCTCGTTTACTTGGTCGCTACTAACACTGTTGCGGTAACACACCTCAAAGGTCTTGCCCACCGCACGCTTGCGCAGTTCGTTGGCATAGTTTAAGCGCTGGTCGGCTGGCGCGTCACTCCCCGGCGCCGCGTAGCCTGTCATGGCAGCGGCGCGCTTTTGCGTCACCACCACTGGTATGCGGCCGTTCCCCGGCTGCCAAGTATCGGCATTTATCATGTAATTGCTCACTAGCGCGCCTGGCACTATCTGTTGCTCGTTGACATCATCTGGCCAGCCGTTGCTGGTTGGCATTTGGTCGGCGAGCTTAGTTTGGGCATCTTCGGTAAATTTTTCTTTGCCATCACGCATTTCTTTTAAGGCACCGTCTTTTGGTTTCGGTGTTAGTGTTTTGTATACGCTAACTGGATTATATCCTTTAGTCAATGCCTTATAGTCATCAAAAGTTGGCATGGTACTCTTTTCAGCCAACAGCCTATCGGCAATCTTGTTACCAAATGTAAGGTGGCGCTGACCGTCAACGGTTTCAACTGGCGACGGGTCACTGTTGGCGTCGTAGTCTATGCCCAGGCGCTTGGCCTCAGCCTTTTTGTCAGCCACTAGCTGCTTATGCTCAGCTAGGGCACGCTCTATCAGCGCGGGGTCGCTGCCCATAGCCCACGTGTCTTCAAGCACCAGGGAATAGCCCGATACAATGTAGCGGCCGGTCATACTTTTACTCATCATGCGCTCGGTGCTTTGCAAGGCGCCGTCACTAATCAGCACAATCGCCGCCACCAGCCCAAATAGCAATCCAGAAATAACAATAGTAAAGATAGTGCGAACCTTGCGGGCGCGCAGCTTGGTGCCGGCTAGTACCAAGGCGTCGGTTAGGCGAATCATGCTAGTACTCCATCGCGCAGGGTTATTTCACGGTCGGCCCGCGCCGCTACGCTGGGGTCGTGGGTCACTACTACAATCGTGGTGCCAAATTCGTCGCGGATTTTTTCAAACAAATCAATAATCGCTTTGCCATTGGCGCTGTCTAGGTTGCCAGTTGGCTCGTCGGCTAGCAATATTTGCGGGGCGTTTAGTAGCGCGCGCGCGATGGCAGCGCGCTGCATTTGCCCACCCGAAAGCTCCTTAGGGAAATGGTTCAGCCGGTCGGCCAGCCCCACCACCTCGGCCAGCTCGGCCACCCGCGTGCGGCGCTTGGCACGCGGCGTGCGCAATGGCATGCCGGCTACCTCTAGGTTTTGGCGCAGCCGCAAAAATGGCTGCAGGTAAAAAAACTGAAACACAAAGCCAATAGTGCGGTTACGAAATTCAGAAATCCGGCGGTCGCTTAGCTTGCGCAAGTCTTTATCGCCCACCACCACCGTGCCGGCCGACGGCTTGTCTAGCCCGCCCATTAGCTGCAGCAGGGTGCTTTTGCCGCTACCGCTGGGGCCAGTTAGAGCCACAAATTCGCCCTTGTGAATAGTTAGCGACACGCCGCCTAGGGCAGCGATTTGTTGCCGGCCGATTTTATAAGTTTTAGCCAAGTCCTTGACATGTATTAGCGGCTCGCCCTGTGGCTGGCGCTGGCTGCGCGCTGTGCGGCGCTGGCGCGTGGCGGCAAACTCCTCTAGCGCCTTAGCGGCCGCCTTAGCATCGCCACCAAAGGCGTCTAGGTATTGCTGTATATCTGTTGTTGTTGCCATGCACCCTCCCAGCCTGCTATCAGCTTATCTAGTTACCATTTTACGCAATTACGGTGCCAAATACCATACCCACCGCGTAGGTGATACCCATGGCCAGTAACCCACCCACTAGTACGCGCGTTACCGCCCGGCGGCGCGAGGCGTTACCGGCTGTAGCGCTAGCGTAGCCGGTAATACATAGGGCTATTACCACGGCAATAATGGTGGCCGGCACTCGCACATCGGCCTGGCTTAGCACCATGGCCGCAAACGGTATCAGGCCACCCACCGTAAAGGCTAGTAGGCTAGCAATTGCCGCCTGCCATGGGCTGTTTATGTCGTCGGGGTCTAGGCCAAAATGCATCCGCAGGTGTGCCCGCAGGGCATCTTTTTCGGTCAGTTCTTTAGCCACTTGCTTGGCGGTGGCGGCACTAACACCATGTTTCATGTATTCATGCGCCAGCTCGTGTAGCTCTAGCTCGGGCTTGTCGCGCAGCTTATCTTTTTCAGCCTGGATGTAGGCTTTTTCGGCGTCGCTTTGGCTGCTGACGCTGACGTATTCGCCCACCGCCATGCTTAGCGCCCCGGCTATCAGCGCCGCTAGGCCAGCTATGGCCACGGTTTTGCTGTCGCTGGTGGCGCCCGATACGCCCATTACTATGGCCGATACGCTAACGATACCGTCGTTAGCCCCCAGCACCGCGGCACGCAGGCGGTTTAGCTTGCCGTTTTCGGCCGTATCCGATGGCAATTCGTAGGTTTCATTTTTGTACTTTGGCATATATATATTGTACCATACCATTTTTTGAAACTTGACTTTTATGCGCCAATTTGGTATAATAAGAAGATAGGCTAACGCCTAGAAGCGAATTACTATGGTAACCAACGGCGAACACACCTACACTCACGCTCATTTCGACCGCTCGCTAGGAGACGGCGAGCCAGCTTGGGTGCCAGCCGTTGTCACCAGCGATAGCAACCGCAACCGAAAAGTCGTCATGTATGGCGGCAACTTCACCGCCAACGGGCACCGGCACGGTAGGATAGAAGTTGACCCCGAAAGTGATGTTATCACCTCATACCAGCTACCAGGTGGTGGGTTTTACCCGCAGGTTATTGGCAAAATTATTACTCAATATTTGCGTCTTGAATCATCGGCCGAACGATAAAATAATCCCTGCCTACCTCTTGAAGATATATAGTATCTATGTTAATATACTGTACGGAAACACGTACCTTACACTACAATTAAATTATGGTCTCATCGTCTAACGGTTAGGACACCAGGTTTTCATCCTGGCAATCCGGG
>CAYVSX010000014.1:14536-24393 GCA_964454245.1 uncultured Candidatus Saccharibacteria bacterium | reverse complement strand
GCCGCATGCGGTTGGCAGCTATAGGCTAGCTAAGCGCGGAATTCTGGAAAGGCCAAAATGTCTATGGGCTGGTCGCTAAGATATGCCTCTACGCACAAATCTAGTAGCCCAGCACGGTATTCGTAAAAGGCGCGTTTAGCAGGTGGCTCTTCGTCGACGGCTTTATGGCTGGTAAATCCCCAGGCAGTTTTTATAAACGTAAAGGCATTTATGTAGTCGTGTGGGTTGGGTAAGTTGCGCGATTTGGCAGCTTGGCTAATGAGTTCATCGCACATCGATATTTGTTCGGGCGACAACAAATAGTTTAGGTGATACTTTGATGTTTGGTCGCTAGTAAACCAGCGGTGCCAGCGACTGCACATTTGCACATCAAAGCCAAGCTGGCCGTAACCAACAAGCTCAAAGTCTATCACGCAGCCATCGAGTATGTTAAATGGATTTAGGTCAAATTGCAGTACACCCATAGGGTAGTCGCGTAGCTCAGCTTTGATTTTGTCGATAGCCTGTTTGTAGTGTTCTATGTTGCCACCAAGCTGGCTGTAGTTGGGCAGGATATCTGAGTCGGGTATGGCCGATTCTATAAACTCTTCTATTGAAATGGTCATAGTGTTTGCTGGATTATACTGCGCTCGCAAGTAGTTACGTAGAACCGCTAGATATTTTTTGTGAGTCGCATCACTGACACCTCCGAGCTGTAGATACTCTTGCCTGAATTGTTCGCTAAAGGTTTGCTTACCCAACGACTCTTCTATAAAATACCGTTGGTCGTCGCCGTATTCGCCGCTTGCGAGTACTTTGGCTACAGGGAATCCGCGTTCATGGAGTGATACGGTGTGGATTTGCTCTTCAAGTGCCGATTCTTTAGGGCCAAGACGCGCGTACGCATCGCGGGCTTGGGATTTTAGTACCATACCAGGCAAAAGCCGAGTCGGTTTCACCACATCAAACAGCTCGCCGTTGATGCTAATTGGTGCCGGCCGGGGTTCATGCTCCATATCTGTAATTGTACTTTATATTGCTGCTAAGCACCAATATAACACTTCGTCGCCTCGGAAATAACTGCAAGCAGTAATTTCTCTCGGGCTCCTAGTGTTATAATAGTCGTATATGCAAAAAATTCTACTATACTACAAATTTACGCCGCTTGCCGACCCTGAGGTAGTGAAGCTGTGGCAAAAAACACTCTGCGATTCGCTGAATTTGCGCGGGCGAATTTTAGTGAGCCGGCACGGGCTAAACGGCACTGTGGGCGGCGAAATGGACGACCTAAAAAAGTACATTAAAGAAACAAAAAAGCTGGAAGGCTTTAAAGATATCGTGTTTAAGTGGAGCGATGGGGCCAGAGAAGACTTCCCGCGAATGAGCGTAAAGCACCGCCGTGAACTGGTGGGCTTTAAAAACAGCGATGATGAATTTACTGTTGATGAAAAAGGCGTGATTGGTGGCGGCAAGCACATCAAGCCGCATGAAGTGAACGAAATGGTAGAAAAGTACGGTGATGACGTGGTGTTTTTTGACGGTCGCAACGAACACGAGGCGAAAATCGGTAAGTTTAAAAACGCGGTGGTGCCAAATACCAATACGTCACGCGATTTTATCGCCGAGCTAGAGAGCGATAAATATGACGACATTAAAGACAAAAAGATTATTACCTACTGTACGGGTGGTATCCGCTGCGAAGTGATAAGCGCTATGATGAAAAAGCGCGGCTTTAAAGATGTGTACCAAATTGATGGCGGCATCGTGAAGTACGGCGAAGCCTTTGGTGACGATGGGTTATGGGAAGGGTCTTTGCGTGTATTTGATAACCGCATGACAGTCGACTTTAGCGACCACACAGCAGTAATTGGCGAGTGTCTGCACTGCGGCGGCAAAACCAGCAATTTTGAAAACTGCGCCCTAGCCGAGTGTAACGACCTAGTGCTAATTTGCGAAACCTGCAAACAAAACCCCGAATTGCTATTCCATACCAGTGACTGCCGAGCAAAGCAGGCGGCCAAACAGCCGGTACTGGCATAGGTTACTCAAAACCGATTGAGTGCGCAGCGGCAGCCGGTTTGCTACTATAAATACATACGACAATAAGGAGACGATACGGTGCCACATATACATACAGAACCAGGCCAACACGATATGACAGTAAGCGCATACATTGTGCGCACCGACCAAGCCGAGCCTTTGTGCCTGGTGCACATGCACCGCAAAATGGGCAAGCTGATGCAGGCCGGCGGGCATATAGAAATTAACGAAACGCCGTGGCAGACTGTGGCGCATGAGGTGGAGGAAGAAACCGGCTACAGCCTAAGCGAGCTAAAAGTTGCTCAGCACAACGCCGACCGGACGGTGGAGGTGGCGAGCGTGAACCATCCGACACCAATTGATATGAACACCCACTCGGTGGGCAACGATCACTTCCACTCCGACCTATGCTACGGCTTTACAGCGGATGGCCCGGCCGCTAATGCGCCAGCCGGGGGCGAATCGACCGACCAACGCTGGCTAACGCTTGGCGAAATGGCTGCGCTGGTGCAAAGCGGCGAGGCGCTAGAGGATATGTTTAGGATTTACGAAAAGTTTGTACGTAATTTAGGCAGCTACGCCTTTATCAACGCTACCGAATATTCACTGGGTAAGCCAGCCGAAACCATGGCCACTTACCAGTATGGCGCGCCTGGCCAATAGGTGTACAATGGTAGTATGGCACTATACAACATTACAACTGCACAAGAATTTGACGAAAAAGTACTAAACAGCAACAAGCTAGTGCTGGTGGATTTTTGGGCCACTTGGTGCCCGCCGTGTGTCGCCATGGCGCCGGTGCTGCATGATGTCGCCGACGAACTAGATAAGCTAGTAGATATTGTAAAAGTCGATATCGAAGCCACGCCCGACAACGGCCAATTAGCCGGCAAGTACGGCGTGCAAAGCATCCCCAACATGCCTATATTTAAGGATGGCAAAGAAGTTGACCGGCTGGTGGGTATGGCGCCCAAGGTTCACTTGGTAGATATGCTGCAGCAGCTAGCCAATTAGCTATAGCGCCGCGCCGCGCTTAGCGACTTTATTTAGAAACTTTTGGCGGCGCTGTGGGGTGTCTTTTTTGAGCGACATTTGATCGAGCGATAGTACCTTGCGGCGCTTGATGCCGGTGAGCATAAATAGGTTATTAGTGAAGGGTTTGGTGCCGCTATTGCCAATCAACGCCCAAGTGACGCGTGCTGCCCGCGAGGTGACGATGATATCGGCGGTTTTGCCTTTAAGGTGACGCTGAAAACCCTTAAAATTGTAGGCAAAGCCGGGCGTAAATACGCGGTCGATCCAGCCGGTAAGCAGCGATGGTGCCACGCCCCACCACAGCGGGTAGGCAAATACTATGTGGTCGGCCCATTTTACTAAATCTTGCGAGCGGCTAATTACTGGGTCGTCCGGCATTTTTTTGCTATAACCAAAACGCAGCACGGGGTCGAACTTTAGCTCGCCTAGGTTTAGTACTTCAACTTCGTGGTGCTTGCAAATGCCACTTATGTAACTGTCGCGAATAGCGGCGTGAAAGCTGCCGGCGTAAGGGTGGCCATTTATGTATAGAATTTTTGACATATACTTATTGTACTACTTTTGGGAGCGGCTATTTAGTATACCACGCACCGATGGGCTGATGGCTTTGTCGGTGCGGTGGATGCAGCCGATCCAGCAGCAGGGTCGGCGCTTGCCCTGGGCTAGTTCTATGGGCGCGCGGGCCATGCGCCGGGCGCGGGTGTCGGCCTGCTTGGCTTCGCTCATCCAGCATAGCCACTCGTTGCGGGCTAGTGGGGTGATGTCGCGCCAAGCGGCTAGGGCTGGTTTGCTGCCCAGTAAAGCTTTTTTGAATGCAGGCGGTAGTGTGGTGTGCACGGTGCCAGCTGGTAGCTTACCAATCATACATATATTGTAGCATGTGACAAAAGTCACGCGCCGCTAGCCAAAATACTGTAAAATAGTAAGCATAAGTAGTGTAACGAAAGGTAAAACATGGCAAAAAATGCAGAACGTAAGGCAGTAGACAAGGTATTTATACTGCTAGGATCGGCCGCGACAATCGTATTGGTGGTGGCTGGCGCGCTACTGTGGTATGGCTATACATTTGCATCGGGTATGGTTACCGAGCAACTATCGGCCCAAAAAATTTATTTTCCGGCTAAAGATAGCAAATCGTTTGCGGCGCTAGAGGCCGAGGACCAAGCGGCTATCGAACCATACGCCGGTCAGCAGCTGGTAAATGGCGAGCAGGCCAAAGTGTATGCCAACAACTATATTGGTGCTCACCTAAAAAATATTGCCGGTGGCAAAACCTATTCAGAAGTTAGCGAAGAGGCCATGGCCGACCCAACCAACGAAACATTGAAGGCACAAAAAGCCACATTGTTCCAGGGCGAGACCTTGCGTGGTGTGCTGCTGGGCAGTGGCTATGCCTTTTGGACATTTGGCATCATCGCCAAAATCGCTGCTATTGCGGCATTTGTGGGTGCGGTGTTTATGGCTGTACTAGTTCTACTTGGCATGGGGCATTTGAAGAAAGTTAAGTAATTTAAAATACGTAAATACAGGCCGCCAATGCAGTGGCCTGTATTTTTTATGCTTATAAAAGTAAAATAGGTACATGAACACAGCGCTGAAAGAAAAGCTAAAAACATTGCCGGCTAGCCCGGGCGTGTATTTTCATAAATCTGCCAGCGGCGAAATAATATACGTGGGCAAGGCAGCGGTGCTGAAAAATCGCGTGCGCCAATACTTTCAAAGCAAAAAAGATTTTGACGCCAAAACCTTGGCGCTGGTGAAGGAGATTGACGATACCGACTGGGTAGAGACCGACAGCGAAGTCGATGCCCTGTTTTTAGAGAGCGAGATGGTAAAGCGCTACATGCCGCGCTACAACATATTGCTGCGCGACGATAAATCACAGATGTTTGTGCGCGTGGATATGCGGCAAGACTGGCCGACAATCGGCTTTACGCGCAACCCAGCCGATGATGGCGCTAAATACATTGGGCCATTTTATAACGGCTATGCGGTAAAAAAGGCGCTGAAATATTTGCGCAAAGTGTTCCCGTATTACACCCAGCCGCCGCGCCGCGAGCGCACCACGCTAGACATGCAAATTGGCCTAGAGCCAGGGTTGGACATCACGAGCGCCGAATACAAAATCAGCCTAAAAAAGCTAGTACGCTACATTGAGGGCGGCCGGGTAAAAATCGTGAACGAGCTAGAACGCGACATGCGCCGTGCTGCCAAAAACCAACAGTTTGAAGTGGCGGCCAGCCTGCGCAACAAGCTGAGCCATCTGCGCGAGCTGCAACGGCGGATAATGTTTGGTGATAAAGAATTTATGGATATTTCTAAAGACAAAGCCCTAGTGCAGCTGGGCGAACTGCTAGGCATGCCGCAAGTGCCGGGACGGATAGAGGGCTATGACATATCGCACCACGGCGGCCAAAACGTGGTGGCCAGCATGGTGGTATTTACCAATGGCGTGAGCGACCGCACTAATTACCGAAAATTTAAGATGACCCACCAACGCAACGACGATACGGCTAATATGCGCGAAACAATCGCCCGGCGGTTTGCCGAGCGCAATGTAAAAAACTGGGGGCTGCCCGAGCTGGTGCTAATAGATGGCGGCAAAGGCCAGCTAAATGCCGCGATTGAGGCTATGGATTTGCTGGGCATAAATGTGCCAGTGGTTAGTATTGCTAAGCGCGACGAAGAATTGCTGGTGGCGAAAAATCGCTCGCATGTAAATGAGGTGTATTTGCAAAAACTGATGGCCGAGCCGGTGCCGGGTGTGAGCGTACTAGAATCGAGCGGCTATTACACTATCAATTTGCACGTTGGGCGTCTAAACGCTGGCGGGCACTCGCGCAACTTGCGTGGCGGCGACAGTATTAGCCCGTACGATGAACTTACCAAATTGTTTCAGCGCATCCGCGACGAATCGCACCGTTTTGCGGTGAGTTACCACACCACACTGCAGCGCAGCGGTGCAACCAAAAGCCAGCTAGATGACGTGCCGGGTGTTGGCCCGGCTACCCGCAAAAAACTGCTACGTAAATTTGGCAGCGTGCGTGGCGTGGCGTCGGCTACCGAAGCCGAGCTGAGCCAAGTAGTTAGCGCCGGCATGGCGGCAAAAATCCGCGCACACATTGGGCAAAGTGATACAATATAAGTAATGCTACACCAACAAAATCGCGAAAGATTATACAAGCAAGCCGGCGGCCAATTGATTGTGCTGACGGGCTATGATGCTATGCAGCAATCGGGCGATATGGAAGCGCCATTTTTGCAAGAGTCGACATTTTGGTGGGCGACTGGCATAGCCAGCCCGGGCTGGAAGGTGATACTAGACACGGCGCGCGGCCAAGCCACGCTGGTGCGGCCGGGGCGCAGCCAAGTTGACATTATATTTAATGGCGAATCTAGCGATGCCGAAATTACCAAAATAAGCGGCATCACCGATATCATCCCTGAAAAAGATTTTGAAGCTCGCCTGCGCCAGCTACACCGCAAACATACCATTGCACACACGCTTAACCCCAAGCAACCGTACGAATTTGTGCTTAACCCAGCCGGGCAAAATTTGCATACGGCGCTAAAGCGGATTTTTGATTCGGTGCAGCACTGCGACCCACTGCTAAATGAGCTAAAGGCCATTAAGCAGCCTGAAGAGCTAAAGCATTTGCGGGCTGCCGCCAAGCTAACCTGCCAGGCCTACGCCGATGTACGTGGCATGCTGGGCCAGCTAAAAACCGAGACGGCGGTAGAGGCCGAGTTTATATATCGGTTCCATAAACATGGCGCCAAGCACGCCTACGAACCAATTGTGGCGGGCGGCGCTAATGCCTGCACGCTGCACTACAGCGCTAATAGCGATAAATTACGGGCTCGTGATTTGGTGCTGATAGATATCGGCGCCAGGGTAGGTGGCTACAGTGCCGATGTGACGCGCACCTACTGCCTAAACCCCACCAAGCGCCAAAAGGCGGTGCACGCTGCGGTGCAAAAGGCGCAGCAAGATATTATTGCGCTACTGGGGCCTGATATACCAGTGGCCGATTATCTGCAAAAAGTCGATGACACTATGAAGCAGGCGCTAAGCGGGCTAGGGTTGCTAGATGACCTGAACGATGAAGAAACTTATCGCAAGTACTTCCCGCACTCTATTGGCCACGGGCTGGGCATCGATACGCACGATAGCCTGGGCCGGCCACGCTACTTTAGCCCGGGTATGGTGCTGACGGTGGAGCCGGGTATTTATATCCCCGAAGAGGGCATTGGCGTGCGGATAGAAGACGACATCTTGATTACCGCCACCGGCCATGAGAATCTCACTGCCGAACTATCAACCGACCTGTAACACTAGTGTTTTGCGGTGCACTTTGGTATACTATTTGTAATAATGAAACGACAATTCTTCACTTTTGTGGTTCGCTGGATCCTTAACTCGTTTGGGCTCTGGATTGCGGTGCGCATATTTGGTACTGGCTATAGCGACGCGCAGCTGAGCGAAGGCTTTGTGGTGTTTCTGGTGGCTGGGCTGATATTTTCGATAATCAATGCCATTTTGCGGCCAATCGCCATAATATTGGCGCTACCAGCAATTTTAGTAACCCTTGGTTTATTCACAATTATCGTCAACGGCCTGATGGTGTACATATCACTCAAGCTGGCGCCAGGGCTTTCGATGACATTTTGGCACTCAGTACTTACCGGATTGGTGCTAAGTCTGGTAAACTATATAGTAAGTAGCGCGCTAGAGCTAGAATATGTACGCGCGCGAGAGGAGAGATCGTGAGTATTGAGAGTATTTTGCAAATAACGACTATCGCATCGGCGGCATTGATGATGCTGGCGATTTTGCTGCAGCAACGTGGCGCCAGCTTGGGCGCTGGCTTTGCTGGCTCAAGTGAGCTATACACCACTCGCCGTGGCTTTGACAAAAACTTATTTGAAGTAACAGTTGTTTTGGCCGTGATATTTGTGCTATCAATTTTGGTCGGATTAGTGTTGCCAAACCTGTAAGGCCTAACTAAATGGATGACGAGCAAAAAGGGTGGAAGCAGCTTAGGGCGGTAAAACTAGACCGTAAAAAGTATGCTAAAAGTATGCGCAAGGCCGAGACGGCAACCCGTCGCCACGCGCATCGCTTTATTGTTCGTCGCATCGATAATATCCGGCTGGTGGCGCGCGAAATAACTACTTGGCTAGTAATGCTGGGGCTGTTAATTGCTGGGCTGGGCGTGCAATTGGTGTGGGGCCAAAATGGCTACATGGCAACGGCACCGCAAGCGGGTGGCGTGTATGTTGAGGGTTCGTTGGGTGAAATAAATTCGGTCAACCCGTTGTTTGTATCGACCAATTCTGAGGCTGCGGTGGCGCGCTTGGTGTTTTCGTCGCTATACAGCTATGACTCTACCGGCGCAATCAAACAAGACCTCGCTACTGGCATGCAGGTAGATGAATCTCAGAAGGTATATACCGTCACCATCCGCAAAAACGCTACCTGGCACGACAGCCAGCCGGTAACAGCCCAAGATGTGGTGTTTACCATTAATTTAATTAAAAACTCTGCCGTGCACTCGCCGCTGCGGGTAAACTGGCTGGATGTTTCGGTGTCAGCAGTTGATAAAACTACCGTGCAGTTTACGCTGCCAGCAGTGTATGCGGCGTTTCCGCACGCGCTGACCTTCCCGATTGTTCCTGAGCATTTGTTAAAAGATGTTGAACCATCGGCAATCCGCGAAAGCGCGTATAGCCAAGCGCCGGTAGGCAGTGGGCCGTTTAAGTTCCGCTTGCTGCAAGAGGCCGATGAGGCTAATAGCTACCGCACGGCGCATTTGCAGGCTAGCCAATCGTACTACGCCGGCGCGCCCAAGCTAGCCCGCTTTGAACTTCACGCTTACCCAGACGAAGCCGCGCTAGTAAAAGCCGTTAATGCTGGCGAGCTGACCGGAGCTTCCGACCTGTCGGTTACCGCCCTGGATTCTATAACCTCAAAGCAATTTAAGGTGACGCCCCAGCTGGCGAATAGCGGCGTGTATCTATTGCTCAACAACAAATCCGAAATTTTAAGTGACACCGAGGTGCGACGTGGGTTGCAACTAGCTACCGATACAGTGGCGATTCGTAAACAAATTGGTGGCGGGGTTGAGCGCTTGGCTGGCCCATTGCTACTAAATCAACTATCGGGTGATGACGTGGCTGCCGAGCCGACGGTGGATATCAAGCGAGCCGGCGAGGTGCTAGAGGCAGCCGGCTGGAAATTATCGGGCAGTTCGCGTGTTAAAGATGGTAAAACTCTAGAATTTACCATCACCACCACCAAAAAGAAGGAATACGAAGAAGTCTTAACTATGTTGCAAGACCAATGGCGTAAGGTCGGCGTGAAGCTAAATACTAATTTTATCGAGAGCACCTCGGCCGCGGCGACGTCGTTTGACCAAAATGTTTTGCAAAGCCGCAACTTTGATATCCTGTTGTACGAACTGGCGATTGGCGCCGACCCAGATGTCTATGCCTATTGGTATTCATCGTCGCACTATAATTTCTCGGGCTACTCTAATACATTAGCCGACACCAGCCTGGTAAGCGCTCGATCGCGCCTAGAGCCCGATTTGCGCAATGCCAAATACAAACAGTTTGTCGCCCAGTGGTATAGCGACGCGCCAGCGATTGCCCTGTACCAGCCGGTAGTCGAGTATGTTTCGGCGCGCGATGTCCAATCGGTGTCGTCTGGGCTGCGCTTAACGTCTAACGCTGACCGCTACGCCAATATCTTGTATTGGACGGTGGCAAGCGGTACGGTTTACAAAACGCCGTAATAAAAC
>CAYVSX010000014.1:0-14436 GCA_964454245.1 uncultured Candidatus Saccharibacteria bacterium | reverse complement strand
GTAAAAAGACAAGCCAACACCTGTCTTTTTACCGTGGTGCACTGAAGAGGACTTGGCGACAGGAGCCCTTTAGGGCGATAGCTCCACTTTTTGCAAAGCAAAAATGTGGAGGTTCAGGTGTCATGTGTACCAAACGTAAAAAGACAAGCCAACACCTGTCTTTTTACCGTGGTGCACTGAAGAGGACTTGAACCTCCACGATCGCAATGATCATTAGCCCCTCAAGCTAACGCGTCTACCAATTCCGCCACCAGTGCAAGTAAATATAGTAATGTACAGTCGAAGTTTTACATCGTTCTTGGATGTTGCTCTATAGCACGAAGGCGGAATCGGTAGACAAGTCTACTAATATAGTCGGTACTGCTTCGCAGCAACCCGCCACCAGTGCAAGTAATCTACCTACAAAATATACCAAATTTTACCCCTGTTTGCAATCGTGCTATACTTGTACATATGGCGCGTTGGCCGAGAAGTTAGGCACAGGTCTGCAAAACCTGCTAGACGGGAGCGTTACCCGTACGTGCCTCCAATTTAAAAGAGGGCTCTGCCCTCTGTTTGTTTTTGAAATTAATTCAAAAACTGCACTACTCCCACTAAAGCTCGGCTAACGCCTCGCGTGGGCTAGACTATGCTTGTTTAATGAGTTTTAGGACTTCTGGAAAAGTCGGTTCGTTAAAATGCTGGCGGTTGGTAAAGCTGTGCGTTACAGCAGCTGGCAGGTCGCTAGCAAATTTCGCTAGGCTAGAATAATCTACCACTGGGTCGTCGGTTGAGTGAAACAGGTGTATTTCGTCGGCACTGCGTTCTAGCCCGGTGGCCGACTCTACTAAAAAGCTGCCCACATCCTCGCCATCAGCGTGCTCGCCATACTGCCCGGCTATCAAAATCAGCTGGCGGACTTTTTTATCAAGCACGTTTTGGTGTAGATACTTGGCTAAAAACATCGCGCCTAGGCTGTGGCCAACTAGCCGCACGTCGTCGCCCAAAAAGGGTAGTAACTTTTCAAAATATATCACCCACTCATCGTACACGGCGTTGGCGCTATTGGGCATGTTTGGTGCCAGCACGTCGCAATCGGTCAGTTCGCTAGCCAGCCACTGCTTCCACTTGTTGCTTGGTTTTAGCCGCTCGTAATGTACTGTCCAGTTTTTCAAACTTTCTAGGTAGGCATGGTACGACGAAAAACTATCGCCACCGTGGATTAGTAGAATTTGTTTCATGTATTTAGTATACTATATGGAGTTGTTGGGTGATTAACGCTTGACAAAACAATGCTCTGGTGATGGAACTGGTAGACATACTAGACTTAAAATCTGGGGGCCAAAAGCCGTGCGGGTTCGAGTCCCGCCCGGAGCACCAACTAAAACACCGAGGTCTATCCTCGGTATTTTAGTTGGTATTTGGTGCGTTTTATAGAGTATACTAGATACATGACTAAGCAAGCCAAACAGCCCGCCCGCAAAAAACCGGCTACTAAAAAACCAGTAAAAAAGGTGGTGGCTAAACAGCCGCTAACGCCAGCCGAAAAAGCCAAGGCCTGGCTAGTTGGCATGAGCAAGCGCCTAAATACTCGCCGCAAAAATTTCCTAGCTCGCCGCCCACACCGCAGCTTTCGCCGCACTCGCCGCCGCGATTATGCGCGTAGCTTGCAAGTACCGGGCTACGTATCGTTTACCATAGAAGTCAACGACACATTGCGCAAACACTGGAGGTTATTTTTATCACTTACCATAATTTATGCACTAATTATGGTGGCATTAGGTGCTATCACCAGCCAAGATGTTTATGATTCGGTGGTAGATTTGCTATCGGGTGCCGGTAACGATGTAACTGATGGTGGTTGGGCGGCCTTGGTGGACGCGGCGTTTGTGACCTTAGCGACTTTTGCATCGGGAGGCAATACTCTAACTGCCGAGCAAAGTGTCTACCTTGGCTTTACATTACTTTTTGTGTGGTTGGCAACGGTGTGGCTGCTGCGAGAATTGGCGGCCGGCCGTAAACCTAGGCTGCGCGACGGCATGTACAATTCTGGCGCGCCGATTTTATCTACCGTTGGAGTGCTGCTAGTGATGGTGCTGCAGCTAGTGCCGATAGGTATCACCATGCTACTTTATGCCGGGCTTTCGGCTATGGGAGCCATTAACGAAGGCTTTGGTGCTATGCTATTTTGGCTGTTTGCCAGCGTAGTGGCGGCCATGGTGCTGTATTGGGTCACTAGTAGCATATTAGCGCTGGTGGTTGTAACTATTCCGGGCATGTATCCGCTCAGGGCGGTGCGTATCGCCGGCGATTTGGTAGTTGGCCGTCGGTTGCGGATTCTTTGGCGATTGCTATGGGGCGGCGTGCTCGCGCTTGGTGTATGGGCGATTGTGCTGGTGCTTTCGGTGCTGCTGGATAATTTGATCAGAACCTCGATACCAAGTATTGCTGCGTTTTCGATAGTTCCATATATCGGTGCACTTATTAGTGCCTTTGCCATGATATGGTTTGCCGCCTATGTGTATTTATTCTACCGAAAGGTCGTCGACGACGATGCCAAACCAGCTTAATTTACATGATGCCGAAGTGCGCGCCGCTAAATTGCGTCAGCTAATTAATGATTATCGCTACCATTACCATGTGCTAGATGAATCGCTAATGAGCGAAGCCGCGGCTGATAGCCTAAAGCACGAACTAACCGAAATTGAAACCACCTACCCACAGCTAATTACGCCTGATAGCCCCACCCAGCGTGTGGCCGGCAAAGCGCTCGATAAGTTCCGCAAGGTTACTCACCAAACACCAATGATTAGCCTAGCCGATGTGTTTAATCGCGATGAGGTAGAGGCCTGGATAGCCCGCATGCGCAAAGTGTTGCCGGCTGTGCGCGATGAATATTTGTGCGATATAAAAATGGACGGCCTGGCCTGCGCTTTGATATACCAAGACGGCGTATTGGTGCAAGCTGTTACTCGCGGCGACAGCCGGGTGGGCGAAGATGTAACGGCTAATGTGCGCACAATTGCCAACGTGCCACTGCGCCTGCGCAGCAACCAAAAGTTTGCTTTATTTTTGCGCGGCCGCACCGAAATCCGGGGCGAAATAGTAATGTTTAAAAACGATTTTGACGCCCTAAACGCTTCCCGCGAAAAGGCCGGCGAACCGTTATTCAAAAACCCACGCAACCTCGCCGCCGGCACAATCCGCCAGCTAGATCCGCAGCTAGTGGCTAGCCGCCCATTGCAATTTATCGGCTACGATATCATCCGCGATAATTTGGATGACACGCCAACAATCGCTTTTGGCTACAGTATGCTGAGCGAACTCGGCATCACTACCAGCCGCCAAACCCAGGTGGTTAATGGCCTTGATGAAATCGTTGACTATGTAGAGCATTTGGGCGAAATCCGAGCCAATCTGCCATTTAACACCGACGGTGCAGTAATTAAATTAAACGATCGCGCGCAATTTGCGGCACTTGGTACAGTGGGTAAAACGCCACGTGCCGCCGTTGCCTACAAATTTGCCGCTGAAGAGGCAACCACGATAGTCAAAGATATTGTGATATCGATCGGCCGCACCGGCGCCGCTACGCCCGTAGCCGTGTTTGACCCAGTGCAGGTGGCTGGCACAACCGTGCAGCACGCCAGCTTGCATAATGCCGATGAGATTGCGCGGCTAGATGTGCGTCGTGGCGACACGGTGGTGATATTTAAAGCCGGCGATATCATACCGCAGGTGCAAAATGTGCTGGTGGAATTGCGGCCGGAAAATTCGGTAGCGATAGATTACCAGCAAGAGCTAGCCCGCCAATACCCCGAACTACAATTTGTCCGGCCCGAGGGCGAGGTGGTGTACCGCGTAAAGGGCCTAACTGGCGACATAATTTTAAAGCGCTCATTGCAGCATTTTGCTAGCAAAGGCGCGTTAGATATCGATACCCTGGGTGAGAAAAATGTCGTGGCGCTAGTAGATGCCGGGCTGGTGCAAAACCTAGCTGATATTTATAAACTAACTGTGGCTGATTTATTGCAGCTCGATCGCTTTGCGAAAATATCGGCCGAAAAGCTGGTGGCCGCCATACAGGATAAAAAGCAGCCGTCGCTAGAACGTTTTGTGTTTGGCCTCGGTATTCGCCATGTTGGTATTCAAACCGCCATCGATTTAGTAGCCGCGTTTGGCTCGCTGGATAATTTAGCCCAAGCTACCATAGACCAGCTAATTTCAATTGATGGCGTGGGCGAAGTTGTGGCCGAAAGCATTGCCGCTTGGTTTGCCGACGACGACAACCTAGACCTGCTGCAGCAGTTTACCGAACTTGGTGTAATGCCTCAGTACCAAAAAAAGCAAGGCAAATTGGTTGGTAAAAACTTTGTAGTCACAGGCACATTACAAAGCATGGGGCGCGACATCGCGGCCGATAAAATCCGCGCCCTGGGCGGCACCTTCCAGTCGGCCGTAGCTAAAGACACCGATTATTTAGTGGCCGGTGGTAAAGTTGGCGCTAGTAAACTAAAAAAGGCTCAACAATACGGCACCAAAATAATTAACGAACAAGAATTTTTGGAGTTACTATAATGAATATCGCATTAGGAAAATATCGTCATACAAAAAGTGGTAAGTTATATCAAGTTATCGGTACGGCATTGCACACCGAGACCGAAGACATGCTGGTTATATATAAGCCAAGTTATGATTCGGAATATGAATTATTTGCTCGCCCAGTAGAAATGTTTATTGAAAATATAATAATTGATGGCAACGAAGTGCCAAGATTCGAGAAAATAGATGAGTAAATCACCTGTATTCATAACTGGCAATCAAAACAAAGCTGACTATTTATCGCGCCAAATGGGCATGCAAATCGACCACGTAAAAATTGACCTAGATGAGCTGCAATCGACCGACCTGCATGTGATAGTCAAACACAAGTTAGAACAAGCCTACCAGGCGGTTGGCCGCCCGGTGTTAGTAGAGGACGTTAGCCTATCGTTTAACGCGCTGGGCGATTTGCCCGGCCCATACATTAAGTGGTTTGTCGACCATGCCGGCGCCGAAGCTTGTTGCAAAATGCTCGATGGCTTTAGCGACCGCGGCGCGGTAATCCGCTGCACGTTTGTCTACTACGATGGTGAACATATGGAGTTTTTTGATAGTGAATTACTCGGCACTGTTAGCGAAGCGCCACGCGGTAAAAATGGCTTTGGCTTTGACACCTTTTTTATAAACGATGGTTACGATATTACCCGCGCCGAAATGTCGCAAGAAGATAACGAGCGAACCTACGCCGAGCGAATGAAACCCTTTGCTAAAGTTCGCGATTTTTTACTGCAACTGCCGCAGTAACGAATAGGCCGTAACTGCCGAAGCCAGCTGATGCTCGCGCACGTTTGTACCGTGGTGGTTTGGTAGCGTGGCGCGGCCCAGCCAAAAGCCAATTAGTGTGCGGGCATGGTGGGGCACAAAATGTTGCATGTAGTCGCTCGTATCGATGCTGGCTTTGGTAAGGTCAATCAGAAAGCTAGTCGTATCAAGCCCCGGCGCACTTGGCCCAGCCCAGCTCCAGTCGACTATTCGCACGCCTTCGGCCGGGTGCCAAGCTAGGTTAGATTGCCGAATATCGGTGTGGGCAAAGCTAGTGTGTGCCACCACTGGGCGGCTTTGATGTTGCTTGTATAAACCGTCAAGCTCATCGCCAAGTTCGTTCGCTAGCGGCAAATCACTGGTGGCTAGCAGCGCCATAATAGCGCTACGCTTGTTTGCATAATCGCCCCAGCCATCACGTTCAAAAGATTCGTGGGCCGGGCGCACATCGCTGATGTCGCTAAAGGTCACTTGCTCAATTTCACTCAACGCCTGTAGTACATCGCCGATATATTTTGCTTGCAGCGCTTGGTCGTTTGGCGCACTCCAATGCCAGCCATCGCGCTGGTCGTAGGCCTGTAGTACTAAAGTATGGTCGGCTACCAAATCATGGCAAGCGGCAATGTGCGGCGTTTGCGCGGCCAACTGTTGGTAGACGGCAAATTCTTTTTGCAAATAATCGCGCGAGTGTCGCTCGCGCTCGCTATCACTAAAATGCGCTGGGTTGTGATGTTTAATAAATAGTCTGGTGCTACCGGGCAGGGTTACTATGCTGCGTTCATAGCCCATGTGCCCACCGGTCGGCTCGGTTATATCGCAGCGGTCGCCAAAGTAGGCCAATTGCTCTTTCCATGTGCCATAGTTTGTAATGGCTTGCTCAATCAGCGCGGCATGCGAACCGTGCAATTCGCTAGGTAATTCGTTTAGCGCAAACCAGGCGGTAGCTTGGGCGTCGTCGCCGGCACGAATTTCCGCCTCGCCGGCCAATCTCCATAACAGAGCGGTAGTTTCCGGCCAAGCATTTAGTGTAGCGCGTGGGTCATCCACCGGACCTTCGTAGATAATTTGCGGATTACTATCGTCTAACACTAGGTTGGCCTCTTCGCCCAGCTCACGTAGGCCGGCGGTTATGGCGTCTTCGCCCTGGTCAACAAAGCCGCCGGGCAGCGCCCATTTGCCGCTATCACCGCGTTGGATGAGTAGCAATTTACCATTCGCAATTACTATCGGGTCTGCCGTATAGTTTGGGCCGTAGTGGTAAAAGTTACCTTTGCCCTCGGGCAGTTGCTCTAATCGGTCGCGCCATGGATGCAGCGGCAATTCGGTCGGTAGGGTCATACGCTCTTTCATACTGCTACGACACCAGCGCCAGTGCACGCTGGCCTACGCGCTCGGCGGCAAGCCGCCTGTAGCGGGCTACATTTTCGGGCGCGCCCATGTGCTTGCCTTCGTCATCGCTTAATTTTACGGTGCCATGGCCATTTACTTCTACGGCTTTCGCCACAATATTCATACTTGGTAAATCGTGTAGCGCGTCAAAGCCCATATTATTTACCGAGTGGCCGCCAATGCCAAATGCTATGCCAACTTTACCTGCAAAGTAGCGGTGTAAGTCGACGACTTTTTCGGGTGTTAGGCTGTTGCTAAAGAACAACGTGCGAGTTAACGGATCAATATCATTAGTTTGTAAGAAGTGAATAATCTTTTCACCGATCACCCGTTCATCACCGCTATCGACGCGGTAGCTCTTGATTTGCTCAACTTGTTCGCGCGATAAACTTGCCAAAGTTGCATCGGTCGTAAATGTATCCGTCAGCACCACCGGCATGGCCGGGAACCGCTCTAACCAGTCGGCTACAACCTTGGCTTGGCCATCGATTGGGTTGCCGCCGCGGGCTTCCATTAGTGCAGCGTACGTCATTCCTAATTCGTGGGCGTTGGTGCCACTGGCTGGTATGTCATATTTAGCGGCCAGTAGCGGGTTGCTGGTGCCAATCAAGTTTTCGGGGCATTCCGTCACAAATCGTTCTACCGCGTGGTCTTGCCACTCACTACTAAAGCGGCGGCGGGTACCAAATTCACTAAACTTCACATCCGGGTTTTGCTTCATCAATGCGATCATTGCGTCCAGTCGGCGGTCGCCTTCGTTCCATACATCGCTCATTTTGCCGCCATTCGCCGCAATATATTTCGGGTAATAGAGCTCCGGGATAGCACTGAGCATTGGGATCTCCCATAGCGATGAATCGTTCCAAGCCGCAGTGGTGCTGGCGGTGATATCATTATTCGTAGGGTCAATGCTAACTTCAATTTCGGGTAGCCGAAATGCTGCCAAGTAGCCCAAAAATTCTTTGGTATAACGTTTGTCTTTTTGTGCCTCTAGTACGGCTAGCTCATCAGCACCAAATTGCAGTTCGCGCAAGCCATCGTAATATTCTTGCAGCTCACCAGGGTTTATATAGTCCGCAATGCGCATGCCTTTTAAGGCTCTGCGATTGGTCATTTTGAAAGTAACTTCGGCGTCTGGCTCTTGCTCATATATCAGCTGTCCCATCGGGAACTTGTACTGATCTTGCAGGTTGAGTAGCTTTTCCATGGTTATTGCTCCAGGCGGTTTTCGTCGACTAATGCTAGCGCATCGGCCAAGTTAATAATATTTACACCAGCATCGGCCATCGCCTTAACTGCCGCTATGTCGTCGCCCGCTTGCAGGTTTACACCACGTACCGCATCGGTTACCAGGTCGATTTTTACATTGTCATAATCCCTAAAGATTTCTGCTATACCTACAGCCGTCGCCTTAACACAAAAGTCCGTTGCCAAGCCGCCAATAAATACCCGCACTTGCTCGCGGCGGTCTACCGGCAGTATTAGTTGCTCTAGCGTTGTGCCATCATCGGCCACGGCCTCGGTGCCAGAGTAGCCATCGGTTTGGCCCATACCTTTGTTTAGTATCACGTCGCCGGTTTGCACTTGCAAATCAGGGTGCAGGGCGGCGCCATCGGTGCCGGCGACACAATGCACCGGCCATTGTTCAAAATGTGGCGTAATGGCAGGGTGCCAGTCGCGGGTAAATGCCACCCGGCCTAGGTCGCGGCGCACCGCATGGGCTAGGGTATTGATGGGCGCTACTATATCGATGCCGTCCTTAACGGCTAGTGTACCGTCAATAAAATCGTTTTGCACGTCTACCGCCACTAACAGGTGTCGGGTTTCGCCAGTTCGTTCTTGGTTCATAATACGTCTCCTTTACTTAGTGTATTTTATACACTATCTATACACCAATAGTAATCGATAGTTAGTGTAAAGTCAACACTAACTATTTAAAATAGTGTAGTAATATATACAACTATAACAATGGTGTATACTAAGCATATGAATACCACGCCCGAAACATCGACCGAAGAAGTATCAGCACCATCACCAATGGCGCCACGCGCCAAACTGTATATCGGCCTAGCCATCGTAATAGTTGGTTTGCTGGTAGGGTTGTTTGCGTATAACAATCAAAGCCAGCGCATAAATATCGTGTACCAGCCGGTGGTCGCTTGCAACTTGCTTACCAAAAGTATTGCCCAGGAGTTTTTGGGTAAAGAAGTACTGGGCGGTAACGGCGATCAAGAAATCGGCGATAGTGGTACGGCTACGAGCGACTGCAGCTACACAGATAGCAACAGCGACAAAAATGCCATGCAAGCCATAATTATGAGAGTCCGCAGTGGCTACGATGACACCGGCGCAGCGCAAAATAAGCAAGATTTTGCCGCGCATAAACAAGCAAACAATGTGCAAGAGGTAGAAGGCGTAGGCAAGCAAGCGTTCTTTAATCGAACCAACAGCCAGCTACACATCCTTACCGATACATCATGGATCATCATCAGTTACACTGCCGGCGGCGCCCCCACCGCCGACGCCCAAGATAAAACCACCGCCATCGCCAAGCGGATATTTGCTAGCAAGTAAACTATTTTATCCGCCGGCCGTCGCGGATGGTTTGCTTGGCGGCCGTTAGGGCGGCGGCCAGGCGTTCTTTTCGGTCGCCAGTCACCACAATATACGGCACGCCCGTTTTTTTAATATGCGATACAAACCAGCGGTGCATGCGGTGGCGCAGGTGCTCGCCGTCGCGGATGCCATCTTGCACAAAGGGGATTTCGTCGCCAGTAATGATGTACAAATCGGCTTTGTCGGCGCTGGCGATGCGCTGCATTTTGGCCGTGGTGCGCCCCATATAGCGGCGTTGCCATAGCTCAGTAGCCACGGCGTTGGTGTCGCACACAATCACACCGTCACTGCGGGCTGCTATTTCATTTTCGTAGGCTTGTTGCAGCCGGCCAATCCGGTAAAAGTCGTCGTTAAACCACTCGTAGTTGGTGGTTAGTATCGATTCGGTGTAGTTACGCCCGATCTCGGGCACCCACGGCACGTTCAGGGCAGCGGCTAGGTCGCGCGATAAGGTGGTGGTGCCGGTTGATTCAGCGCCCAAAACCACAATGCGCAGCGCCATCCCGGCTTTGGTTTGGTCGCTTAAATAACCCCACGTTTTTAGCAGATCGTGCCGTACCTTGGTGCCAGATATCGGCACGGTAGTGCGGGCAATATCGACATTAACATACTTACAACCCATCGCTGTAGCCCATGGTTTGCCGTAGGTCTCGCTGCTAAATACGCAGTCTGGCCGGTAGCCCAAAAACCGCATGGTGTGCAGCGCCCAGGCTGGCGAATTATCGTCATCGTTTATATCGGGGATAATCTGCACGTGAGCATTCGGGTGCCGGGCGCGCAACCATTCGGCGCGCTTGTCGCTTGGTAGTTTATACGCCGGATTATCTACCACCAGTACATCCACGTCATCGCAATTTTTTAGCGCCGTGTCTATTAGGTAATTATGCCCTAGGTGCGGCGGGTAAAACTTGCCAATTACAACGCCTTTCATTGTATACTCCTTTCTTTGATACTATGTAACGCTTCGGCTAGCCTTTCCTTTGGATCGCTCGCACTTAGCACCACAAACGGCAGCTGGTGTTGGTGGCATAGTGCAACCCAATAGTCGTCAGGGCTTTCGCGTTTGTCACCGCCATAGCGTAGCCGGTCGGGCGTAAAGGCAATGTTACTTTGGGTGATAATGTACAAATCTGACTTAAGGCGTGACGCATCGGCTACAAGTTGTTTTGGGCAGGCACCAATGGTGGGTTGCACGTGCGGCAACTGCCAGTAGCCAACGGTTGCGTATAGGTCGGTGTCTTGCACGGCGTACTGGCGCAAGCTGCTGTGCCCGCCATACTGCAAGGCGCGCTGGCCCTGCCATATGGCATGCATCGATTGTTTATTCACTTTACCATCGGTCGTTTCTAGGTAGGGGCGGGCAAATTCGCACAGCCAATCACCACGCAGTGCCGCGGCTAATTGGCGCGACAGGGTAGTCTTGCCAGTCGATTCGGCACCGATGATGGTAATAGTGTAGGGGCGCATATTATGGCTCCATTGGGATGCCAGTATCGGCGTGAGTTGGCAGTGTATCGGTGCTTCGTTTGCTGCGGCGCCAAATCACATAGCCGTATACAGTGTTCATCAGGAAGAAGACATACTGGAATGCGACGAGCGGCAGGCCGGTAGTTGCGTAGGTGTAAATGGCAAATACATTGACGATTGCCCATACCGCCCAGGTTTCTAATTTCTTATTATCCAGCAAGAACTGTGCTAATATCGTTGCCGCCAAGATCATGGCGTCAGCCCATGCCATGCTGCCGCCCAGCAGCTGGCTGATGTAGGCCGCGCCGGCGTAGCCAATTCCGGCCACGAGCAAATATACTGGCACCATCTTTAGCGATACATGGGTGACGGGGCGTGTGTGGGTGTCTTTGCGCCAGCGGAACCAGCCGTACACCAGTGTCGGTACTAGGTAGGCATTGAGGATGGCGCTAAGTAGCAATCCATTTTGCAAAAATAGTACAGCGTAGGCGGCGGTGCTGATGGCGCCAACAGGGTAATTGATACGCCGTTCCTTCACACATAAATAGGTGCAGGCGTACGATGTAAATACGGCAAACAGCTCGAGCCAGTTCAGCTCGGTTATCCAGCCGGCTGCCAGGCCTACGATGTATGATAGCCCCGTTAGGGCAGTGCCTACCAGTAGGCTTTCGGCGACGTCGCGGCGGGCACTCACACGGGTAGTTGTTAGTAATTTCTTCATTTTTGTAAACTCCTTTCGTTACTTAGTGTACTTTTTACACTAACTATTTTCACCCTACAGTATAGTTAGTGTAAAGTCAACACTATTTACAAAAAAAGGCATTGAGCGTACAGTGAAGATATAACGGAGTTAGCGTATGACAGAGCGATTACAATCTATAGGCGAAGAATTATTACCCGCCATTGCCTATGGCGATGCGGCGGGGCTGCCGGTAGAAACTCGTTCGCATGAGTATATCGCCAACAAGTATGGGCGCGTCAACCAACTATTGCCGGTGCACGAAAACCCATTTTACACAGGCGAATTTGGCGCGGGCACATGGAGCGACGATACGCAGCTAAGTATGGCGGTAGCGCGGGCGCTGGTACGTGCTGGCACGTTCGATATGGCCGCTATTGCGGACGAGCACGTAGCAGAATACAACAACACGCTGCAGGTGACTAAGCCCAGCGGGCAGGTGGTAAAGCGTGGCTGGGGCGGCTCTACCACGCATGCCGTAGAGCGCTATATGGCGGACACGCTTTGGCAAGAATGTGGCGAAGCAAACGGCGCGGGTAATGGGGTGATTATGAAGCTGGCACCACTGGCTTACTGGCTGATAGCGCACAATACCCCAGACACCAGGGCGTACCAGCAGCTCGATGCATTTACAGCTTTTACTCACCGGTCATTTGAGGCGCAAGTGGCTACGCGCGTGCATTACGATACATTATTATACCTAGGTACCGAGCAGTACGATGCTAATGAATTTAGCGACCTACCCTATACCTTTGCGCTGTGGCATGAGGCACAGCTGGGCAGGCGCTCGAATCACGTGTCGCAGGCGCTGCGCTACTTACGCACACAAGATGAGCCAGGTACGGACTATATATTGCAGCATACCGACGGCAAGGGGTTTTATGTGCCCGAAACACTGGCTATGGCGTATGGGGTATTCATGCTGCATGACGGCGAATTCTCTAGCTCGGTGTACGAGGCGGTAAATTTGGGCGGCGATACCGACAGTACGGCGTCGATTGTGGCGGCGATGTCGCTGTTTCGCCACGGCAAAGTGCAAAACCGCCCGGCTGATTACGGGCGGACATTGCTGCATGATACATTGCGTGATTTGTCTGAGCGCCTAGCGGCATCAGTCAAAACTGCGGCTTAGCACCTCTAGGGTTTCGTTATTAAAGGCATACAATTTGGCGGGGCGGTGCGCACCGTCGCGCCAAGTATCGGGAGTTTCGTGGATAAGCCCTAGCCCCAAGAACTTTTTGCGGAAGTTTCGCTTATCAAGCTCGCGGCCCATTACTGCCTCGTAGGCGGTTTGTAGGTGGCTTAGGGTGAATTTAGGCTGCAACAAGCCCATGGCGGCATTGGTGTAAGTAAGCTTTGCTGCTAGTCGCTCGCGGGCGTAGGCAATGATATCGGCGTGGTCGTAGGCCAGGCTAGGCAGGCGATCTACCGGGTGCCAGGCGGTGGCCTGGTCTCCGCCAATTGCCTCGATATTGCGGCCGCAACCCATGTAGGTCACACTCACAGCGTGGCCGCGTGGGTCGCGCGCTACGGTGTCAAAGGTGTATAGCTGCTCTAGATAGTTCAGCTGAGCCTCTAAATCTATACCAACTTTGCGCTTGGTGATAGCACTTAGTGCCTCTAATGTGGTTTGCCCCTGGGCGCAGTAGCCGCCCGGCAGCGCCCAATCGCCCTTAAACGGCTCTTCAGCCCGTTTGGTTAGTAGTACTTCTAGTTCGTTGCCGGTTAGCCGAAAAATCACGGCATCCACGGTTAGTGTAGGTGGTGTGTATGGCCCAGAGTATTTCATAGTGTAGATTATACACTATTTAATCCGAAAACGCTATAGGCAGTTCGCGCTTGTGCATGGTGGCGATGTAGCGCTGCTCAATGGCATCGGCAGCGGCGGGGTCGATTTCCTTGCCTTCTAGGTAGTCATCTAGCTGGTCGTAGGTTATGCCCAGCTCGGTTTCGTCGGCCTGGCCAGGGGTGGTATCTAGCAGGTCGGCAGTCGGTGCCTTGGTGGTAAACACTTCGGGTACGCCCAGGGTTTGCAGTAGTTGCCGGCCTTGGCGCTTGTTTAGGCCGCTTAGTGGCAGCACATCGGCTGCACCGTCGCCGTATTTGGTAAAGAAGCCGGTTGCAGCCTCGGCGGCGTGGTCGGTGCCGATTTTTAGTTCATCTTCAAAGGCGTAGTGGGCTATCATGCGCACCCGGGCCTTGGCGTTGCCTTTGGTAAAGTCGCGCATTGGTTTGCCTGTGGCGGCCTCGATTGACGCTACAAATGGGTCGACCGTTAGGCGTATGTCAACATCGAGCACATGGTCGGGCTGTATGGTATCGATCGCTAGCAGCGCATCGTCGCGGTCGCGCTGTTCGCCGTAGGGCAGTAGCAGGGCGGTAAAGTCGGCATCGCGCCCCTGGGCGCGCAATTGTTCGGCGGCACGCTGCGCCAGCATACCGGCTAGCAGCGAATCTTGCCCACCAGATACCCCCAGCACAAAACCGTTTAGGCTGGTGGCGCCCAGGCGGTCGGCCAAAAATCGCGTGCGTGCGGTGATTTCTTGCTCGGGGTTGATAATTGGCTTTACGCCTAGTTCGGTAATTATTTTTTGCTGTAGTTCGCGCATAGCAGACTCCTTTACTTAGTGTATTTATAGCACTATTGTATGCCTCGGTTGAGTTAGTGTCAATAGTACACTAAGTATGAAATCACAATTAGGGTATACTAGAGCTATGAACAAATTACTTGGCAGGCTACCGCACCGCACCCGCAAGATTATACTGGGCGTGGTGGGCGGCATAGTGCTACTGTGTGGCATTGTGATGATACCGTACCCCGGCCCCGGCTGGGTGGTGGTATTTATTGGCCTGGCCATATTGGCGCAGGAGTTTCCGTGGGC